>JBBIIL010000014.1:0-48436 GCA_037446495.1 Chloroflexota bacterium | reverse complement strand
GCTGTGCTCCAGGTCGCCGCAGAGCTTCGGCGGGCTGGCGACCTCGTCCTGCGGCTGGGGCCCTGCCTCCTCCTCGGGCGGGAAGGTGTCCGGGAAGCGGTTCTCCGCCATCTCGCGGTTGGCGATGGCGAGCGTGAGGACCGAGATCCCCGTGAGGAGGTCGTGGTCGTCGGGCGTCAGGGGTGACGTGATCTCGATGACGAGCTTGACGGTCATGTCCTCGACTCCCATCGCACCTGGCGGAAGCACCGTTGCCGGGTCGAGGGGAACCGGCTGGTTGCTGCGTGGTCAGACGAGCCAGGGCTCTCGCACGCTCTTGATGGCCGACGCCGTCGCGGCGTCTGCGGTCATTGTAGACGCCGTCCCGGCTTATTTAACACATCGGGTCCGAGCCTCTTCCTAGTACTTCCGTCACCCGGCTCCGACCGGGCGAGCCCGGGATGGCCGACGGCGTCGGAGCCGAACTCGATCGGCTGCGCACCGCGCCACCGGACTCCGGTGTAACGTCCGCCTAGACGGCGGCACGGCGTCGGTGCCCGCGGTGGAGCCGCCGGGGGACCGCGCCCGCAGGACGCGACAGGGGGTTCCGCTTGTCGGAGGAGATCGTCGGCCGCGGCGTCGAGCTCGCGGCGGTGAGACGGCTCATGGACCGGGCCGCCCGGTCGCTCGCGTTCCTGGCGCTCGAGGGCGAGGCGGGGATCGGCAAGACGACCATCTGGGGCGCGGCGCTGGACGACGCGCGCGCCCGGGACTGGCTGGTCCTCACCTCCATCCCCGCCCGCGCCGAGCAGGGGCTCACGCTCGGAGGCCTGAGCGACGCCTTCGAGGGGCTGCCCGACGACGCGATCGCCCGGCTGCCGGAGCCGCAGCGCCACGCGCTCGAGGTCGCGCTGCTGCGCGTCGAACCGTCAGGCGCCACACCGGACCAGCGGACGCTGTCGGTGGCCGTGGCGGGGCTGCTGCGCGCGCTGGCGCGGCCGGAGCGCCCGGTGCTGCTCGCCTTCGACGACGCGCAGTGGCTCGACGAGAGCTCGGCGGCCATCTTCGCCTACGCGGTCCGGCGCCTCGTCGACCGGCCGGTCGGCGTGGTCGTGTCCGTCAGGGCCGGGGCGGCGACCCCCGCCTCGGACGCGCTCGTCGCGGCGGCGCCAGCCGATCGACTGGAGTGGGTCGCCGTCGGGCCGCTGCCGCTCGGGTCGCTCCACCGGCTGTTCGAGCTCCGGCTGGGGCGTTCGTTCCCGCGCTTGGCGCTGGTCCAGATCGAGACCGCGTCGGGGGGCAACCCGCTCTACGCGCTCGAGATCGCGCGGGCCCTCCAGCGCTCGGGCGCCGCCGTCGCGCCCGGCCAGCCGCTGCCGGTGCCCGAGTCGCTGAGCTCGCTCATGGCCGGGCGCATCCGGGAGCTGCCCTCGGCCACGCGGCACGCGCTCCTGCTGGCCGCCGCGGCCGTCGAGCCGACGCTCGGCACGCTGGACACAGCGGGCGTCGACCGGGCCGACCTGGTCCCGGCCGACGAGGCGGGCATCGTGGCGGTCGACCGGGACGTCGTCAGGTTCACCCACCCGCTCCTCGCCCAGACAGTGCTCACGCTCGACGACCCGGCCGAGCTGCGGTCGGCCCACGCGACGTTGGCCCGGGCCACGGGATCGCCCGACGCCCGGGCTCGCCACCTCAGCCAGGCGGCTACCGAGCCGGACGAGGCCGTCGCGCTCGTCCTGCAGACCGCGGCGGCGGGAGCGCGATCGCGTGGCGCGACCCTCGACGCGGCCGCCATGTACCAGGCGGCGGCGCGGCTGACGCCCGCGGACCCGGACGGCGCGGGGCTCCGCCGCGCCGTGGCGGCGGCCGAATGCCTGTTCATCGACCTGTCGGAGATCGTCCAGGCGGACGCGATCCTCGAGGCCGCCCTCCGCGATATCCCGGCGCCCGGGCCCCTCCGCGCGGCGGCGCTCAGCCTGCGGGCGCTCATCCGCTACTACCACGGGCGCGTCCCCGAGGCGGTGGAGCTGGGCCGGCGCGCGGTCGAGGGGGCCGGCGACGACCCAGCGGTCTGCGCCATGGTCCTCGGCCGGGCCGCGTTCGTCACGATGCAGCTCGACCTCGAGCGGGGCGTCGCGATGGTCGACGAGGCCGTTCGCCTGCTGGAGGGGGCCACCGGCCCCGTGGACGCGGACCTGACGGCCAACGTGCTGCTGCTCCGGGCGGTGGGCGAGCTGGGCCTCGTCCGGCCGACCCGGCCGGGGGACGTCGAGCGGGGCCGCGCGCTCATCACCCGCGACGGCCGCTCCTGGGAGCACGAGGGGGCGGACGGCAGCGCCTTCGGGATCGCACGGATGGCCGACGACCTCGACCGAGCGATCGACATGACGCGCGCGCTGATCCGGTCCAAGTCGGGCCCGGCGGGCGACGACCCGTTCAACCTGGTGATGCTCTCGGGGCTGCTCCTCCACCGCGGCGACTGGGCCGAGGCGCGGCAGCTCGCCGAGGCCGCGATGGCCGGCTACGAGCGCGAGGGCCCCGACGTCTACCCGGCGTGGGGCCTCCGCGGGCTGGCGCTCGTGGCCGCGCACGACGGGCGCCTCGACGACGCACGGCGGTGGGCCCAGGAGGGCATCCGGCTGGCGTCCGAGCGCGGCGACGCAACGGTGGAGGTGTTTCACCGCCAGGTGCTGGGCTTCGTGGCCCTGACAACCGAGGCCTGGGCCGAGGCGGACGCCCAGCTGACCGCGGCGACCTCGCTGGCCGACCGGATCGGCGCCCGGCACCCGGGACGGTTCAAGCTCGCCGGGGACCAAGTCGAGGCTGCGCTCGCGCTGGGTCACCTCGACGAGGCGGCAGCGGTCGAGGCGCGTCTGGACGAGGCCGCCCGCGTGGCTCCGACGCCCTGGGTGCTGGCCGTCGGCGCCCGCAGCGCGGGGCTCCTGACGGCGGCACGGGGGGACCTCGACGCGGCGGTCGTCTCGTTCGACCGCGCACTGGCCGAGCACGAGCGCCTGCCGATGCCCTTCGAGCGCGGGCGGACTCTGCTGGCGAAGGGCCGGCTCCACCGTCGGCGCAAGGAGAAGCGGCTCGCCGACGCGACGCTGCGCGAGGCGCTCGAGGTCTTCGAGGGGCTCGGCGCGCCTGTCTGGGTCGCGCGGGCGCGGTCGGAGCTCGGGCGGGTGGGCCTCCGGCCGCGGGCGGCGGAGCAGCTGACCGAGACGGAACTCCAGGTGGCGGAGCTGGCCGCGAGCGGCCTCAGCAACCGCCACATCGCCGAGCGCTCGTTCCTGGCCCCCAAGACCGTGGGCAACGTGCTGGGGCGCGTGTACGAGAAGCTGGGGATCCACTCGCGCGCCGAGCTGGGCGCGGTGATGGCGGCGGGGCACCCGCCCGACGGCCCCGGGGGCGCTGGGGCGTCGGGCGAGGGGTAGGGCCGCCACGCCGGCGGCCACTGATAGGGGTGGTCGCCTCTTTCGTCGGCGGGGCGCCGGGCGTAGCGTCGCCGGCCATGGATCAGCGTCCCGATCCGGATCCGCGCACGACGTTCCTCGTCGAGCGCTACTGGCCTGGCGTCGACCTGACTGTGCTCCGTGACGTGCTCCCGCGGCTCGAGGCAGCGGCACGGGCGATGACCGCCGAGGGCAGCCCAGTGGAGCACGTCGGCTCGATCTTCATGCCGGTCGACCAGGTCGTGTTCTCCCTCATCACCGCTCGCGACGAGAGCCTCGTCCGGCAGCTCAACGAGCGCGCCGACCTTCCCGCCGACCGGATCGCGACCGCGATCACGCTCCTGGCGGATCCGGCCGCGGGCAACGGGCGAGGCGGTCTATGAGACGTGAACCGCGTGCAAGACATGCACCGCGGGCCGGCGCTCGGGCCGCGCAGCCTCGAGTCTCCCCACCGATCCAGAGAGGGGCATCATGATCCCGGCGACCTCGATCCCCGGTTCCGCGCGGCGGGCGCTGCTCGTCCTCTCCATGATGAGCGTCGCCGCCTGCAGCGGATCGCCCGCCACTGCTCGGCCTGCCTCGGCAGCGCCGCCCGCCTCCCCCTCGGCGGTGACGGCAGCCAGCCCCTCGGCAGCGACTTCCCCGTCATCGGCTGCCCCGTCGGACGCCGCCGCGACGGACGCGGCGAGCCCCCCGGCGTCGGGTGGCACCGGGGCGATCCCGTTCGGCATGGACGTCTGCAAGCTGCTGCCGGCAGCCACGATCGACCAGGCGATCGGCGTGAACATCACCTTCCAGGCCTGGGACAACCATGTCTGCACTTGGATCTCGTCCAATCCGACCGGCGGGGCGACGATCGGCTGGCTGGCGCCGGGAAGCGCCATACTGGCTGGGCTCAGCGGCTCGACCGTCCCCGCGGGCGCGACCGTGGTGAGCGGCCTCGGCCTCCGGGCCCTCGGGCGCACGCAGACGGGGATGCCGGCGCCTGCCGCGCCGACGTCGGCCTTGCTGGTCGTCATGCTGCCGCAGGGCGGCATGACCGTCCACGTGAGCGGCCCGGCCGTGACCCTCGACGAGGCGGCCGCGCTCGCCCACGACGTCCTCGGCTCCTGATGCCGGGCCTCGTTCGTCGGCACCCCCCAGCCCCTCCAGCGATTCCGGGAGGAGCATCATGACCTCGGCGTCCTCGATCATTGGCCCGGCGCGCCACGCGTTGCTCGTCTTCTGCGTGGTGGGCATCGCCGCCTGCACCGGAAGCGCGACCACCACGACGACGGCGCCCACGGCGATCGCGCAGGCGACCGCCGCCGCGACCTTGCCGCCCGTGGCCACCGCGGCACCGACCCCTGCGCCGACGGCATCCCCGACCGATTCGCCGGCGCCGTCGAGCGGGGGCTCCACGAGCAGCGCCTCGAGCGGCCCGACGGCCGTGCCGACCGCGATCGATCCCTGCCAGCTCATCCCGGCTGCCGAGGCGGGCGCGCTCGCCGGCGCCAGCTTCGGGCCGGGCAAGGAGGAGGCACTCAGCGACAACGGCAAGGTGTGCATCTACGGCTACCAGACCAAGAACGTCTTCGAGGTGGTCGTGGCCGTCGCGCCGGACGTCGCGACCGCGCAGAAGGCTGAGGCCTCCGCGCTGGCGGAGCTCCAGGCCAACGCTGCGCAACTGAACCAGGGGATGACCATCACCAAGATCCCCGGCTTCGCGCCCGGCGCGGATGCCCTGCTGGACCAGCTCAAGCCCAACTCGATCGGGGTTGAGGGCGTGGGGATGGACGTCCTCCGGGGGGCGACCTTCTTCGGCTTCAACGACCTCGTGGTCGGGGCTGCCGCTCCATCGGCAGACGCCATGAAGGCCGAGGCGATGACCGTCCTGGGTCGGCTCCCGTAGAGCGACCGGCAGGAGCCTGCGTGATGCGCGTCCCTCGGCGGTCGCCGCGAGACCGACCATCCCAGCCGAAGCCGGCGCCCGCCCGGCGAGGAGGTGCCCGATGAACGTGTCCGTCGGTCAGGCGCTGGTCCCCGATGCCCTCGAGGCTAACCGCGGCGGCACCTTGACGCCCGCACAGCGGGCCGTGGTCGGCCGGCAGGAGCGGGCCTGGTGGAAGAACGAGCTCGTCGGAGCCGGCATCTTCGCCGTCGTCGGCGCGCTGATCCTGACGTCGTCGGGCGGGCACTACCCAGCCGTGGTGCGGCTGGCCGTCGGCCTCGGGGCCTTCGCGATCGCGGCGTTCTTCCTGTTCCGGTCGATCCCCGGCACGAACGCCCTGGCCCGGGACGAGCGGTCCGGCAAGGTCCAGACGGTCGAGGGGCCCTTCGGCAAGCACAGTGTGTCGAGCTCGAGCCATTCGCGCGGCGGCGGCACAAGCACCGTCTGCTACTTCGATATCGGCGACCGCCATTTCGAGGTCAGCTCCACGATGTACGACGCCGCACCGGGTGCCGGGATGATGCGGCTCTTCGTGCTGCCCGACAGCCATGAGGTCGTGAACTTCGAGCGGCTCCCGGACGCCCCGCTGCCCGAGGGGGCCCTCGACTCGCCGGGGCAGGCCGTCTCGGCGATCGCCACCGGTCTCCGGTCGCACGATCAGGCGACCCGGCTCCAGGCGACGGCGACCATGGAGGCGATGAAGGACGCGACCATCGCTCCGGCGACCCCGCCGCCGGCCGACCAGCGCGACCCGCGGCCGTTGGCCGAGGCGATCGTGGGGACGTGGCATCTCGGACCGATGGCCTGGACGTTCGCTGCTGACGGGACGGCGACGGGCGCAATGCCCGACGGCAAGACGGCGCAGGGGCACTGGACGGTCGACCGCGACGGCAAGCTCCGGATGACCGGCCTCGGTGGCGAGCAGGACGCGGAGGCCTGGGTGGCGGGGGACACGCTCACGGTCTCCCTGCGCGGCCGCGCGATGCATCTGCAGCGGTCCGCCTTAGGGTGAGTCGACTGGGTCATCCACGGCTGGCCGGGCCGGCCGTGACGCACGTGCTACCAGCAGGAGGTGTTCGATGAGCGGACCGGCGGCAGCGAGCCCCTTCCCGGCGGACGCCCTCGAGGCGAATCGCGCCGGGCGGCTCACGGACGCGCAGCGGAAGACCTGGGCCGACGTGGACCGTCGCTGGGGCGGGAACGTGGCCCTCATCGCGCTGGTACTCGGTCTGGGGGGCGTGGCGCTGCTTGCCGGTCCGGGGCAGACGCCGCTGCCGACCCCCCTGCGCCTCCTGGCCGGGGTGGCCTGCCTGGCCGGGGCGGGCGTGCTCGTCTACGTCTCGCTCCTGGGCGGCGGCCAGCTGACCCGCGACCTCCGCGACGGCACGGTCGAGTCGGCCGAGGGGGCGATCAGCAAGGAGCACGACCCGCTTCCAACCGACGCCGGCCCGAACCCCGAGCGCTGCTACCTCGACGTCGCCAGCAAGCGCCTCGCCTGCGGCCGGACCGAGTTCGACGCCGCCCCGGACGCGGGCATCGTCCGGGTCTACTTCCTGCCCCGCAGCCGCCGCCTGATCAACCTCGAGCGGCTGGCCGACCGGCCGCTCCCCGCCGGGGCGCTCGACGGCCCGGATGCCGCGATCGCCGCCGTCGCGCCGGGGCTGGCCTCGCACGACCGCACCCAGCGCGCCGAGGCCATGGCCACGGTTGCGGCGATGCAGGACTCGCTGACCGCCCCGGCCACGCCGCCTGCCGACGGGCGGGATGCCAGGCCCCTCGCGCAGGCGATCGTGGGCGCGTGGCACGGGCGGATGGGCAGCGTCACGTTCGGCGCCGACGGGAGCGCCACAGGGTCACTCGGCGGCACGCAGATGGCCAGCCGCTGGTCGGTCGGCGGCGACGGGAAGCGGCATCTCGACGGGATGGGCGAGGAGATGGTCGTCGACGCCCGGGTGGCCGGTGACGCCCTGACGCTGGTGCTCGACGGGATGTCGATGCCGTTCCAGCGTGCCACGGCCGCATGAGCTCGGGCGGCGAGTAGCCCGCGACCAGCCGTGAGCCAGCCCGTTGCGGCCGAGGCCCCATCCGGCGATCGACCCGTCCGCGCCCGGTCGCTGCCGCGGATCGAGGACTGGCTCCTTGCCGTCTGGGTCGCGCTTGTGGCGCCGGCGGCCATCCATCTGCAGACGTCGTCCGACATCCTCGGCCCCGGCAGGCCGCTCGACGGGCTGCTCGGGGTGGCGGCGATCGCCGGCGCCGCCGTCTGCCTGGCGACGCGCTCGACCGGCTCGGCCGCGGGGCAGGGCCTCGGCGGGTCCGCCGCCGTCGGGCCGTTCGTCGGGGGCCTCCTGCTCGTGGCCTTCAGCACGGTCTCCGCGCTCGGGCTGTCGGAGGCTGCCGCCCTGGCCCTGGCGGTCGCCACCGCCAGGCTCGCCGTGCTGACCCGCCTCCGGTGGGCCAGCCTCCCGGTGACCGTCCGTCGGGCGCTGGTGACGCCTTACATCCTCGTTGCCGGCGGGCTGTTCTGGAGCGCGATCGGGGCGGTCACCTCGGGCGGCACCCTGACTGCGGCCATCCGCCAGGTCGCCCCGTCCGACATCCGGGCCGTCATCCCCATCCTCGGGTTCCTGCTCGCGTTCTCCGCCGTCTACTCGACGCCGAACGGCGGGTTGGCGAGGAGGTAGTCGTAGCGGGCGCCCTTGAAGGCGTCCTCGCTGAAGCTGTTGCCCAGGCGGATGTTCGACGCCTTCTGGCCCTTCAGCATCATGTCGCTGCGGCAGATGGCGTAGGTCTCGGCGTTCAGCTCCTGGCCGTAGCCCTCGAGCCGGGCGCCGGGGTTCAACTCCCGGAGGTACTCGGCGGCGACCGACAGCATCCCGCCGGTGCCGCATGCCGGGTCGAGCATCGTCCGCACGATGCCGGGCGTCCGCAGCGCCTCGTCATCCTCGATGAAGAGGAGATCCACCATCAGGCGGATGACCTCTCGGGGCGTGAAGTGTTCGCCGGCGGTCTCGTTCGAGAGCTCGGAGAACTTGCGGATTAGCTCCTCGTACAGGTAGCCCATCTCGACGTTGCTGACCGCGTCGGGGTGGAGATCGACCTCGGTGACCTTGGCTAGGACCAGGTACAGGAGCTTGGCCCGGTCGAGCCGCCCGCGCGTCGAGAACGTCGGGCCGATCCTCCAGGCGATCACCGGCATCGAGGTTTACGACACCAGCTCCTGTGGGGCCTGATCTCGAAAGGCGAGATCAAGACCGTGAAGCTGGGCCGGGCGACCCGCACTCCGGCATCGGAGCTCCGGCGGTTCGTCGCCAAGCTCGCGGCGACGGCGCGGTAGGCGGATAGGTCCGGCGGGGAGGCCGCTGGCGGCCCACCTGAACCTCCTCGGCTACCGCAACGGGCGGGGTCAGCCGTTCTCGGGGAGCGCGATCCGGGTCATCCTGTCCAACCCCGTCTACGTCGGCCAGATCGGCTGGCACAAGCGCCCGGACAAGGAGCGCAAGGCCCACGCCTTCCGCGCCACCGAGTGGAAGCAGGGCCCGCACGAGCCGCTCTGGGGCGAGCCGCTCTGGGCGAGCATCCAGGCCGTGCGCCAGCGAGCCTTCCGAGGCTCGAACGGCGGCAAGATCCACAACGTCTACCCATTCCGCCGTCTCGCCGTCTGTGATCGCTGTGGTGCGCATCTCTACGGCGAGGCCCATCGGTCCACGTTGGGCACCGAGCCGGTCCTGTACATGGCGTGTACGTCGCAGCGTGAGCGCCACGACTGCGCCCAGCGAGGGGTGCGCTCCGCCCGCCTCGAAGATCAGGTCGGCGAGTGGTTGGCGACGCTCGTGATCCCGGATGACTGGCGGGCGGACATCGAGCGCCTCCAGCGTCGCGAAGCGCAGATCGAGCGCCCCGCCGTAGATACGGCCCGCATCGAGCGGCAGTTGGCGAACCTTCGCGACCTGTTCGCGGAGGCCGACATCACCCGCGAGGAATACATCGGTCGCAAGCGGGCCTTGATGGCGTCCCTGCATGGGGGACTGCCCCAGCCGTCGTATGGCGAGGCGGTTCTTGTCCGCGCCGCCCGGCTGCTCGCGGACCTCGGCGACCTGTGGACGAAGGCCACGCCTGAGGAGCGGGCGGAGATCGCTGCAAGCCTGTTCGCGGAGGTGCGGGTCCGCGACGACCGGATCGTCACGGCGATCCCGGCTCGCGACGAGTACCGGCTGCTCATCGCCTCAGCGGAGGCCCACGCCCAGGTTGGTGTGGCGCGCCCGGAGGGATTCGAACCCCCGACACTCGGTTCCGAAGACCGATGCTCTGGTCCACTGAGCTACGGGCGCGCGGCCTCGGCATGATACCCGGCCCACGCGCCGGACCGGCATGCAGAACCCGGCTCGGGCACACTTCGGCAATGCGCCAGCACGCCCACCCTACGCGTCGCCCGAATCGCCGGCGCCGCGTCGGGGTCACCGCGGTCGCCGCCGTCGCGGTGCTGCTGGTGACCGCGGGGCTGGTCTGGCGGCCGCCGACCCCCTCGTTGCCCGGTGGCCTGACCTCCGGAACCGACCAGGCCGTGGCCATCGAGCCCACGACATCCGGCTCCACCGACGTGCCCGCAGCGGCTTCGACGGCCAGCCCGGTCTCGACGCCCGAGCCGACGCCGCCGGCGACGGGCACGGCCGCCGGGGTCCGGCTGGCCCCGGCGCACACAGCGCTGGACGGCTGGCCCCCGCCAGAGCCCGCGCCCGTGTCGTCGCTGACCGGCTATCGGTGGCCCATCGCCCACCCCCGGCTCACGCTGCCGTTCGGCCCCACGCCCTGGGGTTCGCGCGTGGTGGACGGCCAGCTGTTCCACGACGGCGTGGACCTCGCCACGTTCTGCGGCGACCGGATCACTGCCGCCCATGACGGCGTCGTTCTTGCGGCCGGCCGCCAGTTCGACAACTTCATCGGCTGGGTCGGCAGCCTGACCCGCTACTACCAGCTGCTCGACACCCGCCAGATGTGGAACGACCTGCCGATCGTGGTGATCACCGACGACGGCAACGGCTACCGCAGCGTCTACGCCCACTTCTGGAAGGTGACCGTGCGCGCCGGCGAGCGCATCCACGCGGGCCAGCTCATCGGCTACGAGGGGATGACCGGCCACGCCACCGGCTGCCACCTGCATTATGGGATCTTCTCGCCATTCGAGACCGCGACCTTCGGGATCGAGCCGAAGGTGGCCAAGGACCTGCGGCTGCCGAGCCTGGAGATCGCCCGGATCGACCCGCTGCTGGTCCTGCCGTACCGTCAGGGCCTGTCCGGGCCCGTCAAGAACCTGGGCGGCACCTGACGATCAGCCGGACCGCCGGTAGCGCCGCCCCACCAGCGACCAGGCAGGCAACCGCCCGAGCGCCTCGTCGAGCGTCGGGCCCGCGCCGCCGTCGCGCCGCTCGATCGCGAGCGACGGTGCCCCGCCCGCACCCGGCCGGACGTCGATGCCCGTGAGGTCGAGCGTCTCGCGCCCGGGCACCGCCTCACCCAGCTCGTCGAGCAGCGCCGCGGGCCAGTCCGGCGTCGCCGCGTCGGTGGACACCTCGCGCTCGAGGTGCCAGCGCGGTCGTCTGAGGAGGATCGCCCGCCAGCCGGCGGCCACCTCCGGCGTCACGCAGCCGTCGCCGGGGGTTGGCGCCTCGGAGAGGTGCTCGCCCCGCGTCCACAGCGCGGCCTGGTGGAGCAGCGCGTACTCGTCGAGGTCGGCGAAGGCCGCCAGCCTGACCGCGGGCGAATCGGCGCCGAACACCGCCTCGATGGACGGGACGAACACCTCGGCAAGGTCGAGGTCGATCGCCCGCACCGTCCGGTGCAGGTACACGTGGCGGTACATGAACAGCCGTGCGGTGAGGAACATCTCCAGCGCACCCAGCCCCGACTCGTACAGCGTGAGCCCGCGCTCGGACACGAAGGCGTAGCGACGCAGGCGCTCGGCGTCCACCGGGCCCATCGAGACGCCCGTGAGGTACGCGTCGCGGCGGACGTAGTCAAGGTTGTCCACCGTGAACACGCCCGAGAGCAGGGGCTGGAGCGTGCGGACCCAGCCGGGCATCGAGGGGTCCGCCAGCGGCGGCTTGGAGATGAGGAACGACACCCAGCGGGCCTCGATGGCCTCGCCCTCGGCGAAGCGGTCGCGGTCGGGGACGGAGCCCGGCGCCCGCCGCAGGGCGGAGATCAGCGGCCCCAGCTCGCGCTCGATGATGAGTTGGCCCAGGTCCTCGTGGCTGAGCGTCTTGGCGCCCGGGCGGCGCGGGTCGGCGGGGGCGGGGAACCGCGCCAGGAACCGCTCGTCGAAGAAGTGCGCGAACGGCCCGTGGCCCACGTCGTGGAGCAGCCCGGCCACGCGGAGCGTCTCGACCACCAGGCCCTCGGACGGGACGGGCTCGCCAGGCGCGAGGACCGGCAGTGCGTCGGCCAGCGACGGGTAGAGCGAGCGGCCCCAGAGCCCGGCCTCGTGCATGACGCCCAGGCCGTGCGTGAAGCGCGAGTGCTCGGCCGTGGGGAACACCCAGCGCGCGCTCTGGAGCTGGCTGATGCGCCGGAGGCGCTGGAGCCAGGCGGTGTCGAGGATGTCCTCCTCGGCCACGGTCTCCACGTGGAGCCCGGCGCTGAGCGCATCGTGCGGGGTCAGGCGCTTGGTGAGCTCGACGTAGCCGTGGATGGGGTCGGAGATCAGGTTGACCGCGGCGAACGTGAGCCGACGGCCGGGCGCGACCACCGGGGGCTTGGTCAGGGCAACCAGATCCGCTTCGCGGCCGTCCACCCCGAGAGGTTACCCCGCCTGTCGCTCGATCGGACCCGGAACGAGTACGAGTGCTGGCGGGCCCGGCCGGTCACTATCAGTGAGGTGGCCGTGGTGCTGTGGCGCAGCAGGTACCAGCTGCCGCCGTCCACGCTGAACTGGACGTCGAAACCGCGCAGGCCCGCCGTGTGCGTCTGGAGCGGGCGGTCGATGCCCGACCACGAGAACCGCAGGGTGGTCCCGCTGGATGTCAGCGAGCCGTTGTTCGCGGTGGGCGGCGTGTGGTCCGCCGATTCGGTGAACAGGATGGACGACCAGGTCGTGCCGCTGCCCGCCCGTGCGATGCCCACGCCGATGTAGTTGTACGAGGCGGAGAACATGATCGCGTGGTGGACCGGGCTGCTCCTCCACATCGAGTACAGGTTGTATGCCGCCTGTCCGCCCCAGGGGTACGAGCTCTCGCCGATGATCTCGCCGAACCCGTACCACCCGATGCCCGCGCTGGTCAGAGCCGTGCCCGGGTCGCCGCCCGCCGCCTGGTGCGACAGCGTCTGGGTCGCCGCCATGCGGGCGGAACGCTGGTTGGCGACGGTGCCCATCGCGGTCCAGGCGAGCAGGGGGCGGAGGCCGGCCGCGACGCGGTCCCGGTTGAGCCAGGACAGCAGCTCCGCGGCCATGACGGTGGCGGTCGAGGAGGCGCTCACCGTCGCCGGCGTGGCATTGCCGCCGCGCATCGCAGCCTCGCTGGAGGCAGATGCCGGGATGGCGATCAGGAGGGACATCAGGCCAGCGGTGAGGACGGAGGCCGCGCGGCGCCGAAGCGGGGACGCCGTGGACCGGCGCTCGGTGCTTCCTTCAATCATGAGCCTCTCTCAGCGTCGTTGCGTTGGGGCAACACCCTAGCAGGGTGCGTGGATCAGCGCTGATAGCGCGCCGCCGCGCGGGCGTGGCTGGCCGCGACATCGTCCCGCAGCGCGGCCGGCGCGACGACCTCCACGTCCTCGCCCCACGACAGGATCCACAGCCGGATCTCGACGGTCCCCGCCACCTTGGCCCGCCACTCGAGCAACCCGTCCGGCAGCTCCCTGACGCGCTGGGACGGGTGCCAGACCGCCTCTCCGACGCGCGCGGCGACCGACGGCGCGAAGCGCAGGACCACCTCGGTGGAAGGCTGGTCCCAGATGATGTCCCAGGCCGGCCGGAGGGCCTTCGCCAGCTCGTCCTCGGCGGGGGGCTCGAAGCGCCGCGGGGTCAGTGACAGCTCGAGGATCCGCTCCACCTTGAAGGTGCGCAGCGCGCCGCGGCCCTCGTCGAAGCCGATGAGGTAGAGCGCATGCGTCCCGAGCGACGGCTCCAGGAGCAGTGGGCGGACCTCGCGCCACTCGGGCTCGCGGTCGCCGTCGTAGCCGGCCGGGGCGTACTGGATGCGGACCACCCGCTGCTCCGCCCAGGCGCGGGTGAGCGCGGCCACCCGCCGGTTGTAGCCCTCGTCAGCGGGGCGCTGCGCCATCTCGTCGAGCGTCCGCTCGACGTGCCGGTGCATCGCGTCTGGCAGGCCCTCCTCGAGCTTGCTGAACGCCGAGGCCAGGGTGGGGTCGAAGCGGTCCACGTACCGGGTCATCAGCCGGGCGGCGAGGAAGACCGCCATCGCCTCCTGGAGGGTGAGGCGCATCGCGGGCAGGAACGCGCCGGGCTGGACGCCCCACCGGCCGCCCTCGCTCCAGAGGGGGACCTGCATCTCGTTCTGGAGCGCGTTGAGGTCGCGGTAGACCGTCCGGGGCGACATGCCCGTGCGGCGGGCGATCTCCGTGGGGGCGACGCCGGCCTCGCCATGAGCGTGGAGCACGCGCAGCACCGAGAGCAGGCGGGCCAGGCGGTCGCGTTTGCCCTCGATGCGTTCGCCGTCCGTCGCGTCGACGTCGCCAGTCACGTGACGACCCTCCTGGTCATGCTCATCCCGGCGTCCGGATGGTGGTTGGCACGCCCCGGTCGATGGCGATCAGGCGGAAGCGAACCTCCGCCGTCAGCGCGTGGGCGGCCAGCCCCAGCGCGGGTCCGTTGGCATAGCCGTCGGCCTGGCCGAGCTGGCCGTCCGCGAACACCCAGAAGTCGAGCTCGCCGCGCCAGCGTGACAGGTCTATGGCGCCGACGAGCAGGGACACCTCGGGCAGCGCCCGGCGGAGCGTGCTCCCGTCGAGCGCCACGCGGCAGTGGCGGGCGCGGGCGCCCTCCACGTACGCGAGGCCGGCGTCCTCCACCACCGTGCGCTGGGTTGGGTTGAGTGCCTCGAGCACCAACTCGCGGTCCATGTCCCGGCCCCCGATCTGGGCCGGAGGGAGGACCACCCAGCCATAGTTCGGGATCAGGTTCCAGGCGTTCGAGTCCAGGCGCGCGAACCCGGTCCGGCCGAACGCGACGCTGCTGGTCACGTACCCGTCCCAGCGGACGTCCATGCCGGCACGCGATCCCGAGACCGCAAGCTGTCCGGTGGCCGAGCCGTCCACGGAGCTGTCCATCTGGAGCGTGACGTTGGCGGTGGCGCCGAACGTCAGCGGGCCGTCGCACGGCGGGGGCTCGAGTGTGGGATCGGTGGGGCCGAACCGCGACGACCCGGCGGCGCGGTCGCCCAGCGCGAGCTCGTTGTACACGGCCGAGGCAGTGAAGGCGGTGCCGGCGACCAGCGTTGCGACGACGCCCAGCCCGACCCCGGCAGCGAGCCTGCGCCGGCGCGGTGCGCGGTCGCCGAGGCGGCGGCGGGCGGCGCCGAGGCCGGCGAACACGCCCGTGGCGAGGAGCGCGAGGGCCCAGGGGTAGGCCGCCTCGGCGGAGGGAAGCAGCGTCTGCGGACCACGTCCCTCGAGTTGGGTCACGAGGCCCGCGATCGAGGGGATCAGCAGCAGGATCGGCAGGAGGGCCAGCCAGGCCGTCACGGCGAAGGCGCGTGGGCTGCGTGCGACCGGCGGCCAGACCACGGCGGCCAACGCCACGATGATCGGGCCAGCGGCAGCGATGCCCACGAGCACGTCCACGGGACCGCCGGGCCGATACCCGAGGAGGATGAGCCCGAACGTGACCAGCCAGAGGCCGACGAGGGCCGCCCCCATGATCCGCAGCTCGATGACACGCACCCGCACCCCATGAGCATAGCGAGGCTGCGGCATCTACCCGAGCGGCGGGAGGGCGCCTCGCTGGAGACGGGGTGCGGCGGTCCCCGCCACCCGTCCGCGCGCCCGAAGTACCCATGGCATGGGACTCACGAGCCATCGCGAGACCAGCCGGGCGCGTGCATGGTTGCGTCGCCGCACCGAGAGATGCGGGGACGCACCAGACAGGCGAGCGGTCGTGGCGGTCGATCCCTCCAGCCGTCCCGACGCGCAAGCCCCCGAAGCGAGGCCGATCCTCCTCCCGGCCTCGCTTCGGCACGTCCGGCGTCCATTCGTGGACATTCGCCGAGCGCGACGACCCTGCCCGCCCACGCATGGCCGGTACACTTCAACGGGCACACCCAGCAGGAGAGAGACGGATCCACATGCGCACCCCGAAGGTCCTCGCAGGCCTCGCCATCGCCGCCGCGCTCGTCGCGGCCTGCACCTCGGCCCCGGCCGCGACGCCGCTCGCGTCCTCCACGCCCGTGCCGAGCACGGCGCCCACGGCCGCACCGTCCGAAGCCGCGGCGTCCACCGCGCCCAGCCTGGCGGCCACGCCCGCCCCCACGCCCAACGCCTGCGCGCCGGCCAACCTGACGCTCAAGACCGCGGGCACCCTCACGATCGGCACCGACAACCCGGCGTACCCGCCGTACTTCGCGGCGTCGAGCCCCAACCCGAGCCCCTGGCAGCTCGGCGATCCCACCAACCAGCAGGGCTTCGAGTCCGCGGTCGCCTACGCGGTGGCCACGCAGCTGGGCTTCGCGACCGGCCAGGTCAAGTGGATCGTCGTGCCGTTCGACAACAGCTATCAGCCGGGTGCCAAGCCGTTCGACTTCTACCTTGCCCAGGTGTCCTACACGGATGCCCGCGCGAAGGCCGTTGACCTCAGCGACGGGTACTACTTCGTCGCCCAGTCCGTGGTGGCCATGAAGGGCAACGCGCTCGGGAGCGTCACCTCGATCGCCGGGATGAAGACCTTCAAGTTCGGCGCCCAGGTCGGCACGACGGCGTACGACACGATCAAGAACACGATCCAGGTTCCCAGCAGCCAGATCAGCGTCTACAACAGCAACGACGCCGCCATCAAGGCACTCCAGGCCAAGCAGATCGACGGCCTCGTCGTGGACCTGCCGACGGCCTTCTACATCACGGCGGCGCAGCTCGTGGACAAGAACTACAACCCGCTGGCGAGCATCGTCGGCCAGTTCCCGGTCCAGCAGGGCCCCACGGCCGAGCACTTCAGCCTGGTGCTGGGCAAGGGCTCGCCGTTGACGGGCTGCGTCAACCAGGCGATCCAGGCCATCACCGCAGACGGCTCGCTCGCCCAGATCACGAAGACCTGGCTGGCCGACAAGGCGAACGCCCCGGTCCTCCAGCCCTGACCCTCGCAGCCCGCCGCCGATGACCGCCCTCGGTGGACCCGGCGCACCTGACCGGGGAGGCCCCGCCGGCCTCCCCGGCTCGCGCTCCCGCCGCCGCAGCGACGACCGGGGGAGCGCGCTCCGCTCCACGCTGGTCGCGCTCGGCAGCACGGTCCTCGTCTTCGGCGTCATCGTCTCCATCGTCGTCAACTCGCCCGGCTGGCCCGCCGTCCAGTCGAGCTTCTTCGACAAGGACATCTTCTGGTCGTCCCTGCCGGGCATCGCGTCGGCGTTCCTCGTCAACGTCCAGCTGTTCCTCATCGCCGAGGTGCTGATCCTCGTCCTTGCCCTGGGCCTCGCGGTCGTCCGATCGTCCACGTCGTCCGTGCTGTTCCCGGCGCGCCTCATGGCGACGATCTACGTGGACACCTTCCGGGCGCTCCCCGGGGTGCTGGTGATCTACATCCTCGGCTTCGGCATCCCCGGGCTCAACCTGCCGGGCGTGCCCACGGACCCGTTCCTGTACGCCGTGGTTGCCCTCACCCTGATCTACTCGGCCTACGTGTCTGAGGTGTACCGGGCGGGCATCGCGTCCATCCACCCCAGCCAGGCTGCGGCCGCCCGCTCGCTGGGGCTCTCGCAGGCGCAGGCGCTGCGCCACGTGGTGCTGCCCCAGGCGATCCGGCGGGTGGTCCCGCCGCTGCTCAACGACTTCATCGGCCTGCAGAAGGACACGGTGCTCGTGTCCTACATCGGCGTCATCGAGATCTTCCGCCAGTCGCAGATCGTCGAGGCGGCGAACTTCAACTTCACGCCCTACCTCGCGGTGGCCCTCGTGTTCCTCGTGGTGACGATCCCGCTGGCACGGCTCACCGACTGGCTCGTGGCACGCGAGGCCCGACGCGGGCGTGGCGGCGTCAGCGGCTCGGCCACGCAGGTTGCCAGTGCGCTCGGTCGAGCGCGCGGCGGGCAGGCGGCCCCGTGATGCCGAGCCTGAGCCCGGCCCTCCGCGTCGAAGGGCTGTGGAAGTCCTTCGGCACGCTCGACGTCCTCCAGGGGATCGACCTCGAGGTCGCCGAGCACGAGGTGATCGCGCTCATCGGCGCCTCGGGCAGCGGCAAGTCCACGCTGCTCCGCTGCATCAACCTGCTCGAGCCCATCGACGAGGGGCGGATCTTCATCGCGGGCGAGGAGATCACCGCGCGGGGCGTGAACGTGGACCGGATCCGCCGGCGGGTGGGGATCGTGTTCCAGTCATTCAACCTGTTCCCGCACATGCGGGTGCTCGACAACGTCACCCTCGGCCCGCGCAAGGTCCTCAAGCGCTCGAAGTCCGACGCCGAGGTCGACGCGATGCGCCTGCTCGAGCGCTTCGGCCTGGCCGAGAAGGCCGACCAGCTGCCCGACCGGCTCTCGGGCGGGCAGCAGCAGCGCGTGGCGATCGTCCGCGCCCTGGCGATGGGGCCGGACCTGCTCCTCCTCGACGAGGTCACGTCCGCGCTGGACCCGGAGCTGGTCGCGGAGGTGCTCAACGTGATCCGCGAGCTGGCCGCCGGCGGCATGACGATGCTCATTGCCACCCACGAGATGGGCTTCGCGCGCGACATCGCGAGCCGTGTCTGCTTCCTCGACGCGGGCCGGATCCTGGAGCAGGGGCCGCCAGCGCAGATCTTCGCGCAGCCCCGCGAGCAGCGGACCCGCCAGTTCCTCAACCGGATCATCGAGGCGGGGCGGCTCTGACGGTCAGGCGTCCGGGGCGGCGCCCGGTGTGGCGTCTGCAGCGGGTCGGCTGCAGCCGTCGTGGACCTGCCGCCTAGCGGATCCGGCTGGCATCCACGAAGGCCGCGAACAGGGCCTCGAAGGCCCGCGGCGTGGACTCGGTGCGCTCGGCGTGGCACTGGACAGCCATCCGCCACGGCCCGACAGCGCCCTCGAGCGCCTCCACGATCAGGCCCGCCGGGCTGTGCGCGAAGGCCGTCGCCGTGAATGCGGGAGCAAGGTCGGCGGGGCGCACTGCCTGGTGGTGGTAGCTGTTGACGACGAGCGGGATGCCCGATGCGCCGGGATCCAGGATGCGCGCGGTGGCCGTGCCCGGGACCAGGTCGATCGCGTGGGTCAGCGCCGGGCCATGGCCCCAGGCAGGGCCCCGGTGGCCGCCCACGTCCTGGAGCAGCACGCCGCCCGCGAAGGCGTTCATCGCCTGGAGCCCGCGGCAGATCCCCAGCACGGGGATGCCGCGCGCGTCGGCGACGGCCCAGGCGGCGGCCTCGAGCTCGTCGCGGTCCGGTTCCGTGGCCCGAGACCCGTCGTTCGGCCGGCCGTAGCGGGCCGGGTCCAAGTCGGCGCCGCCGGACAGCAGCAGGCCGTCCATCTGTGCGAACGCGGCCCCGCGCTGCTGCGCGGACGAGGTGGCGTCGAGCGGGATGGCGGTTGCGCCGTGGCGC
Organism: Chloroflexota bacterium; assembly: GCA_037446495.1. GTDB lineage: Bacteria > Chloroflexota > Limnocylindria > Limnocylindrales > CSP1-4 > CAIXZV01. The sequence continues at coordinate 29,352 of JBBIIL010000014.1, read as the reverse complement.
ATCACCGAGTCGAGGTACAGCGCGTTCTTGCGCACCGCGAGGTCGGGCTCCGACTGGGCGGCGGCGACCGTGAGCGTCACGACGATCCGGGGCGCGCGGGCAGCAGCCGACATGACGCGCAGGATAGCCGCTCGGAGCATCGGCGCCGCACTCGTGTCGCCGCACTCGGCAACGTAACGGCGCCGCACTCGGCCCGGACGGCGGACGCTCGCGCAGCGGGTGGACTGAACGCTCGAGCATCCGAGTCGGTCGGCTGGACCGTGCCCTACCCGCCCGGCGAGGCGCTCGGCGCGACGGACGGGCCCGGGCTGCCGGACGGCGGCGCCGTCGGCGGCCCCAGGTACTCGGTCGGTGCGGGCGTCACGTCCAGCCCGGAGTCGGTGGCGGCGGGCGGCGGCGAGTAGAGCCCGCCGGGCAGCACCTTGAGGACCCAGCCCACCTGGAGGTTGTTCGGCGCGTACTTGGCCGACTCGGGGTCCAGACTTCGGTACGTGTCACGGTTCCAGTACGCGAGCGAGCGCGGCGTCGTGCGGAACTTGCGCGCGATGCTCGTGAGGCTGTCCCCTGGCCTCACCGTGTACGTGGTGAAGGTCGGCATCGGTGTCGGGGTCGCCGGACCGGGGGTGGGCGTTGGCGTCGGCAGGGGGGACGGGGACGGGAGCGGCGTGGGCAGGGGGGTCGGCGTCGGGCGCGAGGCCATCTGGAGGCACCCGCCGAGCGACGCAGCGACCACGACGAGCGCCACGGCGGCGGCGAGGTGGTGGCGCATGGGGCGTTGAGCGGGCATTCCTGGTCTCCGGCGAGATGGCCCGATTCTGACGTAAACCGCGTGACGGCGGTGACGAGCGCCGCTACTCGACGATCGTGGGCTCGTCGACCGGGGTCGGCTCCGAGAGCGTGTAGCGGTCCGCCACTGCCAGGCCCTCGGCGGCGGTGCACACGCGGTCGCCGCCCTTCAGCTTGGCGACGCGACACGCGCGGTCGGCGGCCAGCAGCACGTCGTCGGCATCGGCGCCGTCCACCGGGAACGACGCCGTGCCGATGGAGGCGGAAACCTTGAGGCCCAGCGCGCCCCAGCGCGAGCCGGTGCCGCCGACGGCGAGAATCGCCGACCGGATGCGCCCGGCCGCCAGCGCGAGGCCCCCCGAGTCGCTGTGCGGGAGCAGCACGGCGAACTCGTCGCCACCGTAGCGGAAGACGGCATCCGTCTCGCGGGCTGCGCCGCCGATGCCCGAGCCGATCTCGCGCAGGACGCGGTCGCCGTCCTGGTGCAGCTCCTCGGTCTCGTTGAACGAGCTGAACTCGTCGAGGTCGATCATCACCAGGCCGAACGGCTCGCCCGACGCGACTGCCTGGTCCAGGCGCTGCTTGAACGCGAGGTGGTTGAACAGGCCGGTCAGGCCGTCCGTCGCGGCTCGGGTCTCGATCGCCTGGAACATCTCGGCATTGCGGAGGGCGATCGAGACCTGCGCGGCGAACAGCTTGACGAGTTCGAACTCCTCGGCGGAGAACGGGCTGCTGTGGCCGAGGCGCTCGAGGGTGAGCACGCCCGCCGCGGACTTGGGGCCCAGCAGCGGCACGACGATCAGGCTGCCCGCAACCGGCCCGCTGCGGAACCGGTTGACGCGCGAGTCGATCAGCTCGTCCTCGACCAGGACCGGTTCGTTGTGCTCGACAACCCACGGTGCGAGGCCGGTCTCGCCCGGTTCCCACGGCTGGAGGTAGTCCTTCTCGTGGATGCCGCGGGCCGTCAGAGGCTTGAGCAGGCCGGACACTCGATCCACGATCTCGATCGCCATGTTGTCGCAGGCGATCAGGGCACCGAGGCGGCTCGTGATCTGGTCGAGCACCGCGCGCGAGTCAAGCGTCGTCAGGATGGCCTCGGTGGTGCCGAGCAGTTCGCGCTGGGCGCGCAGCTGGCGCTCGAGGGCATCGGCCTGCTCGCGCAGGCGCTCGGTGGCGTCGGCGTTGGCCATGGACTGGGCGGCAAACGACGCGTAGATCACGAGGAGCCGCAGGTCATCCTCGGTGAAGTGGCGCAGGGCGCCGTAGGCGAGCACCACGACGCCGAGGCAGATTCCCTCGTGGACCATCGGCGCGAGCAGCATCGACTCGTCGGCGTCGGGCTTGGTCCCCGGGATCGTCAGGGCCCGCGGATCGTTCGCGCTGTCGTCCACGACCTGCGGGACGCGGAAGCGGGCAACCCAGCCGGTGATGCCCTCGCCCACCTGAACCGTGAGGTCGTCCACCTTCTCGTCGGTGTAGTCGGCAGACAGGCCCAGCCACGCCACCGGGAACAGCGTGGCGCCGCGCACGCGGTAGACGCGGACGTTGTCGTACTCGATGAGCTGGCGGAGCTCGGTCGCGATCGCGTGGCCGACCTCCTGCTCGGTGGTCAGACCCGAGAGGCGTGCGCCAAGGCGCTGGATGGCCTGGAGCTGGGCGGCCCAGGTGGCCATGCGCCCGAAGGTCCGCGCCGACCGGATGGCGATCGCGGCGTCGCCCGCGAGCGCCTCGACCGCGTCCAGGTCCACTTCGCGCCAGCGGAACGGGCGGTCGTGGCCCAGGTACATCGTGGCGTGGAGCTCGTGGCCGTCCACGATCGGCGAGAGGAGGAGCGTGTCCACGCCCTCTTGGATCCCGGCGGCCCGGATCGGGTTGATCGAGCGCGTGCTGTATCCGCCGAGCAGGAGGGTCGGCCGTCGGCTCGGCGCATCGCGCTGGCCCGAGCGCGTCTCCTCAATCTCGCGAGCGAGGTCGAGGAACGCGGCCGAGAAGCCGATGCTGCTGGGGACGGAGATCCGCCCGTCGCGGTCGTGGAGGACGACCGCAACCCTGTCCGCGCCGAACAGGACCCGGGCGTGGTCGCACAGGTCGCGCACGACGTCGCCAACGTCCAGGCGAGACGCAAGGTCCGTGGCCACCCGGCGCAGCGCCTCGGAGCGTCGCAGTCGGCCGGCGGCCTGCTCGGAAGCGGCGGCCCCCCGGACGATCACGCCCAGCGTGCGGGCGATGGCGACGGCCAGCCGCCGCCCGTCGTCGGGACCCAGCTGCATCGCGCCGGCCAGGACGAGCACGCCCCACGGCGACTCGCCACCGGGGATCCGGACGACCAGCTCGTCGGTGCCGAGTCCCAGCAGCGGCAGCGGGCCGGCGGCGCCCGGGCGAGCGTGGATGGGCTCGGGCGAGTCCAGCGCGAGCGTCAGCACATTCCTGTCCTGCGGGACCCTGCGCATCACCGGGTCCGGGCCGCCTTCGGTGACGGTCGCACGCGGGACCAGGCCGCCCGGCCGGCGCTCCCAGACCCCCACGAGGGCGGCGCCCGTGGCGGCGCGGATGCGGCGGCAGGCCTCGTCGAGGGCCGGGTCGAGGCCGCTGGGGAACGACGCCACCTCGGCGAGGTCGGCCAGAAGATCCACCCCGGCCGACGTCTCGCCCAGCGTGGCGTGGAGTGCGGCTCCGTGACGCGCGGGCCGTCCGCCTCCGACGATCGGCTCGCCGGCGACGGTGTCGGAATCCGAGGCTGCCGCGGCGAGGAAGCGGTGGAGGTCGGTCAGTCGGTAACGGCGGTCGCCGCGGTCGTTGATCCGAAAACAGCGCAGGCGTCCTGCGTCGCTCCACGCCCTGATGGTGTTCGGATGAACGCCGAGCACGCGCGCGGCTTTCGTGACGGTCAGGGTGGCGTCTCCGGGACGGGACGGTCTCGGCGACGTCGCCTGCGGAGTGTGGGATTTGGGTAGCATCGTGCGGGCACAGCGTCCACGACCTCACAGCAATTGCCAATAGGACGTTCCTCTCATTTCTGGCGCGGCCACCACCGGGGACGGCCACGGCTCCGGCGCCGCGTGACCGGGAGCGTCCGGTCAGCGATCACCTGCGGGGTCGGCCGGGCCGCCCGTGGCGCGGACCCAGACCAGCGTGATCGACACGGCCGCGACGGCGATCAGCACCACGATCGCGATCGCGAGGCCGGGGTTGCCGGCGAAGCCCGCGCTCTGCCCGGCCCGCGGGTCGCCGATCGCCGCCGCTGTCGGGGCGGGCGAGTCGGCCATGGCGGTGGCGGCAGCGAGCAGCCACACGGCGGCGGCGATCAGCGGCGTGGTGGAACGGACAAGCCGCAGGCCAACCGTCACGATCGGGCCACCGCACTGACCACGGTCCAGACAAGCCCGGCGACTGCAGCGGCCAGTCCGCCGGCCATGAGCACGGCGCCGGCCCGCGTCGAGGTCCTGTGGTCGGCGGCGAGCACGCGCATCGCCTCCCCGGGCTCCAGTGTTGTGAGGATCAGGGGGCGGCCGAGCCCAGGGCGCAGCATCGGCTGGCCGTCGGGTCCCGCAGTCGGGACGCCGAGGGCCAGTGCATGCTCCACGCTGCTCAGCAACTCCACGCGGAGGCGCGCCGGCACGCTGGCGGGCGTGCCCTCGGGGACGCGGTCGGGGATTTCGCCCGCGGTCCCCTCCGACTCGCGGATCATCACGATCAGGCCCGCGTCCAGTGCCTCGCCGTCGACGGCGATCGATGCGAGGCCGCCGGCGAGCCCGAACGGGACGACTTGGCGGTTGTCGGTCACCGTGCGCCAGCGCGACCCCGTGCGGAGCTCCAGCCGCGAGCGCCGGAGGACCAGGGGGCGCTCCTGCTCGTCGAGGAACTCGTGGTCGCTCTCCAGGCGCCCGCCCACACCGACATACCGTGGGGCGCCGCCGGCGAGTCGCACGGCCTCGTCGACGGGCACGACCGGCGTGGACGCGAGGATCCGGCCGACGCGAGCGCGCTCCCCGAGGCGCCGGACGAGGAGCCAGCCGACGGCAAACGCGACGAGTCCGGCGGCCAACAGGAGGAGGGACGTCACCTGGCCGATGATACCGGGGCTTCCGGGCATGGCCGGACGGTGGTCACGAGGTGAGGGGAATCAGTCGCCCGAAGGAACCTACTCGACGCGTGGGCGTTGATGTCATCGCCACCGTTAGCATCGCTCGGCCCCTCCGGGCTGACATCCACGCTACGGGCTGGCCAGGGGATGGTCAATCCGCTTGTCCACCTATTCGCGGATAGGACCGCGTTCGAGGAGCGGGTTGTCCACAGGCCGTCCACATCGAGGCCGTGGCGGCGCGGCGCCACGCGGCCCACGTCTCAGCCTGTGCCGCGCCCGGTCAGCGGATCGATCGCCCGGACCTGGCCCGAGAAGGCGGTCAGCACCAGCTGCCCGCCGACGAGCTCGGCGCCCGCGACCACGTCGCTGTGCGCGACGCGCCAGGCCACCTCGCCCGACGGCTCGAGCGCGAACGTCTCGATCTCTGCCTGGAGGATCGCGTGGGGCAGGCGCGGCGAGCCGAGCACGGCCACGATGGGCGACGCCGAGCGATGGCTCCAGCGCAGCTCCCCGGTGCGCGCGTCCAGGGCGTAGAGGTGGAACCCGTAGGTCACCAGCAGCAGCCCCTCCGTGTCCCACAGGAGCCCGGCCGGCGCGTCGCTGATCAGGGACGCGAGGCGAACCGTCCACGGGCCGGACGGCGTCTCCACCCGCAGCTCCGCGCGGCACCGGCGTTCCGGGTCCAACCCGCTGACCTCGCCGAGGTCGGTGAGCGGGCCGCCGGTCTCGGTCAGCGCGAAGACGGCGGGGCCGTCGCCGGATCCGGCCCAGCGGAACGACGCGCGGAGGCCGCCGGGGAAGGCGACGATGCTGTGGCGGACCTCGGACCCCACGACGCGGCTAGGCGTCCTGGGCGGCCGGCGGGGCCGCCGTGAGCCCCGACTGCTCGGCGAGCACATCCGCCTGGCGGCGCTCCTCGCAGATGGGCGCAACGTGGGCGTTGGCGAGCATCAGCAGCGTGCGCGGCGCCACGGGGAAGACGGCAGTTGCTGTCCCCGCGGCGGCCCAGACGGTCTGGAAGCGCCCGAGGTCCGGGTCCATGATCACCCGCAGCCCGCCTCCGTGGCCGATTGGGGGGATCCCGCCGATCGTGAAGCCGGTCAGGTCCTTCGCCTCGGCTGCCGTCGCGCGTCGCACGCCGGGCTCGCCCAGGACGGCCGCAAGGCGTCCCAGGTCAACACGGTTGGGTCCCGACACCAAACACAGGATGGGCTTGTGGCCCTCCCCGCCGGGGGCGACGAACACGAGGGACTTCACGATCTGCCCGATCTCGGCGCCCACGGCGCGGGCGGCGTCCTCGGCCGTGTGCGTCCCCTCGGGGAAGACGTGAATGTCGAGCTCGACGCCCTTGCGCGCAGCGGCCTCGACGACACGCTGGACGGCGGGGTGATGGGGGGACTGGGGCACGGCCGCGAGTCTACACGACGGCCGCGTCCGGACGTGGTCCGGGACGGGTACGATCCGCCTGCGTGGCAAATCCGGTCGCGGCTCCCGAGCGGCATATCATCGTCGTCGCCGACGGCGACGTCGCCCCGCGCGCCCACCTTGACGCGAGTTGGCCCGGCTGGGCCGATGGCGCGGCCGTGGTGATCGCCGCAGACGGCGGGTATGCCCGGGCGACGGCGCTCGGCCTCGTGCCCGACGTGCTCGTGGGCGACCTGGACTCGCTGGCCGCCGACGCCGCGGTCGCGGCCGAGTCCGCCGGCACCCGCGTCCAGCGGCACCCGGCCGACAAGGACGAATCCGATGCAGAGCTGGCGCTGCTCGAAGCCGTCGCGCTCGGGCCGACGCGCATCACCGTGCTGGGGGCGTTCGGCGGCCCGCGGATCGACCACGAGCTGGCGAACATCTGGCTCCTCGCCCACCCCGCGCTGGCCGGACTCGACCTCATCCTCCTGGACGCTGGCGCACGGGTGCGGCTGCTGACGGCACCTCGCCCCGACGGCAGTCCGACCACGCGGCCGCTTGAGGGGCGCCTCGGCGCGATCGTCTCGCTGCTTCCGTTCGGCGGCGATGCGCAGGGGATCACCACGCGCGGCCTGCGCTATCCGCTGACCGACGAGCCGCTGCGCATCGGACCCGCCCGCGGCCTCTCCAACGTGCGGGTGGCGGCCGACGCCGCGGTGACGGTCCGGGCCGGGCGTCTGCTGGTGGTTGAGCGGCCCGCCTGACCCCCTGACACGCCGGACGCCCTGTCGCCGCGTCGGGTCTATGCTCCGGAGATGAGCATGCCCATTGTTGGCGACACTGCCCCCGACCTCGCCCTCCCCGACGAGCACGGCACCCTGCACCGCCTGGCGGACCGCCGCGGCTCGTGGACCGTCGTCTACTTCTACCCTGCCGACGACACGCCCGGCTGCACCACCGAGGCGTGCCAGTTCCGCGACCTGCACGGCGAGCTCGACGGGCTCGACGCCCAGATCTGGGGCATCAGTCCCGACGGCAGCGGCAGCCATGCGGCGTTCCGCGCCAAGTACGGCCTGCCGTTCACGCTCCTCTCCGACGAGGACCATGCGGTCGCCGACGCCTACGGTGCCTGGGGCGAGAAGAACAACTACGGCCGGAAGTACTGGGGGGTCATCCGCTCCAGCTGGCTCGTCGGGCCGAACGGCAAGGTGGTTGCCGCGTGGCCCCGGGTCAAGGCCGACGGGCACGCCGCGGAGGTCCTCGCCGCGCTCAAGTCCAGCGCCGATGGCTGAGCCGGGCATGGAATGAGGCCTCGCTCGTGGGGGGAAACGAGCCAAGCCTCGATCGGCACAATACCACAATCTTGGGGCGTGCACGACAGATGACGCAGGACCCGGCCATCGTCTTGAACACCTGGCGACCCGACCGTTTCATGGTCATCGTGGCGCACCCCGACGACGCGGACTTCGGCCCCGCCGGCACGGCCGCGCGCTGGGTCGACGAGGGTTCCGAGGGCTGGCTGGTGTGCTGCACGAGCGGTGACGCCGGCGCGGACGACTGGCGCACCGACCCGATCGAGCTCGCCGCCACACGTGAAGCGGAGCAGCGGGACGCGGCGGACGTGGTTGGCTACGCGGGTGTGTCGTTCCTGCACCAGCCTGACGGCGCCCTGGCGAATGACCTCGCCCTGCGCGAGCAGCTGGTCCGCGAGATCCGGACCTTCCGCCCGGACGCGGTCCTGTGCGTGGACCCCGAGGCCATCTTCTACTCCGACGGCGGCGTGAACCACGTGGACCACCGGACGGCTGGGATCGCCGCGGTGGACGCCGTCTACCCCTCGGCACGCAACGGGCTCTCGTTCCCCTGGCTGGCCCGAGACGGCCTCCTGCCGCACAAGGTCCGCCGGCTGTTCCTGTTCTGGTCCAACCACGCCAATGTCGCGGTTGACACCGGCGCCTCCCTGGACCGCAAGCTCGCGGCCCTGCGTGCGCACGCCAGTCAGATCCGCCACCCGGAGCGCCTCGAGCCGCGGATCCGCGAGTGGGCCCGCGAGGAGGGGGCGCTGATCGGGGCTGCGGCCGCTGAGGCGTTCCGCGTCATCGTGATCGACGAGGACGAGTCGGACGACGAGACCGAGGGTGAGGCGCCCGCCTGACCCCCGGGCGTGATCGACGAGGGTGTCAGCGCTCCTCGAGCATCGCGGGCCGCGCTCGACCCCAGGCGTCCCACAGCTCGGCGAGGCCGGCCGCACGCGGGCCCAGCGCCGCCTCGACGCGCGCCAAGGAGAGGTCATCGGCCTGCGTGGCCAGCCAGAGGTCCGCGCGGACCACGGCGCCCTCGAACAGCGCGGCCAGCGCCGCCTCGCCGGGCCAGGCCCGGATGCGCATGCGGTCGATGCCGGCGTACCCCACGGCCAGCGAGAGGTCGCGTGCACTGGGCACCCGGTCGTCGTCGAAGCCGCGCATGCCGTCGAAGCGGAAGCCGAGCGCCGAGAGTGCCTGGACGATCTCCCGCTGCTCCTCGCTCGAGAACAGGCGCCAGAACGGGTGCGCCTCGTCGGCATCGAGGTAGCCGTCCTCGATGGCGCGCGCGGTGACGGCGTCCACGAACTTGGCGATGCGAACGTGCCATGCGGCGGTGGCCGACGCGTCGTCGGCCGCGAGGCTGGCCACCAGCTGCTCGTGGGCTGCCGTGTCGCCACGGAGGATCCAAAGGATCAGCGGCAGGCGATTGGCGTCGACGTCTCCGCCGGACCGCCGGTCGAAGGCGGGCTCCGGCTCGCCCGGCCAGTGGGCGTCGAGCGGGTTCGCTCCCTCGTCCGACATGGGGGCGGCGGGACGTTGGCGCTCCTCGCAGGCGGCGAGCGACTCGCGCGCTGCACGGCAGGCGTCCTCCGCGCGCTCGGCAGCGATACGGGCGGCGTTCGCCTCGAGGTCGAGCCTCTCGAGCGCGGCGGCCTGGCGGCGCAGCTCCTCGGTGCCGGACTGCACGCGCCGCGCAGCATCGCGGGCAGCGGTGTTCGCCGCGCTCACGGCCGTCAGCCAGTCGCGGGCGGCCCCCTCGGCGTCGTCGGCGGAGGCCGCCTTTGCGTGGGCGGCCTTGAACAGCGAGTGCAGGCGCTCCTTGTCCGCGGCCAGGCTTCGCGGATCCGCGAGCTGGCTCGCCTCCTCGACGCGGAAGAGACTGTCCGCATGGGCGCGCTGGGCATCGCGGAGGCTGTCCGCGATGCTCCGGGCGGCCCCTCGTGCGGCGTCGGCAGCCGCGCAGGCGGTGGCGGCTGCGCCGCGCTCTTCGGCGCAGGCGCCCAGCGCGGCTGAGGCGTTCCGGGGTGTCGCGGCCACGGCTGGCTTCGGCGGCTCGCCGTGGGGCCGCCCGGCGGCGATGACCGGGATCCCCACCGCGTCGGGAGCGAGCCGCGGGGGCGGCTCCAGGGAGGGTGGTCGCGCCCGCACGCCCAGCTCGGGAGCAGGTCCGACATCGAGGGGGGCGTGAGCCTCGGCGTGGACTGCGGTGCTCGGCCGCGGGCTGGTGGCCGGAGGATCTGCGACTGCAACGCCGGATCTCGCCGAGGCGAGCTGACCCACTGCGGCCAGGCCGGCGCCCGCGATCGGGATGCCCACGGCGTTCGCCGGCATCGACACGGACGGCGATAGAACGCGCGTTCCATCGCCGACAGTCTCCGGCGATGGGCCTTGGCCTGCGGGAGGGGCGGCGGCGAGGGCGAAGGCGTGATCGAGATGGGCGTCCTCGTCGGGGGAGCCTGGGACATAGTCGCCGAGCCGGGCAGGTCCCCTGCCGGCTGCTCCGATGCCATCGCGGGGCGGCATCGCGTGCGGGGTGACCGTGACCCTGACCACCGGACGGAGGGGCGAGCGGGGGCGCACCACGATCAGGAGCACGGCTCCGGCAGTGATGCCGAGGGCGAGGCCGAGGGTCAGGAAGCCGAACTCGGACGGGTTCACGGGACTCCCGAGGGGGCCCGACGACCACTCCGCGGGCCTGCGCCGAGCGTAGCTGCGCGCCACGCATGCGTCAACCGAGGAATCAGCCCTCCCCCGCGCCCCGCTCCCGCGACGACGCAGGGTCATGGGCCGGGTCGGCGGGGCCCAACCCTGGCTGTCGGGCGCCGTGCAGCACAGCCACGGATTCGCGCTCCGAACCCAGGAACTGCTGTGCAGCAGTCCGCCGGGCTTGGTACTCTCTCGCGGTTGGCGGGCGCTCCCGCCGAGGTCTTCCGTCGCCCACCAGTGTCCCAGCGCAGAGGCCCGATCCCTTCGTGACCCTCGATCAGACGCAGGACTTCCTCGTCCAGCCGGTCGACGCGTCCTGGCTCCAGTGCAACATCGAGTGCCAGGAGGCCTGTCCCGTCGGCACCAACTGCCGGGGCTACCTCAACCTCGCCGCGGAGGGGCGGTTCGAGGAGGGGTACCTGCTCGCGCGTGAGCCCAACCCTGTGGCGGCGATGTGCTCCTACGTGTGCTCGGCCCCCTGCGAGCGCGCCTGCCGCCGAGGCGACATCGACCGACCGCTGGCCATCCGGGCGATGAAGCGGTTCCTGGTCGAGTGGCACGAGGCGTCCGGCATCCCGGACGCCATGCCGGAGATCACGGCCCGAGACGAGCGGGTCGCGGTGATCGGGGCCGGCCCGTCCGGCCTGGCCGTCGCGCGCGAGCTGGCCGTGAAGGGCTACCGGGTGACCGTGTACGACAGCCTGCCCTACGGCGGCGGCACCCTGCTCATGGGCGTCCCCGCGTTCCGCCTGCCGCGCGAGGCCATCGAGATGGACGTCCGGCTCGTCGAGCGCCTGGGCGTCACCTTCGTCTTCGACACCTCGATCGGCGTGGACATCGCGTTCGAGGACCTCCAGCGCGACTACGACGCCATCGCCGTCTGCGCCGGCGCCATGAACCCGGTCTACCTGGACATCCCCGGCGCTGACCTCGACGGCGTGCTCTACGGCGTGGACTTCATGAAGAAGGCCAACCTGGGTCAGGAGGTTGCCGTCGGCCAGCACGTGGTGGTGGTCGGCGGCGGCTACACCGCGATGGACTGCGCGCGGACCAGCCTCCGCTTCGGCGCCGAGAACGTGACCATCGCCTACCGCCGCACTCGCTCCGAACTGGTGGTGGACGAGGAGGAGCTGGGCGAGACGGAGCTCGAGGGGGTCAGGATGGACTTCCTCGTCAGCCCGATCGAACTGCTGGGCGAGGACGGCAGGCTGGGGCAGATCCGGTTCATCCGCAACAAGCTGGGCGAGCCGGACGCGTCGGGGCGCCGGTCGCCCGTGCCCATCGCGGGCTCAGAGTTCACGCTCCCGTGCGACACGATCATCCCGGCCGTCTCGCAGGCCGCGGACCTCTCGTTCCTGCCGGTGGAGTCCACGTTCGAGGTCAACCGCGGCAGGATCAAGGTTGACCCGGCCACGTACGCCACCAACGTGCGCGGCGTGTTCGCCTGCGGTGACTTCGTGACGGGGCCCACGACGATGATCGAGTCGGCCGGCCACGGCAAGAAGGCCGCCTATGCGATCGACCGCTACCTCGACGGCCGCACGGACGTCACGGTCACGCCCAACGTCAAGATCACGAGCTCCTGGCGCCATGAGATGCCCGAGCTGTACGACGTCCTGCCGCGCCAGCACATCCCGATGCTGCAGGTCGCGGCCCGCATGCCGAGCACGGACGCCGCGGTCAACTTCACGACCCCGGTCGAGCTGGGCTACGACGCGACGGCGGCGGTGGCCGAGTCCACCCGCTGCCTGATGTGCAACTACAACATCTGGTTCGACCCGTTCCGGTGCGTGCTGTGCGGCGCCTGCGCCGACGTCTGTCCGGAGGGCGTCATCCACATGGTGGACGTGAACCAGCTCAAGACCGAGGGGCTGCTCCCCGAGGTCGAGGAGGCCTACGGCTGGGCCAACGGCGCGGCCATGATCCTCGACGAGGAGCGGTGCATCCGCTGTGCCCTGTGCGTGAAGCGGTGCCCCTTCGACGCCATCACCATGGAGCGGTTCGAGCTGCAGGAGATCTCGAGCGACGGCCGGCTCTACAAGGAGTCCTACCGGGACGCGCAACTCGCCGGGACGGCCGGCGTGGCAGGAGGAGCGTAGGTGAGCTTCCTGGAGCGGGTTGACCAGTCCATCCGGCGGAGTCCGGTGTGGCGGTCGATCTTCCGCAACCCGTACCCCAACGACGAGCGGTCGCGCGCGTACGCGGTCATGAACAACGTGTTCCTCCACCTGCACCCGGTGCGGGTCCGGCAGCACGCGGTCAAGTTCGCCTACACGTTCTGCCTGGGCGGTCTCAGCTTCTTCCTGTTCCTCGTGCTGACGGTCACCGGCGTGTACCTCATGTTCTTCTACATCCCGTCAGACACGCAGGCGTACTCGAACATCCTGGACATCCAGTCCCGTGTGGTGTTCGGCCTGCTGACCCGGAACATCCACCGGTGGGCCGCCCACCTGATGGTGTTCTTCGTGTTCCTGCACATGATGCGGGTCTTCTACCACGGGGCCTACAAGCCGCCGCGCGAGTTCAACTGGGTCGTGGGCGTCATCCTGCTGTTCCTCACGATCATGCTCTCGTTCACGGGCTACCTCCTCCCGTGGGACCAGATCGCCTACTGGGCGATCACGATCGGCACCAACATGGCCGGCTACGCGCCGCTGTTCAACACGCCGTCCAAGCTGCTGCTCCTGGGCGGCATCGAGGTGGGCCAGAACACGCTGCTCCGGTTCTACGTCCTCCACATCATGGTGTTCCCGCTCGTCGGCGCCATCTTCATGGCGGTCCACTTCTGGCGGATCAGGAAGGACGGGGGCATCAGTGGCCCGCTTTGACGCCCGATCTGCCCACGGAGCCGAGGCATGACGGACACGAAGCCCACCGAGACCCGCGTCGTCCAGCCGGTTGACCCGGCCCGACGCACCGAGATCGACAAGCAGCGCGTGCCCATGTCGGCGCGCCCGTACCGCCTGCTCGCCCTGGTCAAGCAGGACGCCGTCGTCCGGGTTCAGAAGGAGCCCGACGACACCGTCATGACCTGGCCGCACCTGCTGGCCATCGAGTTCATGGCGGCGGCCCTGATGAGCGTCTTCCTGCTGCTGATGGGCCTGTTCATGAACGCCCCGCTCGAGGACCTCGCCAACGGGAACATCACCCCGGCAGTGGCCAAGGCACCGTGGTACTTCCTGGGCCTTCAGGAGCTGCTGGCCTACTTCCACCCGACCGTGGCCGGCGTCCTCGTGCCCACCTTCGTCCTGGTCGGCGCGGCCCTGCTGCCGTTCGTGGACCGGGGCAACATCCTCGCCACCCGCCCCAGCGAGCGGAAGACGGCCGTGGTCCTGTTCTCGATGTTCTGCGCGCTGGGTCTGTTCGTCACCTTCGTCGGGATCTTCTTCCGGGGTCCCGGCTACGCGTTCGTCATCCCGTATCTCGATTTCTTCTCGATCGGGACGCCGGGCCTTCACTTCGCACTCTGACCCCAAGGACACCGGAACCATGAGCAACTACTCCGTCGAGCCGGCGAACAAGCCCCAGGCGCTGACCAAGGAGGCCATCAAGGCCATCCGCCACGAGCAGGTCCAGGGCGTCTCGCGGCGCGAGCTCCTGCGGGGCTCGCTGGCGGCCGCGATGGGCCTGTGGCTGGTCGAGGTCACGGCGGGCACCATCGGCTTCCTGTGGCCGAACCTCCAGGGACAATTCGGCGGCCTGGTCGTCATCGGGGACTTCAAATCGATCAAGTCGGCCAACTCGACGCTGCCGATCGACCAGGGCTTCCCGGCCTACGAGCAATCCGCCAAGGCGTTCGTCGTGCTCATCGACCCGTCGCAGCAGCGCTTCATCCAGGGCCAGGACCCCACCGGCGACGGCACCGCGCTCAACGTCCGGGCGCTGTACCAGCGCTGCCCGCACCTCGGCTGCAAGCCCAATCCGTGCCTGAAGAACTTCTGGATGGAGTGCCCCTGTCACGGGTCGCGCTACGACCGTCTGGGCATCAAGGCGCTCGGCGCGCAGTACGGCCCGGCGCCGCGGAGCATGGACCGCTTCGCCACCATCGTCGACGCGAGTGGCGTCCTGACCATCAACACCGGCAAGATCACCCTGGGCCCGCTCCCGATCGCGGTCGGGCAGCCCGGGATCATTCCCCCGCGCACCCCCACCGGGTGCATCTAGCCGTTCGCAGCCCACCCGAACCAGCCGCCCACCGAGGAGACCGATGACCGACCAGCCCGGCCGTCAGAACGAGGAGCGCCTGCCCGCGCCGCGGCCGTCGTCCGCGACGGCGCCCGCCTCGCGCTTCTCGGCGCCGCCGTCGGCCCACCGCAACGACCTGTCTCCCGAGCGCGCCGCCCGGATCGTCCGCCAGTCTGCCAACGCGCGCTGGGTGGGCTTCCTCGCCGTCACGCTGGTGTCGCTGTTCGTCATCGGCTACTACTTCTACGAGGTCGGCCTGCCGGGCGGCCTGTCCACCCCGCGGCTCGACGCGGCGGCGCAGGCGCAGCAGGTCACCGCCGTCCAGCGCGGATACAACATCTTCGAGGCCAACTGCGCCCAGTGCCACGGTGTGAACGGCGAGGGTGGCAGGGGCCCGGTCCTCAACGACCAGACCAAGCTGTTCGCCCACCTGAACCCGGACTACATTCGGAACATGCTCCAGGTGGGCGGCCGATACGCCTGCGGCAATGCCACCTCGATCATGCCGGTGTGGTCGAACACCGGCAACCCGCCCGGCCCGCTCAACTACATGCAGATCAACAACGTGATCGCGTTCCTCCGGGCGTCGAAGGCGGACACCTACACGGTCCTTGATCCCAACCTCTTCGAGCCGGTCATCGACCCGGTCACCGGTCAGGCGAAGACGTTCACCGGCTGGGTCGACCCCAACTACAAGCCCGCCCCGGGCGCAACGCCGTACCCGGCCTGCTGGCAGGACTCCTTCAAGACGGCCGCCCCGTCCGCGGGCGCCTCCGGAGCCCCGTCCCCCGGCGCCTCCAGCGGCCCATCGGCTGGTGCGTCCCAACCGGCGCCGTCGGGCGGCGCCCAGGGCCTCACGATCAACGTGGTGGCCCAGAACATCGCCTTCGACAAGACCGCCCTGACGGCTCCGGCCAACACCCCGTTCACGATCCACTTCGACAACCAGGACGCCGGCACGATGCACAACATCGTCATCAAGGACGCGAGCGGGAACGCTGTGTTCACCGGCGACCTGATCACGGGCGTGGCCCAAGCCGACTACAAGGTGCCGGGCCTCCCGGCCGGCGACTACCCGTTCGTGTGCCAGATCCACGCGAACATGACCGGCACGCTGCACGTGGGGAGCTGAGAGATGGCCTCGAGCGCACTCCCCACCGCCAACACCGCCATCCGCCGACGAACCTTCTTCGGCCTGTTCGACGCCGACGGCTGGGCCTGGGCCGGCGCCAAGGCCGTCTTCTGGTTCGTCGTCATCATCACGATGCTCGGGTACATCCCGGACCGCGCCTACTACTTCACGGTGGGCAAGACGGTCGACATCTGGCCCCTCGCCCCGTTCCTCCAGTGGTCGCCCATCAACCTCTGCCCGCCGGAGAACGAGACGCTGCCGTGCCCGGCGCCGGCCGGCTCCAGCCTGCCGTGGCACACCGCCCCGGCCGAGCTCCAGCTGCCCGCCGGCCGCACGAACGGCGCCGGAGCGGTCATCGGCGCCACGTACATCTACGCCGGCGGCTCGGACGGGACCACCGCCCAGAGCACCACGTTCATCTCGCATCCCGTGGGCCTGGGCAACCTGGACAAGTGGCGCCAGGGCCCGGCGCTCCCCGAGGCGCGCAGCGACGCCGCCTCGGTCGTGCTCGGCAACACGCTCTACCTCATCGGCGGCTACGGTCCGGACGGCAAGCCCACCAGCACCACCTACAGCCTCACCGTCGGCAACGACGGGACGCTGGGCCAGTGGACGGCGGAGGACAAGCTCGCCCTGCCCGCGCCGCGCGCCGGCGCCTCGGCGGTGTCGGTCTCGGACGGCATCGTGGTCATCGGCGGCACTGACGGCACCGCGGCCACCAGCACGGTCTGGAAGTCGCAGCAGGGCACCGGCACGCCGGCCAAGCTCGGTGGCTGGGTCGCACAGCCGGGCGCGCTCGTCGAGCCCAACGTCGGCGGGTTCGCGGCCCATGTGGGCGACGTGGTGTACGTCGTCGGCGGCGTCAACGACAAGGGCCAGACCGTGGCGACCGTCCAGCTCGGCCTGGTGGGCGGCGGGCCCAACGCCACGGCCAAGGACCCCAACGTCATCGACGGCTGGAAGGCGAGCGCCCAGACGAACCTGCCCGGGCCGCGGACCAGCCTGGCGGGATTCGTGGCCAACGGCGCCCTGTACGTCACGGGCGGCTTCGACGGCGTCAACCCGCGGACCGAGACGCTCTGGGCCACGCCCGATGCGAACGGCTCGATCCGTGTCTGGAACCACCTGCCGCAGACCGACCTCGGCCAGGGCATCCAGGGCGCTGCCGGCGTCACGTCCGGCCCCTACGCGTTTATCATCGGCGGCCGGACGCAGCAGGGCGTGACCGGCGACTCGGCGCGCGCCTATCTCGCGCCGCAACTGCCGTTCTTCCAGCTCGGCCTGCTGGGGGCCACCGTCCCGGCCCTCATGCTCAGCGGCGACATCGGCCAGCAGATCGGCTACCTCAATGCCGCAGGCGCGGGCACGGTGAACTTCATCGTGCTCCTGTTGATCGGCTGGGGATTCGCCCACAAGGAGCGAGTCCGCTCGTTCATCGCCAAGCGGCGCGGCAGGTAGCGGGCACCGCCCAGCGACAGCCGCCGCCGCCGGCCACCCGCGGGCGCTCCGACAGACCGCTCCGCCCTGCGCGATCCGCGGCCTATCCGGCGAGCTGGCCCTCGCCGTCCGCCACGGGACCGCGCCGCACGGGAAGCCCCAGCCGCTCCCAGCCGTCGATGCCCCCGGCCACGCTTCCGACGTCCTCCCAGCCCTGCTGCCGCAGGTACGCCGTGGCGCTCTGCGACCGGCTGCCCGAGGCGCAGATCATCAGGATGGGCCGGTCCTTGGGGACCTCGTCCATTCGGACGCCCAACTGCGACATCGGGATGAACAGGCAGCCGTCCACGCGCACCCGCAGGAACTCGTCGCGCTCGCGGATGTCCACGAGCAGCGCGGGCCGGACCGGGTCGCGTCGGCGCAGGTCGGCGTACAGCGGGTCGAGCGCGGGGATCGCCTGGGGTCGATTCATGGTGCGGGAGGCATCCTTGTCGGGTCGCTGGTCGGCGCGGTGCCGCCGGAGTGTACCGGGACGGCGCCCGGGACCCCGCCAGCCGCGGATCCAGTCCGGATCAGGTCAGCTCGGTGATCGGGCGGCGTCCCGCGAAGCCCTCGTCATGCCCGTGCCAGGCCGTCACCGATGGCTCGCCGAGGCGCCAGCAGAGCCAGACCGGCCGGCCGTTGGCCTCGGCGGGGAAGTCGAGCAGCCCGGCAGAGATGTCCCGCAGGACGATGTCGCGCTGGTCGAGCCAGGCCGCGTCCGCCTGCATCTGGTCCACGAGCCCGCGCGTCCGGAGGCGGAGGCGCACGAGCTCCGCGTCGTCGGGGCCGGCATCGGCGTCGGCGACCAGCGCCGTCTCACGGAGCCGCTGAGCGTCCCGCAAGGAGACCACCTCATCGCGCAGATCGCGCAGGCGCTGGACGACGACGGCGATCTCGGGCACGATGGCGTCGGCGTCTCGGAGCGTGTAGATGCGGGACACGGCGCGATTGTAGATCGGCCGCCCATCGACGGCTCCTCGGGCGACCTTCGGGGAAACGTCTGCAGATCGACTTGTCCCATTGGACCCAGTCGGCATGCCCCCAAGGAGCCATGGACGCCGACCGCCCGGACGGCGACCCTCTGACACTGCAAGGAGGAGCCCCCGTTCATGTCGGTCCCCGTCCCCGCCGCCCCGTCCACGCGACGCGCTGCTCGCCGCCTGCCGGTGTCGGTCGCCCTGTTGTCGCTGCTGCTGGCCGTCCTCTCGTTCTCCACATTCGCCTTCCCGGGCGAGGCCGCCGCCTCTGCCACGCTGGCAACGAAGTGCAACGGCGTGGCGCTTCGCACGAGCCCGTACGCCGCGTCGGGGCTCAAGGTCCGTCTCGTGAGCGGGGCGCGAGTGTTCGCCGTCAACACGGTCGCCGGTGACAGGTGGTCCGCGTCGTGCGGCGGGTCGGTGGCCGGCTCCCGCTGGTACCGCATCAGCGAGATCGCCGGCAGGTCCGTCAAATCGCTCTACGGCGTCACCTACCTCTATGCCGCCACTGGTCTGTTCAAGCCCGTCACACCGGCCACCACCGCATTCGTGCTCTATGCAGCCTGCGCCGGCACGGCGCTGCGGACCAGCACCTCGACCGCCGCCACGCTCAAGGCGAGGCTCGCCGTGGGCAGCAGGGTGGCGATCGACAGCACCGTCGCCGGCGGCACATGGTCCGTGACCTGCCCGAATGCCGGAACCGGCTCCGCCTGGTATCGCGTGTTCTACGTGAACGGCAAGAGCGTGTCGTCGGTGTACGGCGTGAGGTACCTGTACGTCGCCAAGGGGCTGGTCTCCGCCACCGCTCCCGGCACGGCGTCGACGTCCTCGCCCACCCTTGCCCCGAGCGCCACCCCCGACCCCAGCGCCAGCCCCAGCCCCAGCCCCAGCCCCAGCCCAACCCCCAGCCCCACGCCCGCGATGACGCCCATCCCGATCGGCACCCCGCCGCCGTTGCAGCCGAACGCCTGCAATCCGCCTCCCGCGCCCACGCCGACCCCCCTGCCGACGCCAACCCCCCTGCCGACGCCGACGCCGGACCCGAGCGCCTCGCCGACCGCAACGCCCGTGGCCACCCCGACGCCCGCGCCCACGCCGACTCCGCCCTGGAACTGCGTGGCAGGTCTGGACGTCAGCAATTGGCAGGGCACCATCAACTGGTCCGCGGTGGCGCAGGCGGGCTACAAGTTCGCGTTCATGAAGGCCGCCGAGGGCGGCACCTACACGGACCCGACCTACGCGGTCAACCGGGCGTACGCCAACGCGAACGGGATCGTCATCGGCGCCTACGACTTCGCGCAGCCCAGCACCACGGCCGGGCAGCCAGAGGCCGAGGCCGACTATTTCATCAACGTGGCGCTGCCCAGGTCGGGCGACCTGGCACCGGTCCTCGACCTGGAGACCACCAACAACCTGACCGCCGCGCAGCTCCAGGACTGGGTCGTTCGGTGGATGTACCGCGTGTACCAGCGAACGGGCGTCCGGGCGACGCTGTACTTCTCGCCGACCTTCTGGACCTCCAATGTCGGGAACACCACCTGGTTCGCCGACAACGGCTTCCGCACGCTCTGGATCGCCCACTGGACCTCATGGACCTCGCCGACGCTGCCCGCCTTCAGCTGGGAGGGCAACAGCTGGACGTTCTGGCAGTGGACCAGCTCGGGCACCGTGCCGGGGATCAGCGGAAGGGTGGACCTCGACCGGTTCCACTACGCCAGCCTCGCGCCCTACCTGATCCCGTAGCGGGCGGCGGTGGCGGACCCCGGGACCGACGGCCGATCGCCTAGACTCCGCGTCATGGATCCCAGCGGTTTGACCGCGCCCCAGAACCGCGGTGCCCGCCGGGCGCTCGACCCTCACGCCCTGATCGACTTCGTCCGGGCGTCCGTGGTGGGCGAGGACGAGGCGGTCAACGGGCCGTTCGGGGTCCGGCGCGTGACGTACGCCGACTACACCGCGTCCGGGCGCAGCCTCTCGTTCATCGAGGACTACATCCGCGACGCGGTCCTGCCGCTGTACGCGAACACGCACACCGAGTCGTCGGGGACTGGCCTCCAGACCAGCCGCTTCCGCGAGGAGGCGCGGCGCCTGGTGCTCGAGGGCGTCGGCGGGGACCCGGAGCGCCACGCGGTGGTCTTCTGCGGGTCGGGCTCCACCGCGGCCATCAACCGCCTCGTTGACGTGCTGGGGCTGCGGATCGCGGCCGAGCTGGACGACCGGTACGGGCTCCGGGCGCAGATCCCCGCCCGCGAACGGCCCGTCGTGTTCATCGGCCCGTACGAGCACCACAGCAACGAGCTGCCGTGGCGGGAGTCGATCGCGGACGTGGTCACGATCCACGAGGACGCTGACGGGGAGATCGACCTTGCGCAGCTGGACGCGGAGCTCGGGCACTATGCGGCCCGGCCGCTGAAGATCGGCTCGTTCTCGGCCGCCTCCAACGTCACCGGCATCGTGTCGGATACCGCCGCCATCTCGCGGCTCCTCCACGCGCACGGCGCCCTCGCCTGCTTCGACTTCGCCGCAGCAGCTCCGTACGTGGCGATCGAGATGGACCCTGACGGCGATCCTGCGGCGGGCAAGGACGCGGTGTTCATCTCGCCCCACAAGTTCATCGGTGGGCCGGGGACCCCGGGCGTCCTCGTGGCGCGCCGCGACCTGTTCCGCAATCGCGTCCCCTCGATGCCCGGCGGCGGCACGGTCCTGTTCGTGAACCGGCTTGAGCACGTCTACCTCGACGACGTGGAGCACCGGGAGGAAGGCGGCACCCCGGCCATCGTCGAGTCCATCCGCGCGGGCCTGGTCTTCGGGCTCAAGGCCGCCGTGGGCGTCCCGGCCATCCGCGAGCGCGAGCACGACTTCATCGCCCGTGCGCTGGACCGCTGGCAGGGCAACCCCGCGATCGAGATCCTGGGCAGCCACACCGCGGAGCGGCTCTCGATCGTGTCCTTCGTGGTGCGGCACGCCGACCGGTACCTGCACCACAACTTCGTCGTGGCGCTGCTCAACGACCTGTTCGGAATCCAGTCCCGGGGCGGCTGCTCGTGCGCGGGGCCCTACGGGCACCGCCTGCTGGGCATCGACATCGAGCGCTCGCACGCGTTCGAGCGCGAGATCGCGCGCGGCTGTGAGGGGATCAAGCCCGGCTGGGTCCGGGTGAACTTCAACTACTTCCTGTCCGAGGCGGTGTTCGAGTTCATCCTCCAGGCGGTGGACCTCGTGGCGCGCGAGGGCTGGCGGCTGCTCCCGCTGTACGCGTTCGACCCCGCGACCGGCATGTGGCGCCATCGGGCTGGGCACCCGGCTCCTCCGGCGTCGCTGCGCGACATCTCGTACGCGGGCGGCGCGATGCACTACCCGCGCCGTCGACACCACGAGCCCGAGTCACGGCTGGCCGACTACCTCGCGGAGGCACGCGAGCTCCTCGCCCGGCAGCCGGCCGCGCCCGACGGCCCGGCCATGCCCCGCGACGCTGTGGGGCCCGACTTCGAGTCGCTCCGCTGGTTCGTGCTACCCGAGGAGGTCGCGTCCCGTGGCTGACCGGGCGCGCGCCGGCATCGCGCTCGACCCGGTGCGCGCCGTCATCGGGCTCGACATCGGAACCACGGAGGCGAAGGCGATCTGCCTGGGCCTCGACGGCCGGGTCATCGGGCTCGGGCGCGCCGGCTACCGCACCGACGCCCTGCCCGACGGGCGGGCAGAGCAGGACCCCGCCGACTGGTGGTCAGCGCTGTCGGCCGCGGTGCGCCAGATCGACCTCTCGGGCGTGGACGTGCAGGCGATCTGCGGGGTCACCCAGGGCCCCACGCTCGTGGCTGCGGACGACGACGGGGTTCCCGTCCGGCCCGCGGTGACCTGGCAGGACCGGCGGCCCGGCGACACCGGCTTCGGGCTGCTGCCGCGCATCGCCTGGCTGGCGCGCGAGGACCCTGTGGCGGCGATGCGCGCGACGTGGCTGCTGCCGGCGTGGGACGCGCTGGGCCTGTGGCTGACCGGCGTGGCGGCGAGCTCACTGCAGGCGCACGAGACTGTGCTGGCGCCCGAGGCCCTCGAGCTGGCCGGCGTGCAGCCGAGGCAGGTGCCCGAGGCGCGGCAGCTTGGCTCAAGGCTGGGCACGCTGCGCCCGATGGTTGGGGCGGCGCTCGGGCTGCACCCCGGGACGCCGGTGATCTGCGGCGTCAACGACGGCGCGGCGTCGATGCTGGGCGCCGGCCTGCTCGAGCCGGGCGACGCGGTGGACACGGGCGGGGCGTCGGGAGGGCTCGCGATCTACGCAGACCGGCCGGTGCGGGTGGAGGGGCTCTACTGTGCGCCCGCGCCGCTGCCCGGGCGGTGGGCGGTGGGCGGCGCGATGGCGGCGCTGGGCGCCTCGGTCGATTGGCTTCGCTCGTCGCTGCTGGGCGACCGCTGGACGCTCGAGGAGCTGTTCGCCGAGGCTGCTGCGGTCCCCGCCGGCGCTGACGGCCTGCTGTTCCTCCCGTACCTCGCCGGGGAGCGGGCGCCGGTGTTCGACGAGGGCGCCCGAGGCGCGTTCGCCGGCCTGACGCTGGCCCACGGACGCGGCCACCTCATGCGGGCGGTGCTGGAGGGTGCCGCGTTCGCGATGCGCCACGTGGCCGAGCCGCTGGCCGCCGCCGGCGCGCCCGCCACCTCGCTCCGGCTGGCCGGTCGCGCCACGCCGGGCGACCTGTGGGGCCGCATCAAGGCCGATGTGCTGGGCGTGCCCGTCATCGTCCCGGTGGTGGGCGAGACCGCCGTGGTCGGTGCGGCGATCCTCGCGGCCTCGGGCATCGGTGCGGTCCCCGACTTGGCGTCTGGCGTCGCCGCGATGACCGGCATGGCCCGGCACCTCGAGCCCGA
This sequence comes from Chloroflexota bacterium, assembly GCA_037446495.1. Taxonomy (GTDB): domain Bacteria; phylum Chloroflexota; class Limnocylindria; order Limnocylindrales; family CSP1-4; genus CAIXZV01. The sequence goes on along the minus strand of JBBIIL010000014.1, from coordinate 6,432 downwards.
CCCTGCCACGCGCGTTGTGTACGACGCCGGGATCGCTCGCTACCGGGCGCTGCACCCGGCCCTGCGCGGAGCGGGAATCGGCGGCTGACCGGCGCCCTCGCCGTGGCACGTGCCACCGGCCGTGGCGCCGATGTGTCCGCTCCGCGGATGGGTCCGCGGGCGCGGCGGTGGTAGCATCGTCGTACGAGCCTTCGGGGCAGGGTGCAACTCCCGACCGGTGGTAGGGCCCGGCATAGACCGGGCGAGCCCACGAGCCAAGCGCGGACGCAGGGTCCGGGCGCGGCAGATCCGAGGCGAGGCATCAGCCTCGTCCGCCGGAGCCGACGGTACAGTCCGGATGAGAGAAGGCTGCGGTCGACCGCGCGTCAGCGCGGACTGGCCGCAGTGCCCCGTCGTGCGCGAGCAACGACGGAGGCATGGCGCATGAACCCGTTCCGGGAGTCCGCGACGATGACGGCGATGCCATCCGCGCACGCCCCCGGCACGGGCTCCAGCATCGACGTCTCCGGCGTCACGCTCGCCTTCCGCGGCGCTCGCACCACCCGTGTGCTCGACGGCATCGACCTCGAGGTCCGCCCGCGCGAGGTTGTCGCACTCATCGGCCCCAACGGCTGCGGCAAGTCCACGCTGCTGCGCGTGCTGGCCGGGCTCATCCCCGCCGATTCCGGCACGGTGGCGATCGACGGCGGGGCCGTGCGCGGCCCGGACCCCCGCGTGGGCCTCGTGTTCCAGGAGCCGCGCCTCCTCGCCTGGCGCACCGCCGAGGAGAACGTCCGCTTTCCCATGGAGCTCGCCGGCTGGTCCGGGGAGCGCCAGTCGCAGCGCGCCGCCGACCTGCTGGGCCTGGTGGGCCTGCGCGAGTACGCGCGCAGCCGGCCGGGCACGCTCTCGGGCGGGACGCGCCAGCGGGTGTCGATCGCCCGGGCCCTGGCGCTCGAGCCCAGCCTGCTGCTCCTCGACGAGCCGTTCAGCGCCCTCGACGCCCTCACCCGCGAGCGGTTCAACGTGGAGCTGCTGCGCCTGTGGGAGCGGACGGGGACCACGATCATCATGGTGACCCACAGCATCCCCGAGGCCGTGTTCCTCGCCGACCGGGTCATCGTCCTCTCGCCACGACCCGCGCGGGTCCTCGCGGACCTCCGCGTCGACCTGCCCCGCCCGCGCCGGCTCACGGACCTCGACTCGGCGTTCGTGTCATCGCTGGCCGCGGACGTCCGCGCCTACCTCGTGGACCTGACCGACGACGCGATCGCGATGGAGGAGGCCCGCACGGCGATCCCTGCCGGCCTCACGCCCCGGGACCGTCCGAAGCGGTACGCGGAGACGGAGCCGGGCACGCCCGCCTGGTTCGACCCGTTCGCACCGGAGGACGAGGCATGACCGCTGCCGCGCCCGCCGCCGTCGGCCGCCCTCGGCCCGCCCGCCGTCGGCGTCTCGTCTCAACGGTCTGGCCGGTGGTCGCCAGCCTCGCCGTCTTCGTCATCGTCTGGCAGCTGATCGTGCTCGTCAGCGGCTTCCCGCCGTACATCCTGCCCGGCCCGCTGGCGGTCGGCGAGCGGTTCGTCCGCGCCTGGGCGGACGGCACCATGTGGCCGCACGTGGCCGCCACGCTGGTCGAGGTGCTCCTGGGCTTCGCGCTCGGCGCGTCCATCGCGCTGGTGGTGGGAATCGCGCTGGCCCGCTCGCCCCTCGCCGAGCGGCTGCTGAGCCCATACCTGGTCGCCGCGCAGGCGACGCCCGTGCTCGCCCTCGCGCCGCTGATCGCGCTGTGGTTCGGGACCGGCCTGCTCAGCAAGCTCGTGATCACCACGCTCATCGTGTTCTTCCCCGTGGCCGTCGCGACGATGGTGGGCATCCGCTCGGTGGACCCACGCCTGCTCGAGATGGCCCGCAGCTTCCGCGCCGGCAGTTGGCAGCTGATCACCCGCGTCGAGGTGCCCGCCGCCGCGCCCGTCATCCTGGGCGCGATGCGCGTGGGCGTGACCCTGGCCGTCATCGGCGCGATCGTGGGCGAGTGGGCGGGGGCCGACCAGGGCCTCGGCGTCCTGATCAACATCGCCCGCGGCTCCCTGTTCGACATCCCGCTCATGTTCGCGGCGCTGCTCCAGCTCGCGATCATCGGCGTGACGCTCTATCTCGTGATGCTCCTCGTCGAGCGCCGGCTGGTCGGCGAGCGATGACGCCCCAGCCCACCACCTCGGAGGCAAGAATCCCCGTGCGAACCATCATCGGCCGTGTCATCCCGGCAGCCGCCGCCCTCGCGATCGTCGTCGCGGCGTGCGGCTCTCCGTCCAGCTCGGTGTCACCCTCGGCTGCGTCGGCCGCGGCGTCCCCCGGGGCCTCCTCCGCGGCCTCGAGTTCGGCTGGGCCGGCCACATCGCTCACCGTGGGCCTCGGCTACATCCCGAGCGTCCAGTTCGCCCAGTTCTACTACGCCCAGCAGTCGGGGGCCTATGCCGCCGCCGGGCTCACCGTGAAGCTCCAGAACGAGGTGGACCCGAACCTGATCACCAAGGTGGGCCAAGGCGCCATCGACATCGGCGAGGGCGACGGCACGTCGGTCATCCCGGCCGTCAGCCAGGGCATCCCGGTGGTCTACACGGCCACGCTCTACGGCACGTTCCCGTCCATCGTGCTGGCGACGTCGAGCTCGGGCATCACCAAGCCGGCCGACCTGCGGGGCAAGAAGATCGGCATCCCCGGCAAGTACGGCAGCTCGTGGATCATGCTCCAGGCGCTGCTCAAGTCGGCCGGGCTCACGACGTCCGACGTCACGATCGTCGAGTTCCCCGACTACGGGCAGGCGGCGGCGCTCCAGCAGGGCGCCGTGGACGCCGCCACGGGCTTCACCAACAACGAGCCGATCGTGCTCAAGAACGCCGGGATCGACACGGTGACGCTGTCGGTGGACTCGATCGTGCCGCTGCCCGGGCCGGGACTGGTGACCGGGACGGCCACGCTCAAGGCGAAGCACGACGCCCTGGCCGCCTTCACGAGGGTCACCCTCCAGGCGATGAACGACATCGCGGCGGACCCGCAGAAGGGCCTCGACGCGACGTACGCGCTGGTGCCGGACCTCGCCACGGACAAGGCGCTCCAGGCGCAGATCCTGACCGCGACGATCGCAACCTGGAAGGACTCGCGGACGAACGCCCCGTACGGGACGATCGACACCGCCGGCTGGCAGCAGTCGCTCGAGTTCATGACGGGCCTTGGCCTGGTGCCCAACCCGGTGCAGGCGTCCGCGCTGACGGACAGCTCCCTGCTGCCGTAGGCGCTGCCGGGCCGCTGTCGCCCCGGGACGGTCGGGCCACTCGTCGTGGCCGGATCGACCTCGGACGGCAGGCGCCTCGCGCGCGTATTGTTCGGCGCACCTACATCCGCTGTCTGGGGTCTGCGCCCGTGAACAACCCGCCCGTCCTGGTGCCCACCCACGTTGAGCAGGGCGTTGCGCCCGGACTCCAGTACCGCACCGAGGGCGAGCTGGTGCCCGTGCTGCACCTGCTGCTCTCGGGCCAGGTGCCCGTGTTCTTCGAGCACCACGTGATCCTGTACAAGGATCCCGGCCTGATGATCGGCATGCACCAGATGTCGGGCGGCTTCAAGCGCGTGATCGCCGGGATGCCCATCTTCATGACCGAGACGCAAGGGCCGGGCGAGGTGGCCTTCTCGCGCGACGACCCGGGACACGTGCTCTCGCTGCACCTCCAGCCGGGGCAGACGATCCTCGTCCGAGAGCACCAGTTCCTGGCCGCCACGGCCAACGTCTCCTACTCGTTCAACCGGGTCAAGGGCATGAGCAACATGCTGTTCGGCGGGACGGGCTTCTTCATCGACCGCTTCCAGTCGACGCAGTTCGAGGGCGTGGTCTGGCTCCACGGGTACGGCAACGTGTTCGAGAAGTCGCTCGATCATGGCGAGATGATCGACGTGGAGTCGGGCGGCTGGATCTACCGCGACGAGTCGGTCGGGATGACGCAGCAGCTGTACGGCCTCAAGACCGGCATGCTCGGCGGTGGCGGCAACCTGGTCTTCAACCGGTTCACCGGGCCGGGCCGGGTGGGGATCCAGTCCGGGTATGTCCATCTGCCCACCGAGAACTGATCTGGGCTCCCGCGGAGCCCGGTGCCCGAGCTGGCTGCGAGGGGTGGCGCCTCACGGGCAGACGACCTTCGCCAGCCGCACGTCGCCCCAGTCGTAGCCCTGCATGGGGACCGGCCGCCACAGGAAGTAGGGGCCGGCGGCGTGGATGTCCACCTGCGTGACGCTCTCCGCGAACTGGTCGGCTGGCGTGGTCAGCAGCAGGGTGGGCTCCGCCTGCCCGGCGGGGCGGATCCACACGTTCTGCTCGTCGCTCCACGCGAGGAAGCCGGTCCCGGCGGCGACGGGCCCCCACTGGCCCGGGAGCTGATAGGTCCTCGTCGCGCCGTCCGCCCCGCGGGTCAGGACCTGGGCGGGCTCGCTCACGTTGTCGGCGGTCGCCACCCTCGCGACGCTCGCCACCACCGTCCCGGCGGAGCTCGCGGCCTCGCCGACCACGAGGGCTGGAGGCGCCCAGGCCTGGGGCACGGGCCGGCCGCCCGCGAGCGGGAACGAGGCGGGCCGGGCGAGCACCCCGCCCGACGCCGGGTCCGTGCCGACCTGCAGCGCGGCCACGAGCTCGGTCGGCGAGACCAGCGACGGCCACTGCGCCTCGGCGCCGAGCCGCCGCACGGCCCCGGTGCGGAGGTCGGCGACGTAGACGCGCTGCCCCATCCGGTTGGGGCCGAGCATCGCCGGCTCCGACCACGCGGCCGTGTCGCCCAGGAGCGAGACGTCGCTCCCCCAGCCGGGGGCGGCCTGGCCGTCGGGGCCGGGGTCGAACTTGGCGACCTCGCGGACCGCGCCCGTGCCGCGGTTGTACGACCACAGTCGCCAGTCGTCGTGCTCGAGGGCGAAGCCGATCTCGATCCACACCACCCAGCCCAGGTCGCCGGCCGCCTCGGCGACCTGGGACGTGGCCGCCGCTTCGCTGCTGGGGGCCGGGCGGCGCACGACCAGCGTGCTCGCGCCGGTCGCCGGGTCGAAGACGGTCAGCGTGTCGGTCACGTACCCGACGTGCGATTGGAGGACGAGCAGCTCGCCCCGGTCGGTCACGCCGTTCACGTTGCCGTGGAGGTCCTGGAGCCCGGCCGGCACGGCGAGCGCCACGTCCGAGAGCCGGCAGGCGGCGGGCGGGGCCGGGCTCGCCGGGGACGCCCCGCCGGGGCTGGGGGTGGCGGGCCGGGCGCCGCTGCCCGACGGCGAGCCCGCCACGGGGGAAGGGACAGGCCCGCCGCACGACGCCAGCAGCCACGCGAGCGCCAGGAGGGCGGCGGGCCGCCCGCTCACCAGACGATGCCGTAGGTCATGCCCTGCTGGGTCATGAAGCTCCACCCGTTCGTCGCGCTCATGCTGAAGTACGGCAGCACGTTGGCCCAGGCGCTCCCGAGGACGGTGGTGTTCGCGGCGGGGTCCTGGTAGTGGTGGACCGCCCCCGAGCCGTCGTAGCCGCGGATGCTGGTCCAGTGGGCGATGGCGAGGTTCGGGTGGTGGTTGAAGTGGGGCCCGCCTGCGTGCTCCCTCGTGTCGGCGGCGATCATCCGTCGACGTCGATGTCGGCAGTCACGTGCTGCTGGAGCGTCGTGCCCGAGGTCGGGGTGTAGTTGGAGTACTGGCCGGTCGGCAGGCCGAACAGCCAGTTGTTCAGGGCCTTCTGCATTCCCCCGGGGCTCCAGTTGGTGCCGCCACTGCCCGTCCCGGCGCCGGTGTAGTTCGTGCCGGAGAGGGCCGTCTGGCTCAGGCCCTGCCCGTCGAGGTGCGACTTGGTGTCGGGGTGGCCGATCGGGTCGACCTGGGACCATGCCACCACGATGCTCTTGGCCGACGCCGGGCCGCACCAGTTGCTCCGCTCCTGCGGGTACTGCGTCGTGGCCACGTCGTACGCGGTGTACAGCGACATCGGGGCGACGCCGCCCGCAGACGCCGCGGAGGCCGGGAGCCTGGGCGCCGCTGACGGCGCGTGGGCGTCCATGATCGCGTTGTAGGCGGCGACGTCGGCCGCCGTCATCGTCCCCGACGCGAGCTCGTCGTGCAACGCCAGGAACTGCTGCTTCCACGCCGGCGCATCGGCGTCGGTGAAGGTGGCCGAGTCCGTCTGCCCAGCCACCACGGGGCCGTCCGCTTGCACGGGCGGGGCACCCAGCATGAACATCGACACGGCCACGGCGATGACGCCAGCCCAGCGCGAACTGCGGATCCGCATGGTGGACTCCACCCTCCTGTTCCCCTCCACGGGAGGCGGAAGGCCGCCCCTGTGCCTTCTCCCCTGCCGGGCAGATGCGCCCGGGCGCCGATGCGCCAAGCGGAGACTCTCGCAGTCCAGCGAGGGCGGGTAGGGCCGAAGGCAACGAG
>JBBIIL010000013.1:0-50459 GCA_037446495.1 Chloroflexota bacterium | reverse complement strand
GCTGTCCACCGTGACGGGTCCGCACGCCGGGGATCGGCCGCGCCCCCGGGGGGCACCAATGGCCCACGGGCGACGGGACTATCCCGCGATTGGCCGATCGCAGTCGGGGGAGGAGGCTTGCCGGGTCACCACCCCGCGTGGAGCTACCCCATTGCACAAGATCGCCGTCGTCCTCGCCGCCCTGCTCGTCGCGGGCCTTGGTGTCCTCTCGCCTGCCGCCGCCGCACCCGCCCGCGCCGCGAGCGTGAACCCGAAGGTGGCGATCATCGTCGGCGCCACGGGCAGCGCGACCCCGACGTACCGCTCATACGGCGACCAGCTCTACGCCGAGGCGATCAAGTACACGACCAACGTGGTGAGGGTCTACAGCCCCGACGCGACGTGGGCGAGGGTCCAGGCCGCGGTCAACGGCGCCTCGATCATCGTGTACCTCGGCCACGGCAACGGCTGGCCGGCCCCCTACCCCAACGATGCGACGTACAGCCAGAAGGACGGCTTCGGCCTCAACTACGACGTCAACGGCGACGGCAAGTACACCGACAGCGAGCTCAAGTACTACGGCGAGCCCGCCATTCGGACGCTGACGCCGGCACCCAACGCCGTGGTCCTGCTGTTCCACCTCTGCTATGCCTCGGGCAACAGCGAGCCCGGCCTGACGGACCCGACCCTCTCGGTTGCCCTCCAGCGTGCCGACAACTACGCGGCTGCGTTCCAGGCGATGGGCGCGAGGGCCGTCATCGCGATCGGGCACAGCCACGACCCGTACTACATCCGCGCGCTGTTCACCATGCACGAGTCGATTCGCGACTACTTCACGCAGGCGCCGGACGCCCACAACAACGTGCTGCAGTACGCGTCGGTGCGCACGCCCGGCCGCACCGAGCTGCTGGATCCGGACATGGCGACCCCGTGGGGCTTCTGGCGCTCGCTCACGGGCGACATGACACTCAACACGGCCGAGGTCACCGGCGGGGCGTCTTCGAATGCCGGCGGCGCCTCAGCGACGATCTCCGCCCCTCGCGTCTGGGCCGTGGACGACGGAGCGGGCACCTTCTCGCCCGACGGCAACGGCGTCAGCGACACGATGCCGATCTCGATCCGGCTCTCCGAGACCGCCACGTGGCGGCTCGCGATCACCGACAGCGGCGGCCGCCAGCTCACGACGAGCTCGGGCCAGTCCGACACCGCGACCCTCACCTGGGCGCCGGCCGCGCATGCCGTCGCCGACGGGACGTACCACTGGCAGCTCACCGCGACCGACGCGTATGGGAACGGCCCGCTCGAGGCGTCGGGCGACATCACGGTCGACACCGTGCCGCCGACGCTCATCGTGGCCGGCAGCACGACGCCGCGGGTGTTCAGCCCCGACGGCGACGGGTTCGGCGACACCGTCGGCATCGCGGTCAGCTCCAGCGAGGACGGCACCGCCCTCGCCTCGGTGCTCGACGCGACGGGCGCCACGGTCGACACCATCGTCGCGCCGCTGGCCGCCAACGCGGCGACGGTCACCTGGGACGGCCGCACGTCCGGCGGCGCCCCGGCCCGGGATGGGACGTACACGATCAGCCTCGCCATCCGCGACCTCGCGGGCAACTCCAGCGTCGCCCAGGCCCGTCAGGTCGTGCTCGATCGCACCCTGGGCCACCTGACCGAATCGCAGAGCCTGTTCTTCCCCCAGGATGGCGACACGCTGTCGCCATCAGTGGCCTTCGGCTTCACGCTGGCGGGGCCGGCCACCGTGGACTGGTCGGTGGTGAACGCGAACGGCAGTCTGGTGCGCTCGATCGCGACCGCACAGCGCCTCGCCGCGGGAACCTACTCGTTCACCTGGGACGGTCGTGACAACCGAGGCAGCTACGTGCCGCGGGGCACCTATCGCGCCGTGGTGACCGCGGCCGACGCCCTGGCGACCCAGACACGTGCCTTGGCCGTCATGGCTGACGCCTTCCGGATCGTGCCCTCCACCACGACACCCGGCCGCGGTCAGCGCATCACCCTGACGGCCACCGCCTCCGAGTCGCTCGGCACCGCTCCGAGGCTCGTCGTGGTCCAGTCGGGGATCAAGTCGTTCAGCGTCGGCCTGTCGAGAGTCTCGGCCGGCGTGTACCGCGCCACGTTCATCCTGCGGTCATCCGCCGCGGGCACAGCGCGTATCAACGTCTCGGCCGTGGATTCCCTGGGTCACCCGATGGTGACGAACCTGATCCTCCGGCTGCACTGAGCCGTCGCACCAGGGGCACGCGCTGTCCCGTCGCGGGGCGCCGCCACCGCACCAGACCCCACCGCTGTCCACCGTACCGGTACTGGGTGGGACCATCGTCCGATACCCCCGGACCGATGCGGGGACTACGGTGGCGGCCACGCCGGACGGGAGCGAGGTCACTCACAGGCCCGCTCACCGCGTGCTCGCGGTCAGGCGGGTGCGTCCCCCGACCGTCGCCGAGGAACCCGTGAACCGAACGACTCCCCCCTGCAGCCTGCGCCGCTCAGCGGCCGCCGCGCTGCTCACGGCAGTCCTCGCCGCCGGGATCGTCCCGGTTCTCGGCTTCGAGGGTGCGCCAGTGCCCGCGGCGGCAGCGCCGGTCCTCGCCGCGCCCGCCGCGATAGCCCCGGTCGTTGCCGTGCCCGAGCCTGCGGCGGCGCATCCGTCCGCCGACGCCCCCCAGGCCCCCGCCGTGGCCTCTGACCCGTTCGCCCCGGCCGGCCCCGACCCCTTCGCGACCGTGACCCCGGGCGCGATGGCGACCGTGACCCCGGGCGCGGCCCTGCCCTCGACCGCCTACGAGGAGTGGCTGTCGCACGCCAACGACCACGTCGCCTTCACCCCCGGCGACCGGGTGACCCAGGGATTCACCCCTCGCCCGAACGATGGCTGGGCCGTGGGCGGAGGGCCGCCCGAGGCGCTCCCGGCCGGGCTGGCCAGCGGCAAGTCGATGGCAGCCGCCAGGCAGGGTTCAACATGGGCCGCGTCCGCCCCCGCCGCGCCGATCGGGCAGCCGCCTGGGGGCGTCGGCTCCACCACCGCCCTCGCGGACCCGGCGCAGGCCGCGCGTGCGGCCCAGAACACGCTGGCCGGCCTTCGGCGCCAGGTCTTCGGCTTCCTCCCCTACTGGGAGCTGTCTGGCGCCGCGACGAAGCTCAACTTCAGCGTTCTCACGACGATCGCCTACTTCTCGATCGGCGCCGATGCGGCCGGCAACCTGCGCAAGCGCAACTCCGACGGCACCCTGATCGACGGCTGGGCGGGCTGGACGAGTTCGTCCATGACCTCGGTGATCAACGCCGCGCACTCGCACGGCACCCGCGTGGTCCTGACCGCGAGCGTGTTCGCCTGGAGCAGCGGGGGCGCGGCGGCGCAGCAGTCGCTGCTGGCCAGCCCGTCGGCCCGGGCCAACTTCGCGCGTCAGCTCGTCGCAGCCGTCCGCGACCGCGGCGCGGACGGCGTCAACCTCGACATCGAGCCGCTGGTGTCGGGCCAGGAGGCCAACTTCGTGGCGTTGGTCAGGACCCTGCGGGCCCAGTTCAACGCCATCCGCAGCGGCTACCAGATCACCTACGACACGACTGGCTACATCGGGAACTACCCGCTCGAGGCGTCGGTGGGGCCGGCGGCCGCGGATGCGGTGTTCGTCATGGGCTACGACTACCGGACCGCCACCTCCTCGACCTCGGGCTCCATCGATCCCCTGTCGGGTCCCGGCTACGACCTCGCCGACACGGTTCGCGAGTACACGGCGCGCATCCCGGCCGCTCGCGTGATCCTGGGGATCCCGTGGTACGGTCGGGCGTGGTCCACGTCGTCGGCCTCGCCGCGCGCCTCGAACGTCAGCGGCACGAAGTACGGCAACAGCACCGCGGTCAACTACGAGACCATCCCGGCGCTGGTCGCCAAGTACGGCCGCCGATGGGACAGCGTGGAGCAGAGCCCGTACATCGTCTACCGGCGCCAGAACTGCACGTCAACCTACGGCTGCGTGACGAGCTGGCGGCAGGTCTGGTTTGAGGACGCCGCCTCGCTCAGCCTGCGCTACCAGCTCGTGAGCGACTACGGCCTCCGTGGCGCGGGACTGTGGGCGCTCGGCTTCGACGGGGCGTACCAGGACATGGTGCACGCTCTCTCGAACGCGTTCCTGGTGGACCACGCCGCCCCGCTGGCCGGGGTCATGATGCTTCCGGTGGCGGAGACCGACGAGGGGTTCTCGGTGGGCTGGTCAGCCGCCGACACCAGCGCGGTTCGCTGGTTCGACGTGCAGGTCTCCGCGGACGGCGGCGCCTGGACGCCGTGGCTCACCCGCACGACATCGCTCAGCGACATGTGGCTGGGCGCCAACGGGCACGCCTATGCGTTCCGCGTTCGGGCTGCCGACGCCAAGGGCAACGTCGGCCCGTGGAATGTCGCCAGCACGGCCTCGGTCGCCCCGGCGGGCCTCGAGGTCGGCGGGTTCGGGCGCGTGGTGCTCGACGGCCTGGCGTACCGCACCGGCCCCGACACGGCGGACGCGAAGCTGGGCGCGCTGCCCGCGGGCGCGATCGTGGCGATCACGTCGGGCCCGGTCGCCGCGGGCGGCTACACCTGGTACGAGGTCACCCAGCCGATCCGGGAGTGGGCGCCCGTCTCGTTCGTCGAGCGCGGCGTCTGGATCGCCGCAGGGTCGGGGAGGACGGCCTATGTCGTGCCGTCCCACGCGCCCAACGCCACCGTCGTCGATGCGGGGATCACCGGCCTCGACTTCGGCGGGGGAGGCCTCACGGGGCCTTCGGCCGTCGCCGTGGCCGGCCGCGCCTTCTCGCCCAACGGCGACGGCTCCCGGGACACGCTCAGCCTCAGGTGGACCAACACCGTCGCCCTGGGCAGCCTGACGCTCAACGTCCTTCGCCCTGACGGCTCGCTCGTCGGGTCCCTCGCCGTGGGCGGCCTGACGGTCGGCGCGCAGGCGTTCAACTGGGATGGCACCGCGGGCGGCACCCGTGTCGCCGACGGGACCTACGTGCTGCAGCTGGTGGGCAGGATCGGCACCAGGGTGTACCGCGCCCCGTCGGCGCTGCCCGCCACCGCGCCCCAGATCGCCCGGTATGCGGTGACCGTGGACACGGTGGCGCCGACGGTCGCAACGTCGTCCGCGTCGTCGTGGCTGATCTCGCCCAACAACGACGGCATTCGCGACACGGCAGCCTTCGCGCTCGCCTCGCACGGGGCGTCCAGCTGGTGGGTGAAGATCGCCTCAGGCCTGGCGGCGCCGGTCCGAACCGCCGCCGGGTCGGGCGGCTCGATCACGTTCACCTGGAACGGCCGAGATGACGCGGGCGCCCCGGTGCCCGACGCCGTCTACGCCGTCACGCTCGCGGCGTGCGACGCGGCCGGCAACTGCGCCACGAGGCAGTACCCGGTCCGCGTGGACGCGACCCCGCCCGTCGTCTCTGCGGCTGCTGCGCCCGGCGCATTCTCGCCCAACGGTGATGGCGCCGGCGACACGATCGCGCTCCGGTGGACCTCCAGCGAGGCCGCCGGCGGGACCGTCGCCGTGTGGCGCGGTGCCACGCTCGTCCGGCGCTGGACCGTGGCGGCGGGGACCGCAGGCGTGGTCGTCTGGGATGGGCGGACCGCCGCCGGCTCGGCTGCCCCCGACGGCCGCTACACGGTCAAGGTCGACGTGCGCGACGCTGCCGGCAACCGCACCGTCGCGAGCACGGGCCTTGCCGTCGACCGCACGGCCGGGTTCCTCCGCTGGAGCGCGAACCTTTTCCCGCAGGACGGCGACACGCTGGCCGCGGCCTCCACGCTCTCGTGGCGCCTGACCCGCGGCGCGGTGACGAGCCTGGCCCTCTACGACGCGTCGGGGAGGCTGGTGCGGTCCGTCTGGTCCGGGCGCACGCAGGCTGCGGGCCTCCGTTCCTGGGTCTGGAACGGCAGGCTGGCGGACGGCACCTATGCCCCGCAGGGCCAGTACGCGGCGCGCCTGACCGTGGTCTCGGCGTACGGCTCCCAGGTGTTGAGCCGGCCCGTGTGGGCAGCCGCCTTCCCGGCGACGCTCTCGGCCGCGACGGTCAAGGCCGGCCAGCTGCTCACGGTGACCTTCGTGACCGTTGAGCCCCTTCGGAAGGCGCCCACTGTCACGCTCCGCCAGCCGGGGATCGCGCCGGTGTCCGTCGCCGCCACCCGGCTCGCCGACGGCACGTACCGCGCCCGCTTCACGGTCGGGGCCGGTCCGGGTGGCGCGGCGTCCGTGCAGATCACGGCCACCGACACGGGTGGTCACGCCAACGCGACCGCGTATGCGCTCGCGGTGGCGAGCTGAGGCGGGCCGTACACTGGCCCGCGTGAGCATCGATCCCGACGCCGTCATGGGGGGACCCGCAGGGGTGTACGCGGGCGCGTGGGTGATCGTCCCGACGTACAACGAGGCGGCCAACATCGCGGGCGTCTCGGCCGCCATCCTCGACGCGCTCCCGGGCGCCACCCTGCTGGTGGTGGACGACGGCTCGCCCGACGGAACCGGCGACATCGCCGATGGTCTGGCCGCTGCCAACCCGCTGGTCCGCGTGCGGCACCGGACGAGGAAGCAGGGGCTGGGCCGCGCCTATCTCGACGGGTTCCGGGTGGCGCTGGAGGGCGCGGCCACGATCGTCATCCAGATGGACGCCGACTGGTCGCACGACCCCGAGGCGCTGGCCAGCCTGGTGGCGCCGATCCTCGAGGACCGCGCCGACCTTGTGATCGGCTCGCGGTACACAGAGGGCGGCGGCACCGAGAACTGGGGGCTGATCCGCCGGCTGATCTCGCGCTCGGGCTCGCTGTTCGCGCGGACCATGCTCCGCCTGGCGCCCCACGACCTCACTGGCGGCTTCAAGGCGTGGCGCTCCACCACGCTGGCGGCGGTGCCAGCGGACGGCGTGCGCGCCGGCGGCTACGTGTTCCAGATCGAGATGACGTACCGCGCGAGCTGCGGTGGCGCCCGCGTCGTCGAGGTTCCCATCCTGTTCCGCGACCGGCTGCTGGGGCAGTCCAAGATGAGCCGCCGGATCATCTTCGAGGCGTTCTTCGTGGTGGTTGGCCTGCGCTGGGACGAGCTCCGCGGCCGCGGCCCGAAGCGCGTCCAGCGCGCGTGACGGCGCCTCGCGACGGCTGGCGGCCCGGGCACGGCGGCTCGGGCGCGGCGGAGGCGGCGCCTGCCGGCGTGCGCGTGGTCATGGACCTGCGGCCGCTCCAGGCGCCCGAGCGAGCACCGCTCACCGCCATCTATCTCGAGCAGCTGCTGACCGCGCTCGACGCCGATCCGCGGCCGGGCGAATCGTTCACGTTCCTCCTGGCGCTGGACCTGGACGACGCGACCGCGGATCGCTGGCCGAGCCTCGACGTCGTCGGCCGTCGGCTCCTCCCGCCGACCCGGCTGCTCCGGTCCGGGGCGCTCACCGTGGACCCGTTCCTGCTGCGCGGCGCATCGATCGGGTCGGGCTGGCGGGCGGAGCGGGGCGGAGCGGCGGGCTCGGTGTACTGCGCGGCGGCGGGCGCGTTGCCGATCGGCTCCCGGATCCCCATCGTGGCCTCGCTGCTGGACCTCGCCCCCTGGCAGCTGCCCGACGCATGGCAGAGGGGCCGGGCCGCGAAGCTCGGGCAGCGCCTGCGCGGACGGCTGCTCAGGGACGCGGCGGCGGTCATCGTGCCCAGTCGGTCCGCCGGGGTCGATGCGCGGCGACTGCTCCACGTGCGGTCGTCGGCGTTGCGGGTGGTGGCGCTGGCGCCGCGTCCGTCCTTCCGCCCCGAAGCTGCGGCCGATGCCGCAGCGGAGCGCGATCGGCTGGGCCTGGGCGAGCGCTACGCCGTGTACGAGGGGCGGTTCGACGCCCGGCACGACCTGGACACGCTGCTCGGGGCGCTGTCGTCGCTGGCGGGGGAGTCGGCCCCGGCTGGCGTTCCCTCCGAGGCGTGGCCGCCCCGGATCGCGGTCGTGGGCGCGTCGCCCGACGATCGGGCCGAGATCTCGCGCGCTGCCGCCCGGGCCGGCGTGGGCGAGGCGCTCGTGTACGCGCAGGCGCTCGACGACGACCGCCTGGCCGCGCTCGTGGCTGGCGCCCGGTTCCTGGTCCAGCCCGTCCGCTCAGACGCCGCGGGAACCGCCGCGATGGAGGCGCTGGCCGCGGGCGTGCCCGTGGTGGCGACCAGCGTCGGGGCCCTGCCCGAGGTCATCGGGCCGGCCGGGATCCTCGTGGAGGCGGGCGATGCGCGCCGGCTGGCCGTGGCAGTCCGGGCCGCCTGGTCCGACGACGCGCTCCTGGCAGGCCTGCGTGCGGCGGCATCCGAGCGCTCCGCCGCGTCCCGCACCTGGGCGGACGTCGCCCGCGAGACCCGCGCCATCTGGTCCGAGGCCGCCCGCCCCGCTCCGATGGTCTAGAGGACCAGCCGCCAGTCCTCTACCGCGCCCGCCGGCGATGGGCTCGGCGAGGCGCCATCGCTCGGGGTCGGCGACGCGGCTGGCGCCGGCGGCACCTTGCCCAGCTTGTACGTCACGACCGTCCCGAGCGGCACGACCTGCACGAACGTCTGCCCCACGGTGAGCGTCACCGGTTTGCCGTCAGGGCCGTACAGGAGCGTCGGCGCCGTCATCGAGGCCTTCTTCCAGGTTGCCTTGACGACCTGGCCGTTGTTGAACACCAGCGCGTTGCCGGTCCCGGTGAACTGGGCCTCGAGGCGGTGCTTGTTGGACCCGTCGTTGAGCGGCGCGAAGCTCATGTAGATCACGACGACGTTGGTCGGGGCAATCCGCTGCTTCGTCCCGGCGTCCACCTGCTTGCCCTCCACCGACACCGTCCGCGGATAGGTGTTGGTGGTGCGGTCGTAGGCGTACTGGATGACGTTCGCGAGGTAGGGCACCACGATGGAGCCGCCCTCGGGCAGCTGGTCGATCGAAGGGCTCGGGGCGAACTGCCAGTGGGGCGTGTAGTTCACGCTCAGCGGCGCGTTGGTCGCCTTCACCAGCTGTTGCAGCTGCCTCGCGTCGGTGTAGACGTTGTGCGGCGCCTGGCGCGTGGTGATCCGCCACATGTACGCCGCGCCGTAGCGGAATTCGTCGGCGTTCCAGACCACGCTGCCCTGGCCCTGTGACGAGGCCAGCAGCTGCATCGCCTGCGGCGACCCGCCGACGTGGGCGTAGACGGAGTTCCACTCGGCCGCCCATGAGATGAAGTAGAGGCGTGAGGAGCGGATCGGGCCGACCGACGGCGGATTGCCCTCGGAGAACAGCGCCATGTAGCGCGGGATGCCGCCCTCGGCGGGCGCCTGCCAGACCTGGCTTGCCGCGGACAGGCCGGACTGGGGCCGCGCCGCCCAGAGGTCGTCGATCATCACCGCCACCACGTGGCGCTTGGCGAGGGCGGGCGCGACCGGCACCCCGTCGAGCGGGTCCGCCACGAGCACGGGCGTCGGCGCAGGGGTGGGCGACGGCGATGGGGCCGCTGACTCGGACGGCGAGGCCGCGCCCGAGTCCGTCGGCGAGACCGCGCCCGGATCCGACGTGGCGCCGCTGGGAGAGGTGCCGGGGTTGACCTGGGCGAGACCGGTGGGCGACGGGGCGGGCCCCAGGACGGCACGCCCGGCGAACAGCCCCACCCCGAGCCCGGCAGCAAGCGCGACGACGACCAGGATGCCGGCGGGCACGCGCCTCAAGGGACCGTCTCCACGGCAGGCGGCTCGGGTGCGGACACGCGGGTACTCCCCATGCTGGCCTCCGGAGTGAGGCCGGACCGGGCCGGACTATAGCCCGTTTCCGCGCTGGGCCGCGCCCCACCCGCAGCGTGCCGTCGACGATCACGACGTCCGGCCGTTGGCGGGGCGCCCCGGGCGACGTACGCTGTGCCGGAACCAGCACACACGAGGCCCCTCGATGACCGAGCCCACGACACCCTCCCAGAAGCGCGCCCGCCATGGCGCGGAGCCCGACGAGACGCCCGCCGCGGGCGAGACTGCCCTCAGCACGACGCCGGCGGCCGAGCAGCCCGGCCCTTCCGAGGCGTCCGCGCCCGAGCCCCCGGCCCCCGTGGAGGCGCTCAGTCACCAGGATCTCGGCCGCGTCGCCGTCGGCAGCCTGCACCTGGAGCGCGGTGGGATCGGCGAGGCGACCGCGGACAGCGTCGAGCTCCGGATGGGCGGCATCGGCCGCCTCGACGCGAAGGACGTCTCCGTCCAGTTCGGCGGGGTGGGCGCTGCCCGGGCCGACGTGATCAACGTGCAGTGGGGCGGAATCGGGCCGGCGGCCGTGGGCGAGCTTCGCGTGACCCAGGGCATCGCCACCAACCTGGTCGCGCGCGAGGCGACAATCGATCAGGGATTCGTCCGGACGCTCATCGCGCAGCGAGTCACTGTCGTCCGTCCTTCGGCCGCGCTCGTGGTCCTTGCGGCCAGGGTGGACGGCGAGGTTCGCACGCTGCTGGACTGGAGGGGCGCGCTCGCGCTGGGCATCGGTCTGGGCGTGGTCGCCGCCATCGCAAAGGCGCTGCGCAAGGCCCGCTGAGGGCGGTCTCCAACGGGGAGGGGGCAGGGGCCCCGGTATACTCGCCCGGGTCGCGCGCCGATCCGCCCGATCGTTTGCGCCCGTCCCAGCGCCGAGCGTCGGCCGATCGACGCCCTGTCTGCAGGAGCCGCCCGCCTTGATCGACCCGACCGCCCGCATCCACCCCACCGCCGACCTCGAGGCCGACGTCACCGTGGGGCCGCGGAGCAGCGTCTGGCACCACGCGCAGCTGAGGATCGGGGCCACGATCGGTGCAGAGTGCGTCATCGGCCGCGATGCGTTCATCGACGAGGGGGTCACCCTCGGCGACCGTGTCAAGGTCCAGAACCTCGCGCTCGTCTACCACGGCGTGACCGTGGAGGACGGGGTGTTCATCGGCCCCAACGCCATCCTGACCAATGACCGCTACCCGCGGGCCATCACCGCGGCCGGCGATCTCGCCCGCGCGGACGACTGGGTGGTCTCGCCCATCGTCCTGCACGCCGGCTGCTCCATCGGCGCCGGGGCCGTGGTCGTCGCGGGCACCGAGGTGGGCCGGTTCGCGACCGTCGGGGCCGGGTCCGTGGTGACCCGCACCGTCCCGGACCACGCGCTCGTCGTGGGCAGCCCGGCACGCCGCATCGGCTGGGTGTGCGCCTGCGGCCAGCGCCTGGTGGACGCCGCCGGAGCCCCGGTGGCGGCGGACTTCGAAGGGGCGGCAGCGTGTCCCCGCTGCCCGTCCACGTACGCCATTGCCGGCGACGCCTGCGTCGCAGGCTGAGGGGAGCCCCCGATGATCCCGATCTCCAAGCCCGACATCGGTCCCGCCGAGGAGGCGGCCGTGCTCGAGGTCCTGCGCTCCGGGATGCTCGCGATGGGCCCCAAGACCAAGGCGTTCGAGGAGGCCTGGGCCGAGTACTGCGGCGTCAGGCACGCGATCCTGATGTCCAACGGGACCGTGGCCCAGGAGGCCGTGCTCCACGCGCTGGGCATCGGCGAGGGCGACGAGGTCATCACGGTCTCGTTCTCGTTCAACGCGACGGTCTCGGTCATCCTCCGCGCCGGCGCCCGCCCGGTGTTCGTGGACATCCGCGCGGACGACTTCTGCATGGACGCCGCGCAGGTGGAGGCGGCCATCACCTCCCGCACCAAGGCGATCATGCCGGTCCACCTCTACGGGCTGATGGCCGACATGGCGCCCCTCGAGGACATCGCGAGGCGCCACGACCTCGTGATCATCGAGGATGCCGCGCAGGCCCACGGCGCGGCGTACCGGGGGCGCAAGGCGGGCCAGTTCGGACCCGCGATGTTCAGCCTGTACGCCACCAAGAACCTCATGACGGGCGAGGGCGGCTTCGCCACCACCGACGACGACGAGGTTGCCGACCGCGTGCGGCTGTTCCGCAACCACGGCATGCGCGTCCGCTACCACCACGAGAGCCTGGGCACCAACTACAAGCCCGGCGACCTCGCGGCGGCCATCGGCCTCGCGCAGCTGCCGCGCCTCGACGAGCGGACGGAGCAGCGCCGCCGGAACGCGGCCTACCTGACGGCCGAGCTCTCGGGCGACTACCTCACGCCAAGCGTGCCCGAGGGCCGGGACCACGTCTGGCACCAGTACGTCATGCGGTTCCCGGGCGAGCGCCAGCGGGTCATCGACGGCCTGGCCGAGCACGGCGTGGGCACGCTGATCTACTACCCCGTGCCGATCCACAGGCAGGCGTACCTCCAGGCGTACGTGCCCGGCGCGGCGGATCTGGACCTCCCGGTCACCAACCGGCTCGCGGACGAGGTCCTCGCGATCCCCGTTCACCCGAAGCTCTCGCAGGACGACCTCGCCACCGTCGTGGCGTCCGTCCGCGACGTGGCCACCCCAGTGCGGCGATGAGCGACGCCGGGCTCCGGATCGGCCTCGTCGGCCTGGGGATGATGGGCCGCAACCATCTGCGGGTCATCTCGGGCCACGCCGAGACCACGCTCGCCGCGGTCGCGGACCCGGACCCCGCGGCGCTCGAGGCGGCGGCCGTCCAGACCGGCGCGACGGCCTTCGCCGACCCGATCGCGCTGATCCGCGAGGCGGAGATCGAGGCGCTGGTGATCGCCGCTCCGACGACGGCGCACGTGCCGCTGGCGCTGGCAGCCATCGAGCGCGGCCTGCCGCTCCTGGTCGAGAAGCCGCTGGCGGCCACCCATGTCGAGGCGCTGCGCATCGTCGAGGCGGGGCGCGCTGCGGGCGTTCCGGTCCAGGTGGGCCACGTCGAGCGCTACAACCCCGCCGTCCTCAAGCTGGGCGACCTCCTGCGCGCGGGCTGGCTGACCCGGATCTACGCCATCGTCTCGCGGCGGGCAGGCCCATTCCCCGCGCGCATCCGCGACGTCGGCGTGACCGTGGACCTGGCCACCCACGACGCCGACATGCTCAGCTGGGTCGCCGGCGAGCGGCCTGTCCGCGCCTACGCGGAGCTGGCCCAGCGCAAGCACGCGACGCACGAGGACCTGCTCTTCGGCCTCCTCCACTTCCCGTCGGGCGCCACGGGCATGCTCGACGTGAACTGGCTCACGCCCGCCAAGCGCCGCCAGCTGGTGGTCATCGGCGAGGAGGGCATGTTCGAGCTGGACTACCTGACCCAGAGGCTGACGTTCACCAGGTCCGACCTCGCCACGAGCGAGCTGATCGCGGGCTACGCGACCACGTTCAGCGGCGACGTCCTGGACGTCGACGTGGCGACGCACGAGCCCCTCAAGGCGCAGCTCGACGCGTTCGTGCACGCCGTCCGCACGGGCGAGCGGCCATACGTGGACGGCGAGGACGGCGCCTGGGCGGTCCGGATCGCCAACGCCCTGCTCGAGGCGGCCTCGACCGTCCGCCCGGTGGACCTCACCGGGGAGGCCTCGCCCGCATGAGCCGAATCGTCCTCCGCCCGTCCGTCGGCGCGTCCATGCTCGGCGGCTCGATCTCGGTGGCGCCGCAGCCGTGCGCTCACGGCCCCGCCCGCACCGTCTCGCCCTGGACGGGCGCGGAGGGGACGGCCGGCACGGCGGCGGTGGTCGGCGCGGGCAAGATGGGCCTGCCGCTCGCGGCGCAGTTCGCCTCCCACGGCTGGAACGTCATCGCCGTGGACGTGAACCCCGCGGCGGTGGACGCCATCAACGTCGGCCGGAGCCACGTGGGCGAGGAGCCCGGGCTGGCCGAGATGGTCGCGCAGGTGCATGCGGAGGGGCGCCTGCGGGCGACGCTCGACGCGGCCGCGGCGGCGCGCGAGGCCGACGTGGTGGTGCTGATCGTCCCGGTCATGCTCAACGAGCAGCACCAGCCCGACTACCGGCACATGGACCCGGCGGTGGAGTCCATCGCACCCGGAGTCCACGCCGGCTCCACGGTGGTCTTCGAGACCACGCTGCCCATCGGCGACACCCGCAAGCGGTTCGCGCCGCGCCTCGAGCAGGTCTCGGGCCTCGTCGCGGGCCGGGACTTCCACGTTGCGTTCTCACCGGAGCGGCTGTTCAGCGGGGCGGTGCTGGCGAACCTCGCCGCGTACCCCAAGCTCGTGGGCGGGATCAACCACGC
Organism: Chloroflexota bacterium; assembly: GCA_037446495.1. Lineage (GTDB taxonomy): Bacteria > Chloroflexota > Limnocylindria > Limnocylindrales > CSP1-4 > CAIXZV01. The sequence continues at coordinate 36,407 of JBBIIL010000013.1, read as the reverse complement.
GTCCACGGACCGCGCGGCCGCGTTCTACGCATCGGTGCTCGACGCCGAGGTGGTGGCCATGTCCAGCTCCGAGGCCGCCGAGTTCAGCAAGCTCGCCGACACCACCTACCGCGACGTCAACATCGGCCTCGCCAACGAGTTCGCCCGCGTCGCGGACCTCCACGGCATCGACGTGACCGAGGTGATCGCGGCGGCCAACAGCCAGCCGTACAGCCACATCCACCAGCCGGGCATCGGCGTGGGCGGGCACTGCATCCCGGTCTACCCGCACCTGCTGCTGTCGCGCGCGCCGGGCCTCCGGATCGTCGAGACGGCGCGCCAGGTGAACGACGCCCAGACCGACCAGGCGCTGGGCGCCATCGCGTCGCTGCTCGGCGGCCTCGCGGGCGCGCCCGTGCTCGTGCTGGGCGTCACCTACCGCGAGGGCGTCAAGGAGCTGGCCTACAGCCGAGCCGTCTCGCTCATCGGCGACCTGCTCGCCGCCGGCGCCGACGTCGCCGCCTTCGACCCGCTCCTGACCCCAGCCGAGATCGAGGCGCTGGGCGCCCGCTCCTGGGCCTGGGGCGAGAGCGGCCCGTTCCGCGCGGTCGTCACGCAGACCGCCGACCGGCAGTTCTCCTCGCTCGACCCGGCGTGGTTCCCGGACCTCGCCGTGGTGTACGACGGCCGCAACAGCCTGCGGACCCTCGCCCTGCCGCAGGGCGTGGCGTACCTGGGCGTCGGCGTCCAGGCCGCCACGCGCGTCCGCGCGGGCGCCTGACCGCGGTCGGGCCGCCATGCGAATCGCCAGCGTCGTCGGCACCCGGCCCCAGCTGATCAAGGCCGCCGCACTCGGGCCCGCCCTCCGGCGGCGCCACGAGGAGGTGTTCATCGACACGGGGCAGCACTGGGACGAGGCGATGGCCGGCGGATTCTTCGAGGAGCTTGACCTGGCTCGCCCCGACCACGCGCTGGGGATCGGCGGCGGCGGCCACGGCGAGCAGACGGGCCGGATGCTCCAGGCGCTGGAGCCGATCCTCACCACAGAGCGGCCCGACGCGGTCCTCGTCTACGGCGACACGAACTCCACCCTCGCGGGAGCCCTCGCCGCGGCCAAGCTGGGCATCCCCGTCGCCCACGTCGAGGCGGGCCTTCGCAGCTTCGACCGGTCCATGCCCGAGGAGGTCAACCGGATCGTCGCGGACCACCTGGCCCGCTGGTGCTTCGCCCCGACCGCAACCGCGGTGCACAACCTCGCGTCCGAGGGCATCCGCGACGGCGTCCACCTCGTCGGCGACATCATGGCGGACCTGCTGGCCCAGGTCGCGCGCGAGGTGGCCGACCCCGCCGTCCTCCAGGCCACGGCCGTTCGCCTGGGCGTTGACCTCCGGCCGGGCCGCTACGCGCTGGCGACGGTGCATCGCGCCGAGAACCGGACCCGGGAGGCGATGGACGCCTGGACCGGCATCCTGGCCGACGCGGCGGCCTCGGGCTGGCCGGTCGTCCTGGCGATCCATCCCGGCACCAGCGCGGCGCTGGCCGAGGCGGGCCTGTCGATGCCGGCCGGCGTGACGGTGGTCCCGCCCCAGGGCTACCGATCCATGATCGGCCTCCAGTTCCACGCTGGCGCCGTGCTCACCGATTCGGGCGGCGTGCAGCGCGAGGCCTCGTGGCTGGGCACGCCGTGCCTGGTGCTGCGCCGCACGACCGAGTGGGTCGAGGCCGTCGAGACGTCCGGCGGGCGTACGGTGGTGGGCGGCCTGGACCGGCCCCTGGCCGCGCGGTTCCTGGCCCGGCTCGCCTCGCCCTGTGCCGGGACCGCCGATCGGCATCTGCCCGAGGCCCCGCGCGCCGCCGACGCGATCGCCAGGCTGCTCGACGCGGGTTCCGATGCCCTCTGAGGAGCGTCCCGGACCCGCGACCACGGCCATCGGCGACCCGGCCGGGCCGATCCCGCAGCGCCTCGTGATGATCCTGCCGAACTCCGGTGAGCACGACACGCGCGCGATTCGGATCGCGACCGGGCTGGCGGCGCGCGGGCACGCCGTGACGATCGTGGCGCGATGGGCCGATGGCCTGCCCCTCGACACCTCCACCGCCGACGGGTACCGGGTCATCCGCGTGCCGATCGACGCGCGCGACGGCCTGCCGCTGCCGCGCGCACTCCGGTCGCGGGCCTGGCGCGGCGGCAGGCCGACCGGTGTGGTGGGGCACAATCTCGAGGCGGTGGCCGCGATCCGAGCGGCGTCGCGGCCGATGGTTGCAGCGTCACCCCGGGCGGACCTCGTCCACGGCGAGGCCTTCATGGCGATCCGCCAGGCGCTTGCCGTGGGGCGGCGCGACGGCGCCCCGGTCGTGTATGACGCACTGGACCTGTACACGGATGCTGGGCGCCTCGCCACGCTCCCGCGCCCGGTCCGCCGGGCTGTCGGCCGCATCGAGGGCTCGTGGGCCCGGAGCGCAGCCGCGGTCACGAGCGCGAACGACGCGTACGCCGACGTGCAGGCAGAGCGGTTCGGGCGGCGCCCGGTCCCGATCTACAACGGCTCGCTCCGATTCGACGCCCGCGCGGTTGACCGCGGGCGCTTCCAGCGGGCACTCGGCCTGCCCGCGGACCGGCGGATCGTGCTGTACCACGGCGGTCTGGTCCCGCACCGCGGCGTCGAGCAGCTGATGGCGGCGATCACGCTGGTGCCCAACGCGACGCTGGTCTGCCTGGGCTACGGCGGACTGGCCGCCTCCCTCGAGGCCACGGCGGCCTCGCCCGAGCTGGGCGATCTCGTCCGGGTCATGCCGGCGGTGCCGCCCGGGGAGCTGCTCGGCTGGGTGGCCGCCGCGGACGTCGCGGCGATGCCGATCCAGCCCACCACGCTGAACCACCGGCTCACGACCCCGAACAAGCTGTTCGAGGCGATGTCGGCGGGCGTCCCCGTCCTCGCGTCCGACCTGCCCGGCATGGCGTCGGTGGTGCGGGCGACGGGGGCGGGCCTGCTGGTGGACCCGACCGATCCCACCGCCATCGCCGCGCGGCTGCGGGAGATGCTCGACGCCGCGCCGGCTGTCCGCGAGGGGTGGTCGCGCGCCGGTCTGGAGGTCGCCGCCGGCCCGTACGGCTGGGCCCGGCAGCTCGAGACGCTGATCGGGGTGTACAGCGGCTGCACGGGCCGGCCGTGGTGACCGGGCTCGCGGCGGCGGAGCGGGACCCCCGACCGGCGGAACACGCGGCCATGCTGCCCGAACCGCGGCCGCTGCGGGTCGTCCTGCTGCTGGGCAACCCGTTCACCGCCGACTCCCGGTCCTGGAAGATCGCCCGGAGCCTCGCCCAGCGCGGGCACGTCGTGACAGTGGTGGCGCGCCCCGCGGCGAGCCTGCCCGGCGACGAGGTGGTGGACGGCGCTCGCGTGCTGCGGCTGCCGGACCCGGCGCTCCGCCCCCTCGGAGCGCCGCACCTGCCCGGCGGCCCCACCGGCGAGGTCGCCGTGACCCGGGGTCCCGTCGGGCGCCTGCGGCGGGCCGTGGGCGAGACCGTCGGCCGCGGCCTGCAGGCCCTCCGCTACCTCCGCTTCGCGCGCGCCCGAGGCGGCCAGGTTGCGGGGGTCGTCGGCGCGGCGGACGTATGGCAGGCCGAGGGCCTGGTGCAGCTGCCCGTGGCCCTGGACCTGCGGCGCCGGCTGGGCGGCGTCGTCGTGTACGACTCGCGGGACCTCGACGTGCGCAGCGCGCGGTTCGCGCGACTGCCGTCGTTCTGGCAGCGCCGGCTGATCGACCGAGAGCGCCGATGGGCGCGCGCCGCCGACGCGATCATCACCGCCAACCGGCCGTATGCCGCGGCGATCGAGGCGGCGACGGGCCGCACGCCGCACATCGTGTGGAACGGTCCCACCGAGGTGGACGCGACGCCGTCCCGCCTCGCCCGCGATGTCCTGGGCGTCCCGGACGAGCTCGCCATCGCCCTGACGCTGGGCCAGCTCGCGCCGGAGCGCGGCCTCATGGAGCTGTGCCAGGCCGTCGGGCTCGTCCCCGGCCTCGCGCTCGTGCTGGTCGGTGACGGCTCCCTTGCCGGGCAGATCCGCGCCCATGCTGCGACGCTCCCGTGGGCGGACCGGATCTACCTGCACCCAGCGGTTGCGCCCGACAGGATCCCGGCCTGGACCCGGTCGGCCGACGTCGCGGTCATGCCGATCCAGGGCACCACGGAGAACCACCGGTCCACCACGCCGACGCGGCTGTTCGATGCGCTGGGCGCCGGCGTCCCCGTCGTGGCCAGCCGACTCCCCGGCATGGCGGGCCTGGTCGAGGAGACGGGCTGCGGCATCCTGTGCGACCCGTCCGACCCGGCGTCCATCGCGGCCGCCATCCGCGAGGTGCTCGACGCCGGCCCGGAGCGGCGGGCCGCCCTGCGCGCCGCCGCCCTCGCGGCCGCCTCGGGGCCGTTCGCCTGGACGCGCCAGGTGGACACGCTGGTGGGCGTCTACGAATCGATCGGGGCCGGGCAGAGGCCCGGGGGCCATCCGGTATAGTGCGCAGGTGCCCGACGCCAGCACGCCGTCACCCGGCGACGCCCCCCTGATGCAGCGCCAGGACGAGGCCGTCGAGCAGGAGGCCCAGGAGCTTCGCGCCCGGCTGGCCGAGCTTGAGCATCGGCTGGCGGCCGCGCAGGCCGAGACCGCCCAGACGCGAGAGCGCGCGACTCGCGAGCGGCTGCGCTTCGAGACGGAGCTCGAGCGCCACCGGGCCCTGCTCGAGGACCGCTCCCGGCGGCTCGACCGGATCCGCACCGACCTCGACCGCCTCCGTGCCAACCCGCTGGTGCGCCTCGCGCTCGCCGTGCGCAACCGGACCCGGGCGCCCATCGCCTGGGCCCGCCGCACGTGGTGGATGATCACCGGGCGGCTTGCGGGCGTCCGCGCCAGCCTGCCGGGCGGCCAGTCCGCGCAGGCGTCGGCCGCTGACGAGCGACGCGTGTTCAGCGCCCTGCGGACCGAGCTGCGCGGCGCCCCCCAGCCGGGCACCGGGAAGGTCACGATCGCCGTCGCCACCTCTGGGGACGGAGCGCGTCTCGTGACTCTGCTGACACGCCTCCTGGAGACGGACTGGCCGACGGCTGCGGTGGTGCTCCTCCTGCAGCCGGGTGCATCCGCGCCGTCGCCGGCAACCGAGCAGGCAGCGGCCGCCATCGCCGGGCGCCCCGGCTGGACGGTGACGCGCCAGGAGGGCGACCTCACCCGGCTCGCGGCACTGCGCGAGGCGGCTCCGGACGCGTGGGACGGAAGCCACGCGGTCTTCCTCCATGACGACGTCGAGCCCTTCGAGGCGGCCTGGCTGACGCGGCTCGTCGGCGCCCAGCAGGATCGCGACGCAGGTGCCGTCACGGGCCGGCTGATCGTGCCGCGGCGGCAGGGCCGACGGCGTGCCGGCGGCAGCGCGGCCGACCTGACGATCGACCAGCTCGGACTCGACTTCGTCATGAACGACGGGATGCCGCGCCCGCGCCCCGCGCTCGCCGGCACGGACCCGCTGGCCGCGATTGCGAAGCAGCGTGCCGGGCGCGCGGCCGTGGGCGACGCCTGTGTGCTCGTGCCCGCGGACGCCCTGGACCTGCTGGGCGCCACCCCGGGGAGTGATCCCGCCACCAGACTCGCGGAGTTCTGCCTCGAGCTCTGGGCGGCCGGGCGCACTGTCCTGTGCGAGGGCATGGCGGTCTTCTGGCACGACCACCCGGCGCCGCCCGCGCCGGCGACCCCCGTCGAGGACCCGTGGGCGGCGGTCGTGGACCGCTGGGGCCCGCGCCTGTTCCGGGAGGTGTTCCGCGATCGCCTCAGCGGCGACCACCGCTGGTCCGGTGACCAGGTCCACGTGGCGATCACGCTCACGCGGGACGACCAGGCCGCGCCGTACGGCGACTGGTACACCGCGCACGAGCTGGGCGAGGCGCTCGAGGGGATCGGCTGGCGCGTCTCGTACATCGAGCGCCACCAGGACCACTGGTACGACCTTCCAGCGGGCGTCGACGTGGTCATCGCGCTGCTGGACCTGATCGACATCTCGCGCCTCCCGCGCCACGTCGTCACCGTCGCGTGGGTCAGGAACTGGACGGACCGCTGGCTGTCGCACCCCTGGTTCAACGAGTACGACATCGTGCTCGCGTCCAGCCGCAGGTCCAAGGAGCTCATCGAGGCTGGCAGTGCCAAGACCTCCACGCTCATGCCGCTGGCGACCAACCCCGGCCGGTTCAAGCCCCAGGGCGCGGACACGGCGATGCTGTCGGACGCGGCGTTCGTCGGCAGCAACTGGGGCGAGACGCGGGGCGTCGCGGCCGCGCTGCCCGCCCTGTCCGCCGCGGGCCGCAAGGTCCGCGTGTGGGGGCGAGGCTGGGACGCCGACCCGGCCACGGCGCCGTTGACCGGGGGCGTCCTCGCCTACGACTCGGTGCCCAGGGTCTACGCGTCCACCAAGGTCGCCGTGGACGACACCGCCTCACCGACGAAGCCCTACGGCGCGGTCAACTCGCGCGTGTTCGACGCCCTGGCCGCGGGCGCGATCGTGGTCACCGACAACGAGCTCGGGGCGCGCGAGCTGTTCGACGAGGACTTCCCGACGTGGGGCTCGCCGGAGTCGCTGGTCTCGACGGTGGACGCGCTGCTGGCCGACGACGCCCGGCGCGAGCAGCTCGTCGCCCGCTACCGGAAGATCGTGCTCGACAGCCACACCTACGCCCGCCGGGCCGACGAGATGCGGACTGCCCTGCTCAACTGGACGCAGGCCCGTCGCGTGGCCCTGCACATCGGCCCGCAGACGTGGGAGCAGGCGCCCAAGTGGGGGGACACGCACTTCGCGCGCGACGTCCAGCGCCAGTTCGAGCGTCGCGGCCACCCGTCCGTCCTCGCCGTGTTCGGGGAGCGTGCCGCGCCGATCGCGACGCGGTGCGATGTCGCCGTGCACATCTTCGGCGTCCGGGCCCCCGAGGTCCGACGCGGCCAGGTCAGGCTGCTCTGGGTGATCAGCCACCCCGACCGGATCACCTCGGAGCTGTGCGCCGCCTACGACGCGATCTTCGTGGCGTCGGACCTGTTCCTCGAGCACCTGCGCGCACGGACGGACGTCCCCCTCTACCCGTTGCACCAGGCGACCGACCCAGACCGCTTCACGCCCGATCCGGACGGTCCCGTCCACGAGCTCCTGTTCGTGGGCAACTCGCGGGGCGTCCGGCGCCAGATCGTGGACGATCTCGCCGGCACCGCCCACGACCTGGCGGTCTACGGCGGCGACTGGACGCCGGCGCTGCTGGACCCCCGGCACCTCCGCGGCGAGTGGATCCCCAACGACCAGGTCCACAGCTACTACTCGGGTGCCGCGATCCTGCTGAACGACCACTGGCAGGACATGCGCGACGAGGGGTTCATCTCCAACCGCATCTACGACGCGCTCGCGAGCGGGTCGTTCATCATCTCGGACCACGTGCCCGGGATCGAGGCTGAGTTCGACGCCGGCGTGGTGACCTACCAGCGCAAGGAGGAGCTGCTCGCCCTCGTCGACCGCTATCTGGCCGACCCGGACGAGCGGCGCGCCGTGGCGCAGCGGGGACGGGCGGCGGTCGTGGCACGCCACACGTTCGCCAACCGCGTCGAGACCATGCTGGCCGTCAGCGGTCCGCTGCTCGACACCCGGCCACCTGCAGTCGCGGTCGGCCCGGTCCCCGGCCGGCTGGTCTAGCCGCGTGGCGCAGTCGAGCAGCCGGTCCGTGGGGCGTCAGGCATGAGGGGAACCAGCCGAGCCCGATCCCTGGCCCGCCGCGTCCTCGGCCGTCCGCCCAGTGCCGCGGCCGTCCACGCCGTGAAGGCGAGCGAGTACGCGTCCGCGGACACCCCCGTGCTCGTCACGATCCCGCCGTCGCGCGGCGAGGCGGGGGGGCCCCCAGCCCGGCTGACCGTCCTGATGCCCCACCTCGAGCTCAAGCGGATGACCGGCGGCCCGAACACGGTCATCAACCTGACGGGACGCCTGGTGGACCTCGGCGTCCCCGTCCGCTACGTGGCCACCTACGGTCCGCTTGACCGGGACGAGGCGCCCCTGCGCGCCCACATCGAGAGGCTCACCGGCTCCGCGGCAGCCGGGCGCGAGGTTCAGCTGGTCGGCACGGAGGCGCCGTTCCCCGTCGCCCAGGGCGACGTCCTCATGGCGACCTGGTGGCCCACCGCCTGGGTGGCCCGTGACGCGCTGCGCTGGACCCGGTCGGCTGAGTTCGTGTACCTCATCCAGGACTTCGAGCCCGGCTTCTACGCGTGGTCCACCAACTATGCGCTGGCCGAGGCGACGTACGGCTTCCCGTGTCGCGCCGTGTTCAACGAGCGGCTGCTGCGCGATCACTTCGCGGCCGCTGGCGTGGGGCTGCTCGGGGCAGACGACGACGAGCGCGCTGTCGCCTTCGACCCGTCGGTGGACCGTGGCCTGTTCGCGCGTCCCGCCCATCGTGAGCCCGGCGCCCCTCGGCGCCTGCTCCTCTACGCTCGTCCGAAGCCGGAGCGCAACCTGTTCCCGCTGGCGCTCAAGGCCCTCCGGACGGCGGTCCAGGCGGGCGTCTTCGACGGCGAGGACTGGGAGTTCAGCGCCATCGGCTCTGACGTGCCATCGCTGGCCCTCGACGGCCATCGGACGCTGCGCCCAGCGGGCTGGCTCGGCTACGCGGACTACGCGCGCCTCATCAGCGGCTCCGACCTGCTGCTCTCGCTCATGCTGTCGCCCCACACCAGCTACCCGCCCATCGAGATGGCGACCGCCGGCAACCTGGTGGTCACGAACACCTACGGAGCCAAGACCGCGGACGCACTGCACGCGATCTCCCCGCGGATCAGCGGCGTGCCAGCCACGGAGGAAGCGCTCGTCGAGGCCCTCCGTGACGCCGTGGCCGCGATCCGCGAGGACCGCATCCCGGGTGGTGACGCGGCCCTGCCCGGGTCGTGGGATGACGCGCTCGCGGACGCGGTTCCGTGGCTGGCGCGGACGGTCCGGGAGCTGGCGCGGGGTCCGGCGGACGCCGCCGCCAACGCGGGCCCGGACGGCGCTGCGGCGAGCCGAGCATGACGGCGCCGGCCGCGATCGTCTGCCCGACCTGCGGCGCGACGGTCCCGGAGTGTCGTGTCGAGGCCCGGGAGATGATGTTCGGCACCCGGGCGCCGTTCACCTACCGCGAGTGCGGCGCCTGCGGTTCGCTGTGGCTGGCGGACCCACCCGACGACCTCGGCGCGTACTATCCCGCCGCCTACTACACCGCAGACCATGCCACGCACGCGGACCCCGGCGGTCGGCTGCGGCGCGCCCTGGTCCGGACGGCCTACGGCGAGCAGGTCCTCGGGCGCCGCAACCGGCTCGCCGGCCTGGCACGCCGCCTCGTGGAGGAGCCGGCCGAGCTGGAGGCGATGCGGCCCCTGATCCGCCGCTACGGCATCCGCTCGTTCTCCGACCGGATCCTTGACGTCGGCTGCGGGCGCGACCCCGCCCGGCTGTGCGCGCTCCGGCGCATGGGGTTCCGCCACCTCGAGGGCATCGACCCATTCGTGCCCGGGGACACGGTCCACCACGGCATCCCGGTCCGGAAGGCCGAGATCGAGGCCGCGGCGGGTCCGTACGACGTGGTCATGTTCCACCACTCGCTCGAGCACGTGCGCGACCCGCTGGGGACGCTGCGGGCGGCGCGCCGGGCGCTCGCGGACGACGGGCGGATCCTCGTCCGCACGCCGCTCGCCGGGTCGCTCCTGTGGCAGCGGTACCGAGCCGACTGGTGGGAGCTCGACGCGCCGCGCCACCTGGTGGTGCTCTCGGTCGACGGGATCCGAGCCCTCGCGGCCCGCGCCGGCCTCAAGGTCGTCGCGTCGTTCTTCGACTCGTCCGAGCGCGAGTTCATCGGCAGCGAGCAGATACGGCACGACGTCGCGGAGTACGAGGCGGGGTCCTGGTTTGCCGACCGGGGGGCGTCCGGGTTCACCGACGAGCAGATCGCGGCCTTCCACGACGAGGCCGTGCTCGCCAACGCGTCCGGCACGGCGGGGCGCGGCGGGTTCGTGCTGCGGGCGGCGACCGGCTGACGGGGGCAGGCCTCGGGCTGCACCGCCCGGCGGTCACCCGGGCATCGGCCCTGGTGTCGTCCGGGGTGCCGGCCTGGGCCTATGCGGTGAAGCGCCCGCCCTCCCGCTCTGCCAGGAGCTTGCGCTCCTCGCCGCGCTGCCGGTAGAGGTCAACGGTGTCGGCCGGGGTGCCCTCGTAGATGAGCTGGCCCTGCTCCATCAGGATGGCGCGGGTGCAGAACTCGGCGACGCTGTTGAGGTCGTGGGTCACGAGCACGATCGCCTTGGCCTGGTCCATCAGGTCGTGGATCCGCTGCTGACTGCGGTCGCGGAACGTCTGGTCGCCCGTGCCGAGGACCTCGTCGAGCAGCAGGATGTCCGGCTTGACCGCGGTGGCGATCGAGAAGCCCAGCCGGGCGCGCATGCCGGTGGAGTAGGTCTTCACCGGTGCGTCGATGAACGCCCCGATGTCCGCGAACTCGATGATCCCGGGCGTGAGCTCGACGACCCGCTTGTGGTCGATTCCCAGCAGAGCCGCGACGAGGTCGATGTTGTCCCGGCCGGAGAGGTCCATCTCGAACCCGGCGCCCAGGGTCAGCAGTGTCGACACCCGGCCGCGAACCCGCACCTGGCCCTCGGTCGGGTCCAGGATGCCCGCCAGCGCGAGCAGCAGGGTGCTCTTGCCGGCGCCGTTGGGCCCCAGCACGCCCAGGGATTCGCCCGGCGCGACATGGAGGTCGAAGTGCCGGAGCGCCCAGAAGTGCTGGGGGCCGACGTCTCGCCGCCGGATGAAGTTCGACAGGTCGCCCTTGATGGTGGTGCGGCGTGTCAGCCGGAGGTTGTAGCGCACGCCCAGGTCGCGCACCAGGATCGCGCCCGAGGACGGCCGTGCGTCGTTCTTCACAGGATCCTCGCGAAGGCCGGCTCGACGCGCTTGAAGATGGCGATCGCGACCAGCAGCGCCACGCACGAGAGGGCCAGCAGCACGGTCAGGGCGACGAGGTCGGGCGGGCCCTGGGCCGCGCCGTCCGCGGTTCCCCAGATGACCGTGTGGTAGGCGCTCAGCAGCACCGCGAACGGGTTGAGCATGAACAGGAAGTGGACCGTCGGGCTCTTGGGCAGGTCATCCACCGTGTACAGGATCGGCGACACGTAGAACCACAGCCGCAGGACATGCTGCATGACGTTGGACACGTCGCGGTAGAACGCATTGGCGGCGGAGAGGACGATCGCCAGTGACAGCGTGAACACGAACTGCACCAGCGCGATGTAGGGCAGGAACAGGATCCAGAACGTCAGCCGGTGGAGGTACAGCAGGAAGACCAGGGCCAGCGAGATCAGCCCGATGATGAAGCTGACCGTGGAGGCCAGCGTTGACGACACGGGCAGCACGATCTTGGGGAACGGCACCTGGCGGACCAGCGACTGGCGGGCCACCACCGAGCCCATCGTCTCGCCGATGGCCGAGCTGAACCACTTCCAGGGCAGGACGCCCGAGAGCAGGAACAGCAGGAAGTCCGGCGTCGTGCGCTTGAAGATGATCCCGAAGACGAGGAAGTAGACCACGACCTGGAGGATCGGATCGAGGATCCACCAGATCTGCCCGATCACCGTGTCGGCGTGGGTCCGCTTCATCTCGGCGCCGACCATGTAGCGGATCAGCCGCTGGCGGCTCCAGAGGTCCACCACACCGCGCTGGGCGAGCTGGGCCCAGCGGCGCGCGAACCCTGGGCGGCGGGTCTCACCGAGGGCGAGATCGGGGGCGAAGTCTGACATGCGAGTTGGCAGGGTAGCATGGCTGTCGTTCAGGCCGCCGGTGCGCGACGGCGCCGCCTCGAGGCGCGCCACGTGCCCGCGCCGGTATTGGAGCGAGAGGTCTGGCAGCAGCGTGAGTGGTTCGGGCGCGACATCCGCCGAGCCGAGGCCGCGGTCCGCGGCCCGCCGCACCCGGCCCGTGGCCATGCTGGCCCACAGCTACTACGAGGAGGACCCGCGCGTCCGCCGGGAGGCGGAGGCCGTGCGGGCAGCCGGCCGGCAGGTGGACGTCTTCTCCCTGCGCCGGGAGGGCGACCCGCCCGACGGCGAGCTCAACGGCGTGCGCATCCGCCGGCTCGACGTCCAGCGGCACCAGGGCGCGGGAATCGGCACCTACCTGCGCGAGTACGCCGAGTTCATGGTCCGCGCGGGGGTCGCGCTCACCAGGGCGCACGGCCGTCGCCGCTACGCGCTCGTGCAGGTCCACACCATCCCCGATGCGCTCGTGTTCGCCACCCTGCCGCTCCGCGCGCTCGGCGTGCCCGTGATCCTGGACATGCACGAGGCGATGCCCGAGTTCTTCCGGATGCGGTTCCCCGGCGCCGCGCGGCCCGCGGTGCACCATGCGCTCGTCCTCCAGGAGCGCGCCTCGATCGCCGTGGCCAACGCGGCGATCACCGTCAACGACGCGCTCGCGAGGCGGCTCGTGGCCATGGGGGTCCCGGAGCGGAAGGTGCACGTGGTGCTCAACGCCCCGGTCCTGGCCCGCTTCGACGCCTCGGCGCACCCGCACCGCCCGTTCATGGCCGACGGCACGCTGCGCCTGGTCTATGCGGGCGCCCTCTCGATGGTCTACGAGCTGGACGTGGCGCTCGAGGCGGTCGCCCGCCTGCGGATCGGGCGGCCCGACCTGCGGGTCACCCTCGACCTCTACGGCCGCGACTTCACCGAGGTCCCGCTTCGCGACCGGGCCGCCGCGCTCGGGCTCGCCGACGTCGTCCGGTTCCACGGCCGCGTCCCGCTCGAAGCGGTTCCGGCAGCGCTCGCCGCCTCGGACGTGGGCCTCGCCCCGACGCGACGCACCGAGTTCACGGACTTCAGCCTGTCCACCAAGATCTTCGAGTACGCGGCCATGGGCAAGCCCGTCGTCGCGTCACGCCTGCCGATGGTCGAGGCCACGTTCCCGCCGGGCACAGTCACCACCTACCCGGCGGGTGACGCGGGGGCGCTGGCAGCGGCGATCGCGGGCATCGTGGACGACCCGGCCGCCAGGGAGTCGGCCACGGCCCGCACGAGCGGCGTCGTCGACGGCCTCGCCTGGGAGCGCCTCGCCGGGCCGTACCTCGCGCTCGTGGAGTCGCTCGCGCGCGACCGCTCCTGAGGGTGACCCGAGCCGTCGCCAGCCGCCCGCCGCGGCGCACCGAACGTCGCGAAGGACCGTCCCGGCACAACCACGCGCGCACGCGGTACCATCGCGCGGCGTCCGCGCCGTGTGGCAACCAGGCCAGTCCGCCCCGCCACGACCATCCGCCACGAGGAACCTCCACCCATCATGACCTCCCGCTCCCGGCAGGGTTCGAGTCGCACCCGCATCTGGGAAGACCCCACCCGCCGCAACCTGCTCTACAACCTCGGCTTCGGCCTGGCGATCGTCCTGGCCCTCCTGACCCTCGTTGTCGCCGGCGGGGTGGGGTGGTACAGCGGACACCTTGCGGCCGCCGTCAAGGTCAATGACGTCACCCTCAACCGGGACGACGTCACCCGCCAGACGAAGGTCAACCAGTTCCTCCTCGACTACCAGACCAAGCGCACCCGGACCCTGCTCTCGTCGGGGCATCTCTGGTCCACCGACGCGAATGGCCGGCTGTCCACGCTGCAGTCGGAGGCCACCCAGCTCGTGAGCCTGTCGGTCAACCAGCTGACGGACGGCACGGTGATGCTCGACCTCGCCCAGCAGAACGGCCAGGCGGTCACGGCGGCCGACATCGCGAACGAGCAGAAGAGCTCCGCCACCCAGACCGAGCTCCGCCACCTGTTCATGATCGTCGTGGCGCCGACGCTCGCGACCGGCGCGACCACGGCCACCGACGCCGAGAAGGCGGCCGCCAAGGCGAAGGCCGACGCGGCGGCCCTGGCCCTCAAGGGCGGCGGCGACTTCGCGACCATCGCCAAGTCCACCTCCACGGACACGACCACGGCGCCGCAGGGCGGTGACGTCGGGTTCATCGACAAGAACTCGTCGCTCGACAGCGCGTTCGTCAACGCCATCTTCGCCGCGCAGCCCAACACGGTCACCGACGTGATCGCGGGCGCGGACGGCAGCTACTACATCGGCAAGTACAGCGACACCATCGCGCCGACGACGGACCCCAACTTCGCCAGCCAGGCGCAGCAGGCGGGCCTGTCGCAGGCGGACCTCGACTGGTCGTTCAAGTTCGCGGCTGCGAACACCAAGCTCCACGACTGGGTCCTGGCGCAGGCGATGGCGCCCGCGCCGCAGCGGCACGTCTACCGCATCTTCATGCAGGCCAGCGCCAGCGAGACCGGCCCGTCGGCGATCCGCGTGCGGCACATCCTGTTCGCGCCCAACCACAACACGACCACGGCCCAGACGCTCCCCGCGACCGATCCCGCCTGGGCCGCGGCCAAGGCGCTCGCCGACGCGGCGTACGCGAAGCTCGTGGCCGACCCGACCCAGTTCGACGCCCTGGCCCGGGCGCAGAGCGACGAATCGGGCGCCAACACCACCGGCGGCAAGCTGCCCTACTTCTCCAAGACCGACAGCATCGATCCCACCTTTGCCGCGGCGATCTTCCAGAGCGGGCTCCAGCCCGGCCAGCTCCTCGCGCCCATCAAGTCGGTGTACGGCTGGCACGTCATCCAGGTCATGCACGGACCCACGGACCTGCAGTGGGCGAACAAGCTGGTCGCGCAGGCGTCGAGCCTCGACGTGTTCAAGACGCTGGCCCGCGACAACTCGGACGACGCCGAGGCGGCAAAGGGCGGCGACATGGGCTGGATCGGCGCGCACACGTACCAGGTGAGCGACCAGCTGGCGACGGCCATCTTCGCGGCCCCGGTGGGCAAGGTCAGCACCGTGACCCAGATCGCCTCGGACGGCACCTACATCTTCTTCGTCGCCGCCGAGGAGACGCGCGCGCCGGACGGCGCCCAGGCCCTCTCGATCAAGACCAACGCCTTCAACTCGTGGTACACCCCCCAGCGGGCGAAGTACGTGATCTGGCAGGACCCGGCGCTGACCGGCACCGCCACCAACTGACGCCTGGCGAACGCCCAAACCGATGCTGGACGCGCTGCTCGCCGAGGCCCGTCTCCGGTGGGGCCTGGATCCGGCCGACGGTCTCGCCTTCGTGGCCGCGGAGCGCCTCGTGGCCGTCCCGGTGGAACCGTCGCGGCCCCTGGTGATCCTGCCGGCGGCGCGGCTGCGCTCGGGAGACCCCGGCGGCGAGGCCCCCGCCGACCCCGCGGTGCCGCTCCCCGGACGCCACGGGCCGCGGGGCGGGGACCCTGTGGTCGTGCTCCAGCGGCTCTACCCGGCCGACCACGCCGTCGGCCGGCTCGGGCGCCTGGACGGGACGACGGTGGGAGATCTCGTGACGGCCGACCTCGCGGGCGGGCTGTACCTCGGCCCCGTGGCCCCCGTGCAGGACACGGCCTCGCCGTGGGGCATGCCCTGGATCTCCGACCGGCTTCGCGCCCCCGACGGCTGCCCGTGGGACCGCGAGCAGACCCACCAGACGCTGCGCAACCACCTCCTCGAGGAGGCGTACGAGGTCTACGACGCGCTCGAGGAGGGGGCCACGCCGGAGCTGGCGGGCGAGCTCGGGGACCTGCTCCTCCAGATCGTGCTGCATGCGCAGCTGGCTGCCGAGGAAGGCGTCTTCGACCTCACTGACGTCTGGCAGGCGCTGGCCACCAAGATCGTCCGCCGCCACCCGCACGTCTTCGGCGAGGCTGAGGCGCGCACGGCGTCGGATGTCAACCGGCAGTGGGAGAGGATCAAGCAGGGCGAGCGCGCCGCCGCCGGCCACGGTGCTTCGAAGGGCGCGCTGGACGGCATCAGCCGCTCGCTGCCGGCCCTCGCCGCAAGCCAGGAGATGCAGGAGCGGGCGGCCAACCTGGGCTATGACTGGCCCTCGATCGACGGCGTGCTCGACAAGGTGCGCGAGGAGGTGGGCGAGCTGGTGGAGGCCGAGGACGACGTCCACCGCGCCGAGGAGCTGGGCGACCTGCTGTTCGTCCTGGTCAACGTCGGGCGCAAGACGGGGATCGAGGTGGAGGCCGCCCTGCGCTCCGCCAACGACAAGTTCCGGCGGCGGTTCCGCCACGTGGAGCGCGCGGCGTCCGCGCAGGGGGTCGCCCTCCGCGACATGAGCTTCGAGCAGCTGGACGCGCTGTGGGACGCCGCCAAGGCGGACGAGCGACGGGAGACAACGCCATGAGCATCGGCAACCGGCCGCCCGCGGCCCCCGCCCCCCGACCCGGGTCCCGTGCCGACGGGCGCCAGCCCGGCGACCTGCGCCCCATCGAGATCACCCTGGGCGTGCAGAAGTGGGCCGAGGGCTCGTGCCTGATCCGGTTCGGCGACACGCAGGTCCTGTGCGCCGCCACCATCGAGGACCGCGTCCCGCCGCACCTCCGCGGCAAGGGGACGGGCTGGGTCACCGGCACCTACGAGATGCTCCCCCGCGCCACCGCGGAGCGCTCCGAGCGTGAGAGCGCCAAGGGCAAGGTCGGGGGGCGGACCCACGAGATCCAGCGCCTCGTCGGCCGGTCACTGCGCGGCGTCGTGGACCTGGCGCACCTGGGCGAGCGAACGGTGACCGTGGACTGTGACGTCATCGTGGCCGACGGCGGGACGCGGACCGCGTCCATCACCGGCGGCTACGTCGCCCTGGCTGCCGCGCTGATCACCTACGGCATGGACCGCCACCTCACCGGGCGCGTCGCGGCGGTGAGCGTGGGCATCATCGACGGCGTCCGGATGCTGGACCTCGACTACTCGGAGGATTCCCACGCCGAGGTGGACTTCAACGTGGTGGGCACCGACGCCGGGCACTACGTCGAGCTCCAGGGCACCGCCGAGGGCAAGCCGTTCGACCGGGCTGGCCTCGACGCCCTCCTGGACCTTGCCGGCACGGGCCTCGCGCGCCTGTTCGAGGCGCAGACCGCCGCGCTCGCCCAGGTGCGCCGGTAGTGCGGTCGGCCGCCGACGAACCGCGCCGCCTGCTGGTCGCCACGCGATCGCGCCACAAGCTGCGCGAGCTGGCGGAGCTGCTGGCGCTCCCGCCGGACGTCCAGCTGCTCTCGCCCGACGACCTGGGCATCGAGGGCGAGCCCGAGGAGACGGGCGAGACGTTCGAGACCAACGCCCGGATCAAGGCCCGCTACTACGCCCGCCGGTCCGGCCTGCCCACGCTCGCCGACGACTCGGGGCTCGAGGTGGACGCGCTCGGCGGCGCGCCGGGCGTGCGCACGCGCCGGTTCGCCGGACCCGACGCGACCGACGAGCAGAACAACGAGAAGCTGCTCCGCGAGCTCGCGGGGCTGCCGCCCGGGCGTCGCAGCGGGCGCTACGTCTGCGTGCTGGCGCTCGCACTGCCGGACGCGGCCGGGCCTGGCGGCGCGATCCGCATCGACGTCCGCCGCGGCACCTGCCGGGGGCGGATCGCCGACGGCCCGCGGGGCACCGGCGGCTTCGGCTACGACCCCGTCTTCGAGCCCCGGCAGGAGCCCCCCGGCGGCCGCACGCTGGGCCAGTGGTCCGCGGCCGAGAAGCACGCGATCTCCCACCGGTCGCGGGCTGCGGCGCGCATGCGGCCCCACCTTACGGCGTGGTGCACACCACCGCGTAGGCCGTGATCGGGCTCGCCGCCGCGGGAAGGTCGAGGGGGACCAGGCAGTGCGTCGTCGCGGCGGCGTCGGGCCACGGCCCGTCCACGCCGTCCACGGCCACGACCGACGCGTGGAACGCCGCTGCCAGGGAGAGGACGCTCGCGGCGTCCTCGTCGGGGAGGACCACGGCCGGGTAGCCGGCCTCCCGCCAGACCCAGGACGGGTGCGTGGCGACCACCACGGCGTTGGGTGCGATCGAGGCTGCGAGGCCGTCGGCGAGGGCCGCGTACCGGGTGGCGATCTGGTTCGCCCACACGGCGTAGTCCGACACGCCGGATGAGGTGGACACCAGGCACCACACCGTCGCGCCCGCGCCCATCAGAGCTGCCAGCTCGCCGCCATGCCGGTGGCGAATCGCCCAGCGCGCGCCGCCGACAGCCAGGTCCGCGGCACCGATCGCCAGCAGCGCCAGCACCGGCGCCGAACCATGGAGGAACGTTCCGTAGAGGGTTGCCACCGGGAAGACCAGCGTGTCGGCGAGGAACGTGACCACGGCCGTCGCGATGAGCAGCCGGACCGGCCGAGCCCGCCACAGCAGCACGACGCCCGCGAGCCCCGCCACCGACGACGGCAGGCCGGGCATCAGGAGCACGTCCACGAAGTTGTGGCGGAAGGCCTCGAGCCGCTGGGCCACGAGGGCCGCCGGCCCCGCCGCGAGGTACGTCGCCAGGCTGGGCGGCGGGGCGCTCCAGCCGAAGATGTCGTTGGGGCTGATCGAGAACGCGTTGGCGGCGGTCTGGCCGGGGAACGGCGTCCCGAAGGTCAGCCACTGGCGGAGCGCCCACGGCGCGTAGCAGGCGGCCGCGACCGTCACGAGGAGCGCGGCCCGGGCGAGGCGCTCGCCGCGCGCGCCCGGGTACGCCACGAGTACCACCGCGACGACCGCCCCCAGCAGGTACAGCGTCTCGTTGCGGGTCAGCATCCCCGCGCCCAGCACCAGCCCCGCCAGCACGAGGTCCCGCGGCCGGCCCGTCCCGAGCGCCCACTCGCACACGAGGACGCCGCCCAGCACCGTCACACCGAACAGCGCCTGCGAGTCCGACGCGATCGAGCCCGTGACCAGCGGCTGGGAGATCGCCACCAGCGCCGCGGCGACCAGCGCCACGGCATCGGCATCGTGGTCGTCTCGGCCTGTCGCCCGGGCGGTCCGCTGCGCCAGCATCGCCACCAGCGGGACGAGGGCCGCACCCGCGAGCGCCCCAGCCAGCCGCGACGCCAGCACGCCGCCGACGAGCCACGCGAGCGGCACCGGCAGGACGGACGCCGCCGGCAGCCACACGTCGAAGGCGGGTCGTGGCAGGTCAAGCCCGTTCGCGAGCGCTGGCGTGAGGAAGCTCCACGCGTACGGGACGGTGAGCCCGCGGCCAGCCGCCAGCTGGTCGGTGACGGTGGCGTAGTAGGCCGCGTACTCGGGCACGATGGCGTGCTGGGCGAGGCCGGCACCCAGGCGGAGCGCGAAGGCCAGCAAGGTGAGCGCGGCCACCGCGAGGCCGAGCCGGGGCAGTCGCTGGGCGGCCGTCATGCGGCCACGATACGACGCCGAGGCGTCAGGGCCGCGTCGGGGCGTCGTTGCCCAGGGGTGCCTCGCTCTGCGCGGGATCGTCGGGATCGTCGGGATCGTCCGTGAATCCCACCTCGGCACCGTCGTCGGCCTCGCCTTCGGCCAGGGCGTCGGACGACTCGGCGGCGGATGCCGCAGCAGGTCCGGCGGCCGGCCGCCGACGGCGCTTGCGGGCCGGCTTCGCCTCGGGCACGGCGATGAACCAGTCGCAGCCGCACAGGCCCTTCGGGCAGCCCGCGTGTGGCAGGCGCGGCTTGCGGAGCTCGGCGGAGATCTTGCACAGCATGCCGTCGTCGGACCGACAGATCCGGCAGCAGTCGGACCCCGCGAGCTCGGCGACCGTAGAATTGGCGGCCAGCGACTGGAGCACGGCGGACTTCGCCTCGCGGTGGAGGGCCAGGATGTCGTCGGGCGGCGGGACCGGCCAGCCCGAGTCGGCGTACAGCGCCTCGGCCTCCGCAATCCGGATCCGGTGCACCACCACCCACTGGCCGCCGCGCCGGGCCTCGCGCACCGCCTGGTCGGCAGCCGTCCGGTAGACGTCCCGTGCCGCCTCGACAGCCCGGTCGGAGACCGTCATCGCGGCGACCTGGCGGCACAGGTCCACCGGTGCGTGCACGGAGAGGGCCAGCTGGAGCCAGCGTCGGCGGGCCGGCGTCCAGACTCGCTCGTCGGCCTCGCGCCGGCGCTCCGCGTCCATCACGGCCGCCGATGATTCGGTCAGGTAGAGGGCCAAGCCGTCGGCGCGGCGCACGATGACCTGCTGGCGGCACGACGGGCAGCGACGCGTTCGCGGCGGAGGCGGGTCGAGTGGCGTGGCGCAGTACGGGCACGGGACGGGCTCGGGGCGCGGCGGCCCCGTCTCCTCGGCGTCGGCCCCGGCGGCGGACGCTTCTTCCTCGGCCGGCTCGGGCAGCGGGCTCGGCGCGAGAATCTCGGTGAGAACGGCGTCGGGCGTCGATCCCGGCCCACCCGCCTCGCGGTTGCCGAGGCCCAGGAGGCGGCGCAGCAGGCTCATGGCGATCCCCTGGGGCCAGCGGCCCCTGTCCTCGCGAGGGTACCCCACGGTCGGGCGATCGCGACGGCCTGAAAGGCGTCGCGGGCTCACGCCGTGGGCGACGGCGGAGCCGCTGACGAGTGGGATGCGCTCGAGGCAGGGCGATCCTCGCCGCCCCGCCGCTACATCCGCGCTGCGGCCGCGGTCCCGATCCCGAGTTCCGCCGCTTCCTGCTGCGCCTGCGTGAAGTTGGGGTCGGCGTTCGAGACGGTGATGGCGATCGCCCGGCCGTTCTTCAGGATGTCGAGCACCGCGGTTGTTCCCGTCGCGCCCGACGCGAAGAACGCCTTGTCGCCGAGGCCGCTCACGGCGGTCAGGTGGGCACCGGAGAGGTTCTGGATGCCGTAGGGGATCTGCCCCACCTCGCTCGCGCCGGCGGCTGCGATCGTCAACCCGCCGCCGTTGCTGTCCTGCCAGTCGCAGGCCGGGGCGTTGACGCCCGACGGCACCCCGGGCCCGACGGCGCCGCCCAGGGCCGCGCCGACCTCGGCCTGCGTCGCGAGGGCGCACAGGGCGTCTGCAGTAAAGCCAGTCCCGGACTGCGCCCCGCCGGTCGCAGTGGGACTGGTCGAGGAAGCGGCGGACGAGCAGGCGGAAACAGAGAGGACCGCCGTCATCACTGCAACCGAGAGGACGCGACGCTGCATCAGGCGCGCATTCTCCCACACTGTGTCCAGTGGATCACGCGAGCCTGTCGGGTAAACCGAGCCAACGTCGGGGCCGCGGACGTGGCCACCCGCCGAAGTCGGACGGGGTCCACCGCTGCCTACGGCCGCTCCCGGACGTCCACGCTCCTGTCGAGGTAGGCGCGCAGCATCGTGAGCGCCTCGGCCCAGGTCGTGAGCGCCTCGGCCCAGGCGTCGAGGCCGCCAGGCGCGTCGAGCATGAACGGGCCGTCCTCGAGCGCGACCCGGCTGCCGTAGCCCACCGGCGTCACCGTGATCGTGACCGTCGTGAGCACCGACTCGTCCGGCAGCCAGGCGCGGCGGAAGCGGAAGGTCTCGCTGGGGTCGATCTCGAGGATGTCCCACCACACGCGCGACTTGCGCCAGACGAGGACGGTCCGCGTCCCATCGGCGAGGGCGCCCTCGACCCGGTCGGGGAGCCAGCGGGCCAGCTCCTCCGGATCGGTCCAGGCGCGGAAGGCCCGCTCGGGCGGCGCGCTCAGGCGCCGCTCCATCCGGATCCATCGCTCGAGCTCCGTGCCCGGGGGCAGGCGCCCAACCTTCGCTTCCATCTGAGGGGACCTCCGCCTCGCCGCCTCCCGACTACTGGGCCGGGAACGCCCCCAACGATGACACACCCGGTGCCCGAATGGCAGAGGCGGACGGACGCGGTCGCCTGCGGCCGTGCACGGGACCTGAGACCCGGGCTGGTCGGCGCGGCACCGCGCTATCCAGTAGTGCGAGTAGTGTTAGGGAGTCCGGAAGATGCCTCGCGCGCGATCTGCCAACACGCCTCAGACCGGACAGCCGATCTCGATCCGCCTGAGCCGCGCCACCGACCAGCTGGTCACGGCCGAGGCGAGGCGCACGCGGCGGTCGAGGAGCGCCGTCGTGCAGGCCTTCACCGAGGAGACGGCGCGCAGCCGCCGGTTCGTCGGCTTCCGCGGCGACGACGCGGGGCGCCGGCATCCGACCCACCGCATGTTTCGCTCGAGAGATGGGTTCGAAGCGCGGCAGTCGCTCCGCCGGATGCCGGTGTCCGCCAGCGTCCGCACGATCGCCTCGTCGCGTCGCCCGATGAAGGTCCTGTCCTTCTCGCAGATCGCGAACAGGGCCCGGAGGTCGCCGTCGCGGAGCACGGGCGGCGGCGCCTCGGGCAGCCGGGGAGGCTTCATCCGGTCCATCGGGCTGTCGCTGACCTCGCCCTCCTGGGCGGGCATGCGGAAGAAGGCGTGGGCGCCGCGGTAGCGGTTGTGCGCGGTCGTCGGCTTCCACCGGTCGAGCAGGTCGGTGATCCAGGCCTCGACGTGCTCCCGGCGGACGGACCCCGGGGCGACGGACACGCCGTTCCCGCGGAGGTACGCGGCGAGCTGGCGGACGGCGGCGCCGTACGTCGTGATCGTCGAGGGGCTCATCCGCTGGGCGCGAAGGTGGCGGCGCCGGGACGCGATCAGATCGTCGAAGGCGTCAAGGGGCGTCGGCGTCGTATCATGGCCGGCGGTCGGGACAGTGGCCATGGAGGTCTCCTCGCGCGTGGTTTGCGCAGACCTCGAGCGGCGAGCATCTGCGCTGGGCGCGGTGGAGGCCAGTCCCAGACCACGGAATCACGAAGCACGTGCGCTTCGTGAGCACGGAACCGGTCGGGGCGTGGCGCAACGGTTGCGCACGTGCTTTGGGAGCCGCCCGGGCCGGAGCGGTGGAGCCGGGCCGTCGCTGAGCACGAACCCGCGAGCGGTGGAGGCACCGATTATCGTGCGCCAGGCCGCTGCGACTGACGGGTCGCCCCCACCGTTCGGGCTCAGCCTGCCAGCCGAGCGAGTGCCGCCCGGGCTTCCTCCGGATCCGAGCTTGCCCGCCACGATCGGTGGCCGGGTTCGTCCAGTGGCCGCACCCGCCCGAGCGCCCGGCGTTCCGCGGATGTGAGCTCAGCTCGAACGGCCTCGACGTCGGCGACGAGCGCCAGCAGCCTGACGAGGTCCTCGACGTCGCGGCCGGCCTGTCGGGCCTGCCACGCCCGGGTCTTGAGGGCGATCGCGCCGGCCAGGGACGGGACGGGCAGGACGCCCGACCCTCCGCCGACGACGTCGACTGCGAGGGGACGGGCGGTCGCGAGGGCCCGGGTGCCGCCGGGGATCTCGGCGGTCGTCGCCGGCGGGATCGTCGTGATGTCGGCCCGCGGCCCGAGGTGGTCGGGGGCGAGGAGGTCCACGACCGCGGCCCCGCGCGAGAAGCGGTACGGGTGGCGCGGGTCGGCGGCCTCGAACCCCGCGGCGACGAGGCGCCGCGCGGCCTCGCGCGTGCCGCCCGCGAGCGCCCGCACGTCGATGACGGCGTCGACGTCGCCGGTCGTCCGCCCCGACGGCCGGCCCGCCTCGCGCTCGAGGAGCATCACCATCTGCGCGCCGACGAGCACCCACGGGATCCCGGCGAACAGCCCGGCCACCTCGAGCGCGGTCCCCCACACGCGCGCCTCGGCGTCGCCCGAGGGCAGGATGGCGACGGTCACGGCGCCGACAGGGCTTCGCGGGCCACAGCCTGGCTCCGGGCGTCGCGGTCCTCTGCGAGGTCGAGCGCGACCGCGGAGCGCGGCGCGAGCGGGCCCGCGAGCCACCCGCGGACCTCGTCCGGCACGACGCGCAGCAGGACGTTCGGGTCGTCGGAGGGGCGCAGGCTGTACTGGCGCTCGAGGCGCCGCGCCGTGGCCGCGTCCACGTAGAGCTCGACCGCCGCGTCCGGCGCGACGAGGCCCAGGCCTGCCTCGGTCGCGAACCGGGCACCCGTGCGCACGACGCCCTCCTCGGCAACAAGACGCGCCAGGTCGGAGCTGTGGGCGCGCAGGCCCCGCAGCTCGGCGCGCGACGCCAGCCGGGCGCGGACGCCCCAGAGGCCAAGGCGCGCGACCGCGCGGAGCCTCGACCGCGTCGGAGCGTCGAGGCCCGGCGGGGCGATCCCGTCCGCTAGGAGGATGAGTGCCCAGGCCCGGCGGGGCGAGAACCGCCGGCCGCCGGCGGGGCGGAGCTCGATGCGGGCCTCGACGTCGTCGCGGCGGACGAGCGTCTGGCTCCCGAGGCGGCGCGAGCGCAGGGCGCCCTCGCGCACGAGCTGCGCCACGCGCTGCCGGGTCAGCCCGAGCGCAGACGCGGCCTCGGCCACGGACACCCAATCGGAGAGCCTTGCGTCAACCATTTGCAGATGACAATAGTTCCGGCAACATTGCGAGTCAAGACCAGCGAGGCTGAGAGCCAGCGTCGACCACGAACGCCGTGTAGACGAAGCCCGACCAGGTGGACACGTACGTGATGTCGGCGACCCAGAGCCGGTTGGGCTCGGGCGCCGCGAACACCCGCTCGACGAGGTCGGCGGGGCGCGGCGAGAGCTCCGAGGCGACCGTCGTGCGCTTCACCTTCCCGCGCACGGCGCCGGCGAGCCCGAGCCCCCTCATCAGCCGCCCAACCTGGTCCCGTCCGATGTCGGTGCCGCCGCGCCGCAGGGCATGCCAGAGCTTGCGGGCGCCGTACACGGCGTAGTTGGCCTTGTGGATCCGGGCGATGTCGACCGAGACCGCCGCGTCGCGGACCGCGCGGGCAGAGGGCGGGCGGACCCTCGCCGCGTAGTAGGTCGACGGGGCGATCGCCAGCGTCCGGCAGATCGGCTCAACCCCGTGGGCAGCCTTGTGGTCGTCGATGAACCTCGTCATCGCGGCGACCGGCGGTCGAGCTCCGCCCCGAAGAAAACCGCGGCGCTCTTGAGGATCTCGTTGGCCCGGCGCAGCTCGCGGACCTCGCGCTCGAGCTCCTTGATGCGGGCGGCGTCGGCGGTCGTCACGCCGGGTCGCACGCCCGTGTCGACCTCGGCCTGGCGGACCCAGTGGCGCAGGGACTCGGGGCCGATGCCGAGCTGGGCTGCGACCTTGCCGATCGCGCCGTGGCGCTCGCCCTGCTCGGCGATCGTCTCGGCGACCAGGCGGATGGCTCGTTCCTTCAGCTCTGGCGGGTACTGGCGCTGGACGGCGCGGGTGCGGTGTTCTGCCATGACTCCATTCTCCAAGAGATGGAGCCTCCATCAAACCCAGTACGGTTCAACGACGTCGACATGTCGGTGTGTACGTCCCACCACCATTACGTACACACCTCGGGTTGACGCGCCGGCTCCCGGCTGGCAGCCTGCAGTCACGGCGTGATGGTCAGGAACCCCACCTCGCAGACCGCCTGGCCACGTCCACTCGGCATATGCTGGTGGCGGTCATCACCGGCCGAGCGACGAAGCACATGCGCTTCGCGAGCGTGAGACTGTCGGGGCGTGGCGCAACGGTTGCGCACGTGCTTTGGGAGCACGAGGTTGTGGGTTCGAATCCCACCGCCCCGACCATTCTTTGCGCAGGAGCATTGGGAGGGCGGGGAGCGACCGTGGGCGAGGCCAGCCGCCGCAAGCGGGCGCGCGCCGCCGCAGGAGCCGCGCAGCCGGACCCGCGGTTCGGGGCCGCCGTTCGCGAGCTTCGCGAGGCCCTGGTGGCGCGAGCACGCTCGATCCGGAGCGGCATCGACGACGAGCCCGCGCATGCGCGCACCCAGGCCGCCGCCGAAGCGGTCGAGGAGCTGCTGGCGCCCGACGACCCCGACGCACCGCTGCCGGAGGTCGATCGCGCCCACCGCCCGTTCGTGGCGACGACCGGCCTGATCGCCGAGATCTTCGGCACGGCCGCGGAGCTGTCCGACGAGGAGGCGCAGGACGTCGAGGACGTGGCGAGCCAGCTGATGGCGTTCGAGGAGCTGCCGCTCGGCAGCCGTCTGGGCGCGGTGACCAACGACCGGGACGTGACATCGTTCGTCGCGGCCGCGGTGGTCGTGCTGGGGCCACGCTGGGATCCCTTCGATTCAGACCCACTCTCACTGACCGACCTCGGCGCCGTTGCGGCGGGCCTCGCCTGCCTACGCGCCGTGCTCCTGGCGCTCGACGCCGCGGCCGAACCGGATCGTGAGCCCGAGATGCGCGCCGCGATCGAGCAGGCCGGCGCCCTGTTCCGCGACGCCGACGCCTCCGTCCGCGACCTGCTGCTCGACGACTGGGCGAGCCCGGCCTGGCTCCTCGCCCGCGCCTTCGCGGCGAACGCCCCCGAGGGCACGAATGCCATCGCTCGCCGGGTGGCACCGCAACTGCCGGTGGCATTCGCGGCCGGGATCGGCGGAGCGGCATGGGCGGAGGGCCTCGACGTCGAGGACGGCTTCGCCGGCCACTGCGCCAAGCTCCAGGCCGCGTTGGCGGCGGTCCCGCCTGACGAGGCCCGTGAGCGCATCGGCGCGGAGCCCGTTCTGGCCGCCTATGCGGCGGGGCGTGCCGCCGCGCGCTCCGGCAGCGAGTGGCGCGAGCCGTGGGAGCTCGCGGGGGTGGCGGCAGGGGACCCGAACTAGGTCCGGCCCGCGGCACCAAACCCCTGCCAGGCCGGTTGTTGGCGGCCTACCATGGCGTCCATGGACACCCAGCCGACGCCGGTCATGTCGTTCGCCACCCTTGACGAGGCGGAGTCAGCCCTCGATTGGATCGGGGTGGACTTCGTGGAGGCCGAGGGCGGCTTCGTGGGGCACCTCGAGGTCGAGGACCGTGAGCTGCTCGACGCCGCGATCGGCGACCCGGAGTCGCCAGAGCCCGTGCGCGAGCTGGCCCGGGCACTCGTCCAGGTGTTGGACGTCAACGGTGCCGCGGCCGCGGCCTGGAGCGTCGCCTTCGCGATCTGACGCTCGCTCCGGGTGTCGCCGACCCAGCAGGCGCGGCCGGGCGCCGCGGCCAGGAGGCCGCCTGAGGAGCGCGCGCGGCGGTCTCTGGGGCCGCCCCTCCGGCGTATCGGCTAGACGGTCAGCGTCGCGACCAGCGTCTCGTCACGCTCTTCGAACGCGAAGCCCTCGTCGGCGAGCAGTTCGCGCATTCCCTTGTTGGCCGGCGCGAGCTCGGCGATGAGGTTGTCCACGCCCTCGGTGGCGGCCACCCGCACCGCGCAGCGCACCAGCTGCGCCCCGATGCCCCGGCGCTGCCACGCGTCGGCGACGGTGAGCGTGAGCTGGCGGTCGTTGCTCGCGTGGATCCGCGACAGGCGGGCGACGCCCGCGATCTCCGACGAGCCGCCCAGCACCTGGGCCTCGGCGACGAGCGCGAACTGCCGGTCGTAGTCCACGAAGCAGATCCGGGCGAGCCGCTCGTGGGCGGTCCGCTCCGCCAGTGTGCGGTCCTTGCCGTACCGGGACCGGACCGTGCGCTCCGAGAGCCGGGCGTGGAACGTGGCCATGGCGGGCTCGTCCTCGGGCCGGATCGGCCGGATCGTGATCGCGGTCCCGTCGTCGGTGGTCACCTGGCGTCCGTACTTGTGCGGATACGGGCGGATGGCCAGCCGCGGCAGCTCCGCATCGCTGAGGGATGCCGGGTGGAGCACGACGCGCGCGTCGAGCGCGATGACCCGCTCGGGCGACGCGAGGAGCGGGTTGATGTCGATCTCGGCGATCCGCGGCTGCTCGGCGACGAGCTCGCTGAACCGCACGAGGAGCGCGGCCAGGACCTCCTTGTCGATGGGCTCGCGGCCGCGGACGCCCTTGAGCGCCTCGCTGATCTTGGTCTCGTCGATCAGGTGCTTGGCGAGCGTGGTGTTCAGCGGCGGAAGTGCGAGCGCGCGGTCCCTGAACACCTCCACCAGCTGGCCGCCCATGCCGAACAGCAGCACCGGGCCGAACTGGGGGTCGGGCGAGGACCCGACGATCAGCTCGTAGCCGGACCAGTTGATCATCGGCTGAATGGTCACGCCCTCGAAGTGCTCCGCCCCGACCTTGTCGGTCACGGCCGCCTTGATGCGCTCGAACGCCTCGCGGACGGCATCGGCGTTGCGCAGGTTCAGCGCCACGCCCCCGACATCGGTCTTGTGGGTAACCGTCCGGCTGAGCAGCTTCGCCACCACCGGATAGCCGATCGTCGCGGCGGCGGTCACCGCCGCGTCCGCCGTCGTGGCGATCTCCTGGTCCGTGATCGGGATGCCGTACGCGGCGAGGACCTTCTTGCTCTCGTACTCGGTGAGCAGCGTCCGGCCCTCGGCGGCGACGTCCGCGATGATCCGGTCGGCGGCCTCGCGGAACTCGCCGCGCTCGGGCGCCACGGGCAGCCGCGGGGTTTCGTACAGCGACCGCAGGTTCTCGGCGTAGCGCCACATGTGGTTGAACAGCACGCACGCGGTGTCGGGGTAGGCGAAGGTCGGGATGCCGGCCTCGCGCAGGACCTTGGCGCCCTCGGCCACGTCCTGCCCGCCCATCCAGGAGGCGAGCACCGGCTTGCCCTCGATGTGCGCGTGCTTCACCAGCGCCTTGGCCGTGGCCGTCGGGTCGGTCATCGCCTGCGGGGTGAGGATGACGAGCAGGCCGTCCGTCTCGGGGTCCGACGCGGCGATCTCGAGCGCCTTGGCGTACCGGTCGGGCGGGGCGTCACCGATGATGTCGATGGGGTTGTTGTGGCTCCACACCGCGGGCAGCACGGCGTTGAGCGACGCCATCGTGGCGTCGGTGATGTCCGAGAGCTCCCCGCCGCCGCCGATCAGAGCGTCGGTCGCCAGCACGCCGGGGCCCCCGGCGTTGGTCACGATGGACAACCGCCGACCCTTGGGACGCGGCTGCTTGGCGAGGATCTCGCTGATCTGGAACAGCTCGCTGATCCGCTCCACGCGGAGCACGCCGGCACGGCGGAACGCGGCGTCGAGCACGTCGTCAGAGCCCGTGAGCGAGCCTGTGTGGCTGGCCGCTGCCTTTGCGGCCTGCGCCGTCCGTCCCGGCTTGATCACGATGATCGGCTTGGTCAGGGCCACCTCGCGGGCGGCGGACAGGAACGCCCGCGCGTCGCCGATGGTCTCCATGTAGATCACGATCGAATCGGTGTTCGGGTCGTCGCCCAGGTAGTCGATGACGTCCCCCCAGCCCACGTCCAGCATCGAGCCGAGCGAGACGATCGAGCTGAAGCCCACGTCCTCGTGCGCGGCCCAGTCGAGGATCGCGGTGAGCAGGGCGCCCGACTGGCTGATGAAGCCGACCCGGCCCGGGTTGGCGATGCCCGCGGCGAACGTGGCGTTCATCCGGCCGACCGGGTTCATGATGCCCAGGCAGTTTGGCCCGATGAGCCGGATGCCGTACTTGCGGGCGGCCTCGAGGACCTGACGCTCGAGCTCGACGCCCTCCGGGCCGATCTCCTTGAACCCGGCGCTGATGATGATCACGCCCTTGATGCCCGCCTCGCCGCACTCGGCCATGAGGCCCGGGGCCGACTTGGCAGGGGTCACGATGACCGCGAGGTCCACCGGCTCGCCGATCGCGCCGATCGACGGGTACGCCTTGACGCCCAGGATGGCCGGGCGCGTGGGGTTGACCGGGTAGACCGTGCCGCCGAACGGCGAGGACAGCAGGTTCCAGAGGATCGTCCGCCCGACGGAGCCCTCCTTCTCGGTGGCCCCGACGACGGCGATCGAGCGGGGGTGGAAGATCGCGTCGAGCGGGTGGGCGGAACGCGGCGCGTCGGCCGCGGAGTCAGGACTGCCAATCGGGGGAGTCATCGGGGCCTCGAAGCTGGTCGGGCGTGGCGGGACGCAGGCGCGGCGTCGGATGCCGCGTGTTGCGGACAGCGTGCACCGGGGGCACAACCCGCACCATAGGCCACGTGGCGCGCGAGGGGGGGAGCAGGGGTGATTTGACCGGGCCCCTTGGCCCCACTGGTCCGTGCCGGTCGGCGCACTCTGGTGGTTCGCCCGGAGGCTCTAGACTCATCGGACACGCGTCCATCCCGATCTGCCGCAGGTTCCAGCCTCGATGACCGCCACCGCTCAGCGCGCCAGCCGCCTCCACCCCGGGTGGATCTTCGCCGCCCTCGACCTGCTCGGCCTGGTCATGGCGATCTGGCTGTTCATGGTCGATCCGCAGGACAAGATCCCCGTCCCACAGGTGGGTATCGGCCTGGCGGTGCTGCTCGCGGTCGTCGCCGTGGGGTGGGCGGTCACGGACCGCGACGGGATGGCGGACCTCCACTACGTCGGCGCCCTCGTCGGGCTCGTCTTCGGCATCGTGTTCCAGGCGTACTCGCAGACCGCGAGCACCCTGCTGCCGGTGGTCGTCTGGACCGCGGCGATGCTGATCGTGGTGGTGTCCACGCACCGGCTCAAGACCATGCATCCCGGGTTCATCCTGGCGGGACTCGACGTGGTGGGTCTGCTCATCGCGAGCTACCTCTCGTCTTCGGAGCTCGGCGGCGGCGTTCCATCCTGCGGCCAGCTGCACGGCTGCGAGACGGTGGCGGAGTCGCCATACGCCCGGATCGGCGGGATCCCGGTGGCCGTGTTCGGTGTGTTCCTGTCGCTCATCCTGCTGTCGCTGGCCATCGCGTGGATCCGAACGAACAACCCGAGCCTGCTCGACCTGCACTACGGCCTCTCGCTGATCGGCGTGATCTTCGAGGTCTACTTCATCGCCGTGCAGGTGCTGATCCTCCATGCGGTCTGTATCTGGTGCGCTTCGTATGGGCTGTCGCTCATCGCGCGGTTCTTCGTGGCGCTGGTGATCTGGGTGCGGGCGGGCCGGTTCCAGGCACACTTCGGCCGTCACGACGAGGAAGAGCTGGCGGAGTAGGACGCGGCTGGACCGCCCCGCCGCCTCCGTCGCTTCCGTCGCCCCGCCGCCTGCAACTCGACCCCGGCCGAGCCGCCGCGCCCCGAGCGCCCCGGGTCCCAGGCGCGTCAGAACCGCGGTGGCCCAGCTGCAATCCGCGCCCGGAGGGCGTCGATGTCGGTGCGCTCCCAGTCGGCCTCGATCCACCACGTGGCGCCCGCCTCGGCGTGGGCCCGGGTGATGGACGCCGCGCCGGCCGGATCGTCGCCGGGGGTGATCCCGTCCACGATGACCTCGAACGCCCGACCCGGGACCGGCCCGCCATCCGTGCCCTCGGCAGGTGCCGTCGCCCGCTTGGCGCCGACCCACGCGGTGACCTCCGACAGCAGCGCGGGGTCGGCCCCGTCGGCCAGCTGCACCACCACGCCGTCCCAGCGCAGCGCACGACCCATCGACTTGGCGTGCGGCCAGGCGCCCACCGGCCAGACCGGGATGCGCGGCTGCTGCACCGGCGAGGGCCGCAGCGCCATCGGGCCGAAGCGGAAGTGCGCGCCTTCGAACGACGCCTCCCCGCCGCCGCTCAGTCGCTCCACGATCGCGAGCGTCTCGTCGAGGATCGCTGCCCGCTCGCGTGCCGCGGTGGGCTCGCCGACGTTGCCGAACGCCTTGTCGTCGAGGGCCCCGAGGCCCACCGGGAGCACGAGCCGCCCACCGGACAGCCGGTCGAGCGTGAATGCCTCCTTCGCGAACAGCCATGGCCGGCGACGTGTGGGGGCGAACACCATCGCGCCCAGGGTGACGCGCTCGGTCCGCAGCGCCATCGCTGCGAGCGTGATCCAGGGGTCGTCGAGCTCGAGGTCCGCGATCGCCATGCCGTCGAACGTGAACACGCCGTCCCAGCCGGCCGCCTCGGCCCGGGCAGCGAGGTCGCCCGCGATCCGGGCGTCCCCGGTGGTGAGCACGATGCCGTAGCGCACGTCGGCATCGTCGCACGAAGCCTGCCCGGGCCGCGCGGCACAGCGGATCCGGCCCCGAGCCGGACGGCCCGCGAACTTCGGGACCCCCGGGCGGACGGGTCGGCAGCCGACTCGTGCGAGACTGCCCCCGACTCGCCGATGACGGCGCGGTGGCTTGGGCACGCAGCTCCGCGTCTCGGTCGGGCCCAATTTGCGTCCGCCCGAACGGAGCCGCCAACTGGAGGCGGCAGCGCCAGCACGTGCAGTACGTCCGGAGGCTGAACACACCATGAAGCGAGCGATAGCGCTCCTGCTCCTGGCCCTCGTGGCCCTGGTCGCCGCGGCGTGCGGCTCGGGTACCTCCACCAATGCGTCGCCCACGACGGCAGCCGGCGGCCCTCTGACGATCAGCGGTGCCTGGGTCCGGGCCGCCGCCTCAGGCGCCGACACGGCGATGTACTTCACGATCATCAATGGGAGGGTCGCGGCGGACACGCTGCTCTCCGCCGCAACGGACGCCGCGGCCTCCGCCGGGCTCCACCAGACCACGACCGACGCGAGCGGGATGACCGGCATGCAGATGATGCCCACGGTCCCGATCCCCGGCGGCGGCACGGTCCAGTTCGCCCCAGGCGGCTACCACGTGATGCTCACGGGCCTCAAGCAGGAGCTCAAGGCAGGCGACCGCGTCACGGTCACGCTCACCTTCCAGAACGCAGGCGTGGTCACCGTCTCGGCCGAGGTTCGGGCGAACTGATCCATGCCGGACCCCTTCCGGCCGCCCGGCCCGGCGCGGGACCCCTTCCGGCCTGCCCCGCTCGACCCCTTCCGGCCGCCCGCGCCCGGTGGCGCCCCGGTCGGCGTCGTGGAGCTCGATGGTGACGGTCGGCTGGCTGGCACCGAGCCGGACGCATCCGGCGTCCGCCTCAGGACGGTCGCCGGCGGCCTGCTGATCGGCGTCCTGGGCATGGCGGCGATCGCACTCTTTGCGCTCGTGGCAGCCGCGCCGAGGCCGGTGGCACCAGCCGCCCTCCCGGCCGTGGGGATCAGCCCGGTGGTGCTGGCGGCGACCAACCCCGCTGTCAGGCCAGCCCCCGCCATCGCGCTGACTGACGAGCGTGGCCAGCCGTTCAGCCTGAGCTCGCTCGAAGGCCGCCCAGTCTTGGTCTTCTTCGGCTACACCCACTGCCCCGATGTCTGCCCGGCCACGGTCGGCGTCCTCGACGAGGCGCTCGCGACGACGGGGCCCGGGCCGAGGGTCGTCTTCGTCTCCATCGATCCCGAGCGCGACGACGTGGCCGCCATGGCGTCGTACCTCAAGTACCTGCCAAAGGCGTACACAGGCGTGACGGGCTCACCTGCGCAGATTCGCCAGGTGGCGGACGCGTGGGGCGTCAAGTACGCCAGGCAGGCAGACGCCACGGGGAGCTACGCGATGGCGCACACCGCCGACGTGTACCTCGTGGACGCGCAGGGCCGCATCCGCTCGACGTTTGCGTTCGGGACTGCGGCCGGCCCCATCGCGGCCGCGCTGAGCACGCTCCTCGCCGAGACGCCCGCCCCCGCTGCCACGCCCGCGCCGGCCGCCACGGCGTCGCCGGCCGGCACGCCCGCACTGGCCGCGTCGTCGGCGAGCCCTGTGCTGGTCGCCGGGGACAGTCCCATCCCAGCTCCGTCCGTCGTGTCCGGTGCTGGCCTCCAGGCGCTTCTCGTCTCGTCCGAGGTGTGGGCGGGCGGTCCGGACCCGGTCATCCTCACCGTCACCGACGCCGTCGGCACCCAGCTTGACGGCAGGACCCCAATTGACGTCACGGTCACGGGCGCGGGCAATGTCGCCGCCGGTCCCCCGGTTCGGGCGGTGCCGATCCAGCCCTGGGGAGAGAAGACCGTCTACTACGTCGCCACGGTCACGATCCCCTCGCCTGGCGGCTGGCAGCTGGCGATGTCCACGCCCTCGGGGGAGACGGGCTCCGTGGCGGTCACGGCGCAGGACCAGGGCGCCACGACACCGCTGGGCGCGCAGGCGCCGAACATCCACACGCCGACACTCGCCGATGTGGGCGGGGTCGTCCGCGCCGTCACCACCCAGCCGCTGCCGGACCTCCGCCTCTCGCAGACGTC
This sequence comes from Chloroflexota bacterium, assembly GCA_037446495.1. GTDB lineage: Bacteria > Chloroflexota > Limnocylindria > Limnocylindrales > CSP1-4 > CAIXZV01. The sequence goes on along the minus strand of JBBIIL010000013.1, from coordinate 2,722 downwards.
CACCTCGGACGCGCGCGCCGCGGGCCGGCCGTATGTGATCGTGATCGACTCCGCGCGGTTCCGCGTCTCACCGCTGTGCGGCAAGGCGATCGTCATGGTCCGCTACCTGATCGACCGCTGGCAGGACACCGTCGACTTCATCCACCTGGAGCCGTTCGTGTACACGATCGTCACCGAGGAGCCGGTGCTGTCCGGCGACATCAGCAACCCGCCGCTCAACCAGTGGGCGCAGGCGTATGGCCTGGGCCAAGGCCCGTGGACCGCCAAGACCGTGCCATGGGCGTTCGTCGTGGACGGCCAGGGCGTGGTCCGGGCCAAGTACCAGGGGATCATCGGCAGCGCCGACATCGACGTCATCATCTCGCTGATCGAGAACAATGGGGTGGTCGGCGGCGGCTAGCCACGCAGCGGCTCGGTTCGGGTCGGCTCGACGCGAGGTGGCTGCCCGCGCTACCGTCGGACCATGATCCCCCGACGACCCGGCAGGCCCCTTGGGGTCGGCGTCCAGCTCCCCGAAGTCGAGCGCGAGGTCCGCTGGCCGGAGCTGCGCGCCATCGCCCGCACGGCCGAGCAGGCCGGCTTCGACTCCATCTGGACGGGCGACCACCTGCTGTACCGCTACGCCGATGCCTCCACGAGGGCGCCGTGGGAGGCGTGGACCATGCTGGCGGGCCTGGCCGAGGCCACGGAGCGCGTGGCGATCGGACCGCTCGTGGCGTCCACCGCGTTCCACCAGCCGTTCATGCTCGCCAAGCTGGCGGCCACGGTGGACGAGATCTCCGGCGGGCGGCTGGTGCTGGGCCTGGGCGCCGGCTGGAACGACGTGGAGTTCGCTGCGCTGGGAGCGCCATTCGACCGTCGGATCTCGCGGTTCGAGGAAGCGTTCACGATCGTCAGGACGCTGCTGGCGGACGGCGCCATCGACTTCGCGGGCGAGTTCTACGCTGCGCGCGACGCGGAGCTGCTGCCGAAGCCGGCCCGGCCCGGCGGCCCGCCGCTGATGGTGGGCTCGACCGGCCCGCGGATGCTTGCGGCCACGCTCCCGCACGTCGCCGCGTGGAACGCCTGGTACGCGGATACCCAGAACTCGCCCGCGGGCGTGCCGCGCCTTCGTTCCATCGTGGACGAGGCGTGCGCCGCCGCTGGCCGCGACCCTGCCGAGGTGGAGCGCACGGTGGCCGTCCAGGTCCGGATGCCGGGCGGCACGGGCCGGATCATGGGCGACACTGCCCCGAAGATGGCCGTGGCGCCGCTCACGGGCCCCGCGGAGGCGATCGCCGATGGTCTGCGCGCCTACGCTGCCGAGGGCATCGGCCACGTCCAGCTGGTTGTGGACCCGATCACCGAGGCATCGGTGGCGGCACTCGCTCCGGTGCTGGATCTGCTCGACCGCGGGTAGCGCGGGCCGTTCGGCTTGGCGGGGCTCGTTCCGGCCTGGCGTGGCCGCGGTCCGGATTGGCGTGCGCGTTCGCCGTCGGCGGCCTCAGCCCGTGACCACGCTGCCCTGGTGGTACACCGCCTGCCACCCGTCGGGCGTCTCGCGCCAGATTGTCACCCGCCGGGTGCGGCGCTCGCCCTGGAGCAGGTGGTATGTCGCGAGCCAGATGCCGTCGCCCACCTCGCGCACGGCGAAATCGCTCACCTCGAGGCCCGCCATCGGGTCGTGGTCGGGTTCGGCGTAGCGCGCCTCCAGGACCTCGAGGACGAACGCGCGCGAGTACACGCTGCCCGACGCCCCGGTCTCCCAGAAGTCGGCCGCGGTGATGGCCTCGAAGGCCTCGCGGCTCGTCCCGAACTCGGCCCGGTGGAAGATCGGCTCGCGTCGGCGGAGGGCCTCGAGCGCTTCGTCGGGCGTCGCCATGGGCGCATCTTCGCAGGCTCGCGCAAGCTCGCCGAACCGCACCGCGGAACCCTAGGGCCGATGGCGGACCGCGTGCTAGCATCCGCCGCCACACGGCCCGAAGCGGGGCCCTTCGATGCAGGAGAGGCATCGGCCCGCCAACGTCGTCTCGAGGAGCCTGCATGAACGAGGCGCGAGGCCGCAACGCCCGTGCGCACGAGGTCTCCGACCTCGACAAGCGCATCATCGAGCAGCTCCAGGAGGATGGCCGCCGTCCCTTCACCCAGATCGCCACCGACCTCGGTGTGTCGGAGGCGGCCGTCCGCGCCCGCACTGGCCGGATGATCGGCGCGGGGATCCTGCAGGTGGTGGGTGTCACCGACCCGCTCAAGCTGGGCTTCCAGCAGATGGCGATGATCGGCATCAAGGTCCAGGCCGACCGGCTGATCGAGGTGGCCGAGGAGATCGCCGCCTTTCCCGAGACCGACTACGTGGTGGTCACCGCGGGCACCTACGACATCCTCGTTGAGTGCGTGGCCGAGGACAACGACGCGCTGCTCGTCTTCCTCTCGAGCAAGCTGCGCAAGATCCAGGGCGTGCGCGAGACCGAAACGTTCGTCTACTTGCGGCTGCTCAAGCAGAGCTACCAGTGGGGGACTCGATAGGGCGCGCGTTCTCCCCGCCGGGCGCCGCCGGGCGCCGCCGGGCGCGTCGGCCTTGCGGCGCCCCGGCCGCGCCGGGTTCTCAGTCACCGCGGGCCGCGACGGGCGCGTCGGTCGCGTCGGTCTCGCGCTCCCCCGGCCGCGCCGGGTTCCCAGTCACCGCCGGGGCCGGTGTTCGAGGCGCCGGTCGGCGCCGCCACGCACGCGGCGTGGCTCGGAC
>JBBIIL010000012.1:19055-52774 GCA_037446495.1 Chloroflexota bacterium | reverse complement strand
GGCCGCGCATCAGGCACCGGCCCGGGCGGTGCTGGGCGGCAGCGCACGCTCGGCCTCGGGGACCGGCCGTGCCGGCCACCGCCCGGGCCGGTGCCCGAGAGGGGCGACCGCGGGGCCCCCGGACGAACGAAGGGCGGCGACCCCCGTGCCGGCCACCGCCCGGGCCGGTGCCCGAGAGGGGCGACTGCGGGGCCCCCGGACGAACGAAGGGCGGCGACCCCCCGGCCGGCATCCGAGAGGCGCCGCGCCGCTCGGGGGTCACGCGCGAACGAAGGGCGGCGACCCCCGCCGCCACGCTCGGCATCCGAGAGGTGTGCCGCCGGGGCTCCCGCACGGACGGGGCGCCCCTCGGCCGGATTGATCCCCGGTACCCTCGCCAGGTGATCCCCGTCCTCTTTCGGCGTCGCTGGATTGCGTTCGCCCTCGGCTGCTGGGCGTTCGTGCTGATCGGCTGGAGCGGCATCCTGGTGCCGTCGCTGGCGCGCGAGGTGGAGGAGCGGTTCGTCCAGACCGACGTCGGCCTCGGCTTCTTCTACTTCGTCACCGCGATCGCGTACGCGGCCGGCTCGATTGTGGGCGGCATGGCGACCGAGCGCGTCGGCCGCCGAGCGATCCTCTCGCTCGCGGCGGCGCTGCTCGGGCTTGGCCTGGTTGGCCAGGGGATCGATGGCGCGTGGGGCGCGTTCGTCGCCGCGGGCGTCGTCCGGTCGGTCGGCGCCGGCGCCGTTGACAGTGGCGGCAGCGCGCTCGTCATCGACATGTTCGCCGAGGCGCGCGGCGGCCGGATGAACCTGCTCCACATGTTCTACTCCGTGGGGGCATTCGGCGCCCCGTTCCTCCTCGCCGGTCGGGGGCTGCTGGGCGTCTCGTGGGAAGCGGTCGTGCTGGGCACAGGCCTCATGGCCTTGCCGCTGGCGGCTCTGCTCGCGGTCACCGATCTCGCCGACGGCAGAGCTCGGGACCGCCGCGCCGTCGGTGGCCAGCGCTCGAGCCTGCTGGCGTTGCCGCTGCTGATCCTCGGGGTGGCGATCGGCTGCTACGTGGCAAGTGAGATCGGCGTGTCGGACTGGCTCGTGCGGTTCCTCGAGGGCGCGCCTGGCGGCGTGGCGACGTCGGCGCTTGGGCTGTTCTGGGCGGGCCTTGCGCTCGGCCGCCTGGTGGCGAGTCGTTTCGCGGACCGCCACGACCACGTCCGGTTCGCGATCGCCGCATCGCTGCTCTCGGGCGTCGCCCTTGCTGGCGCCGTGATCATCCCGTCGCTGCCGCTCTCGATCCTGCTGTTCGCTGCGGTCGGCTTCGCGTCTGGGCCCATCTTCCCGCTCATCGTGGCGATCGGCGGTGAGCGGTTCCCGGACCGGGCAGCGGCCGTCGCCGGGCTGATGACGGCCGCCTCGGTGGTGGGCGCGGTGGTGTACCCGCCGCTGATGGGCGTGCTGTCGGTGACGGTCGGCCTGCCGATCGCGATGCTGGGCACCGCTGTCATGGCGATCGGCTGCGCCGGCGCGCTCGGGATCGTCGGGCGGATGCGGGTCCCGGCCCGTGAGCCGGGGCGCTGACTCGCCGCTCGCCTGACGCACCACCCTGGGCGGCGGCGGTGCCGCTGCCAGACCGCGAAGACGCGGCCGACCCCAAGGCCCGAGCGCCGCGCAAGACTCAGCGGCGGTTCGCGCGGGGCTCAGGCCCCGAAGACGTCGCGACGCCCTGCGGGGCTGAGGGTCGTTCCCCGAAGACGTCCCGACGCCCTGCGGAGCTCAGGTCCCGAAGACGTGCCGGCGTCCCGGGGCCGGCGCCTACGGCGTTGGCGAAGCGTCGGGGCCCGGCTCAGCCTCCTCGGGGTCGCTAAGGAGCGAGCCCAGAGACTCCGGGTCCGCGGTCGCCAGCCCCGGGTCCGGGTCGGCGGACCCGAGCTCCGGGTCTGAGGACGGTTCGGGCGCGACGGCCGCTTCGGGGCTCATCGCGGGCGCGACGGCCGCCTCGGGGCTCATCGGGAAAGCGGCCGCTTCGGGGCTCATCGCGGGCGCGGCCGCGGCCGCAGGGCTCATCGCGAGCGCGGTTGGCGGAGGCGGGGGTGTGGCCGGCGGCCTGGCGCCCATTCCCGGCGGCGGGGGAGGCGGTGTGGCCGACGTCGGGCCGCTCGGAACAGGTGCCGTGGCGGCCGAGGCGCCACCCGGCGGCGTGGAGCCGCCACGCGTCCGGTTGTACGCGTAGGCGACGAGGCCGACCCCGGCTGCAACCAGCAGAGCCAGGAGGAGCAGCGACGGACCTGACCCCCCGTCACCCGACCCGCCACCAGGTTCTGCGGACGGGGAGGGCGTTTCCGACGCAGTTGGGGATGCGGAACTCGGTGCCGACGGGGCGGCCGACTCGCTCGCCGCGGGCGTTGAAGCGGCCGTCGGCTCGGGGCTGGCCGTCGGGGGCGCGGTCGGCGGCTCCGTGGGCGGGGTTGTCGGCGGCTCAGTGGGCTGCGGGATGGCGCTTGGGACTGCCGTCGGGGCCGGGGTGACAACCGGTGCGGAGCTCGCGGGCGGCGTCGCCGCCTCGGTCGGCACGGGCGTCGCCGCCTCGGTCGGCACGGGCGTCGCCCGCGTCGGGAGCGACGGCAGGGTGGGGAGCGACGGCAGGGTGGGGAGCGACGGCAGGGTACTGCCGCAGCCTGCGGCGAGCAGGCTCGCCAAGAGGACACCTGCGACGAGCTTGGGCACGCGGCGTTGGCGGGTCATGCGCCTCTCCGAGATGTGGGCGGACGCCAACGCGTCCGAGACGGGATGCACGGCGCGGCGTGACGGTGCTGCGCTGGCAGCGCATCGTACTCGCAGCGTCGCATTGCCGTCGGCGCACCCCGGCAGCGCAGTTCGACGCGCCCCTTGCTTGAGGATCCGTCGCTCCTCGGCCGACGTGCGGCGACAGGCGATGGCAGGGGAGTTCGGCTCGGGCTCGCTGCGTGGTCGAGGCGCCGGGCCGTTGTCTGGCTCCTCGCTCACGCCTGGCGTCTCGCTCACGCCTGGTGCTTCGCCCTCTTCTTGGCCTTCTCCCTGCTGCGCTTGGTGTCGTTGTCGGGCGCCCCTGCGGCCGGCGGCACCACAATCGCGTCCGGGGGCATGCCCGCGGGCCCCTCAGCCCGCAGCTCAGTCCGGGCCAGCTCGAGGGCGGCCCTGGCCTCCGGGCTCACTCTGGGATACCTGGGGTTGATCTCGACCAGCGCGTTCGCGATGGCGCCCGCGGCCACCAGCCGCGCGTACGGCTTGTCGTCGGCTGGGAGCACGTACCACGGCGCCCATTCGGTGCTGGTACGCGACAGCATGTCCGCGAACGCCTTCTGGTAGTCGTCCCAGCGGGCACGCTCCTTCACGTCGGCCGCGCTGAACTTCCAGTTCTTCTCGGGCTCCTCGATGCGGTCCAGGAAGCGGCGCCGCTGCTCCTCCCTCGACAGATTGAGGAACAGCTTCACGATCTTGAATCCCTGATCGGACAGGTAGTGCTCCCAGTCGTTGATCTCGCGGAACCGCCGTCGCCAGATGTCGCCCCGCTTGGACGACGCCGGCAGCTTCTCGAAGTCGAGATACTCCGGGTGCACGCGGACGACGAGCACCTCCTCGTAGTAGGAGCGGTTGAAGATGCCGATGGACCCGCGGCTCGGCAGGCGGCGCGCATACCGCCACAGGTAGTCGTGGTCCTGCTCCTCGTCGGACGGCACCTTGAAGCTGCTGACCTCGACACCCTGCGGGTTCACGCCGCTCATGACGTGACGGATGGTCCCGTCCTTGCCTGCGGCGTCGATCGCCTGGATCACGACCAGCACGCCGTACGTGTCCTGGGCAGCGAGCCGCTCTTGGTACTCCGCCAGCAGGCCCACGCTGCCCTCGAGGACGTCCCTGGCCTGCTTGGCATCCGCTTTGCCGAACTTGCCCGGGGCGTCCGTGGGGAAGTCCTTGGTCAGCCGCACCCGCTGCCCCGGCGCCACCCGGTAGGGGGCGATCAGCTCAGCGATGCGCTTGGGCCGAAGGTCAGCCATGGGTGGTGTCCCCTTTCCCGCAAACGTCCTCGAGGTGGCGCGACACGACCCATCATCGCCGGTCGGGCAGGCCGTCACTGACCTCGGGGCAAACGCGGAGCGTCAGGCCGCACGCGAGCGGCCCATCGTCGCGCTCGAACCCGCCGCTGTTGAACAGCCGCGGGGCGACGAGGGCGCAGAACACGCACCGGCCCCGACGGTCAGGCGGGCGCCGCGGCCACGGCGGTCGTGGTCACGGCCGGTCTCGCTACCCGGTGATGACCGGGCGCACAGACCGTCCTGCCGCCCTCAGGGCGACCTCGATGAACGGGCGCAGGCGCACGGAGACCTCGGTGGCGGTCCGCCGGAAGGCAGCCAGCTTCAGCTCGTCGCTGCCGTCCACCTCCGAGGGGTCATCGAGCCCCCAGTGCAGCGCGTTCGCCGCGCCCGGGAACACGGGGCACGCCTGGCGGGCGCGGTCGCAGACCGTGATGACGTAGTCCCACGGCTCGTCCAGGAACTCGGTCAGGACCTTGCTCCGGGCGGCGGACCAGTCGATGCCCAGCTCGGCGAGTGTCCGCACCGTGTAGGGGTTGACTCGGGTCTGCTCGGTCCCCGCGGACTGGACGTAGAAGTCGCTGCCTCCATAGCGGCCCAGGAGGGCCTCGGCGATCTGGCTGCGGGCGCTGTTGTGCGTGCACAGGAAGAGCACGCGGATGGGGGCGGTGTCGGGCATGGGGAGTCTCCTCTGGGCGCGGCCGGCGGCCGCGATGGTCAGTTCGAGGTCGACGAGTTCGGACTCGATCCGGTCGAGGTCGGCGCGCTGCCGGGCGATGGCCGCCCGCTGTTCGGCCAGGAGCGGCGCGAGGTCCAGGTCCACCTCACCCCGCTCAAGGCACAGCCGTGCGAGCCGGCCGGCGTCCTCGGGACCGAGGCCCAGCCGCCGCAGCGACACGACGAGGCGGAGTCGCGCGATGTCAGCATCCGCGTACGAGCGGTACCCGTTGTCCTCGCGCTCCGCGGCAGGGAGGACGCCCGCATGCTCATACCATCGGACGGCGGACGGGGCGATCCCCACGCGGCGGGCGAGCTCGGCGATGCGCATGGCGAGAGCGTAGACCTTCGAGCCGCTCGAAGGTCAAGCGAATGGTGGCGACGACACCTGACGGACCGAGGTCATCGCCACTGCCGCCATCGTGGGGCCCTCCCGGCGATTGGCGCAGCCGCCTCGGGTTACGCGAAGAGCGCGAGGCGTGCCCCGACGAGCAGGAGGAAGACCCCAAAGGCTCGCTGGGCGGCCTCTGGGGGCAGCGAGGTGCCGAGCCGGGCGCCGGCAGGCTGACGCCCACCGGGCGGGCGCTCCATTTCGACCGGCGGCCGCTTCGTGGCGAGGGTCACCGCTCTCGCAGCGCGGCGACCACGCTGAGCCGCGCGACGCCCCGATCTGCGACGGCGAGGCCGACGGCGAGCGCCGCCGCGACCGCCCCGATCGTCAGCCCGATGAGCAGCCACGGCACAGCCGGGACGTCAGCCGGGGGATCGAACACGCCTGCCAGGATCTGCAGCAGCACCAAGCCCACCACGCTGCCTGTCAGCAGCCCGGCGACGGTCCCGGCGATCCCGACGCTGAGGGCCTCGCCCAGCATCGAGGCCCTGACCTGCCGAGGCTCGGCACCGATCGCGATGAGCGTGGCGATCTCCCGCCGGCGCTCGGCCAGCCCGGCGAGGAGGAACAGGGTCACCCCGACGCCGGCGATGACCAGCGCGAAGGCGACGTTGAGCAGCACCAGCCCCGAGAGGTCCACGGAGGTGATCGCGTTGGCGAGGCGCGCCGTCGTCGCGTCGAGGTTGGCAACCTGCCAGCTCGACCCGAGCCGGGCGGACAGCTTCGAGGATGCCGAGCCGACGTCGCCGTCCGCGCGGGCGAGGACGAACGATATCCGGTCGTTGCCGGTCTGGGCGACGACGTAGCCCTGGTTCGCGACGAGGAACGCATCCTTGGGCGCGGTGGGGAACTCGAGGGCGATCCCGGCCATCGTGAAATCGACCGTCTTGAGGGTGCCGGTCGCGTCCGGGACGCGGATCCTGATCCGGTCACCCGGGACGATGCTGTAGTCCTTGGCCGTCTCGGCCGAGACGAGGATCGCGTCGGGGCGGGCCCGGAGCGCGTCCATGGCGCCGGCCGCCGTGGAGCCGGCGAAGAACGAGTCGGCTAGCGGCGCGATGGTGGGCAGCGTGGCTGCATCGATGGCCAGCAGGTCCTGGGCCTCCGGCCCGACGTAGACGACGCGGTCGACGAACGGGGTCGCGCGTGAGACCCCCGGTCCCGACAGCCTGGGCGCGTCGGCGGTGGTCGCCGCGGACGACGGCACGGCCTTGAGGTCCGCGCCGAGGGTCAGCTGGGCGTCGACACGCTGCTGCTGCTGGTAGGTGGCGTAGAACACGAGGACGCTGGTGGCATAGCCCACGGCGAGGGCGAGGACGACGATCGCGCGGGACGCCGCTCCCGCCCGCTCGCGCAGGGTGTGGCCGGCCAGTTGGCCGCCCGGGCCAAGGATCCGCCGGAGGATGTTCGCGGGTCCGCGTCCGTGCCCCAGGGCCGCCCCGACGACGCGGAGAAGCAGGAGCGTGCCGCCGGTCCAGAACAGGAGCGGCGCGACGAACGAGGTGAGGGCGAGGGTGACTGTCGGGTTCCCCTCGGCGCTGAGCACCGGGTGGACGCCGTTCCCGCCGGCCACCAGATAGACCGCGACGGCCGCGACCAGGGCGACCACGTCGAGGTAGAGGCGCCTCCACAGCGGCGGGCGGGCGCGCTGGAGCTCCTGGCGCCCTGACGCGATCTCCTCCTGGAGCTGGCCCCGCAGCGGCATGATCGCCGCCAGGCTTGCAAGCACCGTTGTCAGGCCGACCGCCACAAGGGCGGCCCGGGTGAGCGATCCGGCAAAGCCCGCCGACGCGAGGTCGCCCCCGAACAGTGCGAGGCCGAGCGCGGATCCGAGCGCGACACCGAGGACCGACCCCGCGAGGGCTGTGACCACCGTGGCGCCCATGAACACGAGCCTGAGATTGCGCTGGGTGGCGCCGCGGGCGCGGAGCAGCGCGGCGTGGCGTCGGGTCGAGTCGGCCGTGGCGTCAGCCGCCAGCCGCGACAGCGCGAGCGCGAGAATGATCCCGGGCAGCGCTAGGAAGATGAACAGCACCTGGCCCCACGCCAAGTCGCCGGCGAGCGGCTCGAGCGACGCGCTCGCGTCGTCAACCCAGGTGAACGAGCCTGCCCCCTGGCGCTCGACGCGCCGGCGGACGGTGTCCAGCCAGGACTGGGCGGCGACGGGGTCGCCCGGCAGCTGGGCGTGGTCGAGCCGGACGTGGAGCTCGCGCCGGACCGCGGGGTCGGCGGCGAAGACCGGTGTCGCTCCAGCGCCCTGGCCCGTCGTGGCCGGGTCCGCGGCCGTGGCGGTTGGCGGAATCTTGGTCAGGACCAGCCGCGCCAGATCTGAGCGGCTCATCACGGCCACATTGACCGGCGGGTTCGCGCCCGCCGCCCGGTGCGCCGCGTCGATCGGACCGAGGATGAGGTCGGCGCCGACGATCGAGACGACCCCGGAGACGGGGACCGTGGCCGTCGCCCCGCCGGGCAGCGTGAAGGTGATCGAGTCGCCCGGGACGACGCCCAGGTTGGAGGCGAGGTCGCGGCTGACGGCGATCGACCCCGGGGCGACCGTCCCCGACGAGAGGCCGAACAGCCCCGTCTTCGCCGTGTAGGCGGGGTCGATCCCGAGCAGTACGCCGACGCTCGTCTGGGTTGCGGTCCCCGCCTTGCTGGCGGCGGCCGAATCGAAGTGGGCGACGTCGAGCGGTAGGACCGAGCTGACCGCCGGATCGGCCGCGAGCGTGGCCTGGGCAGCGGCGGCGTCGGCCCCCGGGGCCAGGACCACCTGACCGTCAACGGGCAGGCTTGCCAGTGCGCGGCGGGTGACGGTCGTTCCCGAGGCGGCGCCGAACAGGACGACGCTGGTGATCAGGGCGGACGCGATCGCGACCCCGACGATTGCCGCCAGCGACCGGCGCGGCTCCCGGACGACGAGGCGGAGCGCGTGGCGGACGAGGTTCATGCCGGGACTCCTTCGGTCAGGCGTCCGTCGAGCATCCGGAGGCGCCGGTCAGCGAGCGCGGCGCTCGCGGGATCGTGGGTGACGAGGACGAGGCTCGAGCCACGTCGTCGGACGGCCGCTGAGAGGAGGCCCAGGACCACCTGGGCGTTCTCCTCGTCGAGGCTGCCAGTGGGCTCGTCGGCGAGGACGAGCGCGGGCTCGATGACGATCGCCCGCGCCACGCCGACGCGCTGTCGCTCGCCGCCCGAGAGCTCGTCAATGCGCGCCTCGTGGGCCGCGCCGAGCCCGACCTCCTCCAGCGCCGCCTTCGCCCGCCCGCGGCGCTCCTGCTCGGGCACGCCGGCCAGCATGAGCGGAAGCGCGACGTTGTCGCCGGCGCGCAGGCTCGCGATGAGCCCGAAGGACTGGAACACGATGCCGACCCGGCGCTGTCTCAGGCGGGCCCGCTCGGCCTGAGACAGCCGGGCGAGGTCGTGGCCGAGCACGCTGATCTCCCCGCGGTCCGGGGCCTCGAGGCCGGCCAGCAGCCCGAGGAGGGTGGTCTTTCCGGAGCCGGAGGGCCCCTCGATGGCGACGAACACACCCGGCTCGACGTCGAGGTCCACGCCATCGACCGCGATGACCGGAGCGGCTACCGAACCCCCGTACCGGCGGGTCAGGTCGCGGCAGCGGATCACGCTCATCGCAGCCGCCGATCGGCGACGACTCGGCCGTCGCGCAGCTCGACGACCCTGTCCGCCCGGCTCGCGACGCGCGGATCGTGGGTCGCCAGGACGATCGTGACGCCCTCGGCGCGGTGAACCTCCTCGAGCAGCCCCACGAGCAGGTCGGCGTTGACCGAGTCCAGCTCGCCCGTCACCTCGTCCGCGAGGATGACCGGCGGTCGAGTCCCGAGGACGACGGCCAGCGCCGCCCGCTGCTGCTCACCGCCCGAGAGCTGGGCCGGGTGGTTGCGGCCGCGATCCGCGAGGCCGACTCGGGCCAGGGTCGCGCGCGCGCCGGCCCGGTCCATGGGCCGGTTGGCGAGCGCCGCCGCGAGCAGGACGTTCTCCTCGACAGAGAGGAACGGGACCAGGTTCTGGCTCTGGAAGACGAACCCGACGTGGCGACCGCGGACGCTCGCCCGCACGCCCTCGTCCGCTCGCGAGAGGTCGATCCCGTCGACGATCACGCGCCCAGCCGTCGGCCGGTCGGACCCGGCGAGGAGTTGGAGCAGGGTGGACTTGCCCGAGCCCGAGCGGCCCATGATCGCGACGAACTCGCCCGTCGCGATCTCGAGGTCGACGCCCCGCAAGGCCACGGTCTCGACGTCGATCTCGCGGAAGACCCGGATGACGTCGCCCAGGATGATGATGGGGCGGCTCTCCGCCGCCCCGGTCGGGGCGGCGGCCGCCCCCTCGACCACGGTCACTGCCACGTGAAGCTCTCGATCATCTGCCGGAAGGCGTCGAGGTTGTCCACGCCGTCGGGCGTCGAGAGGCTCACGATGGCAAGCCCGGCCGCGCCCGGAACGTAGTAGCGGTCCACGAGCGAGGCCACCTGCTTGCCCGTCACAGGGTCGGGCGCCGACAGCAGGCTGTAGAGCAGGTGGTCGTACGTCGAGCCGCCCACCGTGACTCGGTCCTGCTTGACGAGCTTGAACCCCGCCTGCGCCCCCAGGGCCGGGAGGTCCGTCGAGGTGATCCACGACGCCAGGTCCGCGGGAGGGGCGGCGATGGCCACGGTCTCGCCGCTGTCCTTGTCGCGGATCACAACGCCGGCCGCCTGGGGCGTGACCTGCCAGCCCTCGACGTACGAGATCGCGAAGGCGGGGCTTCCGCCTCGGAAGGTCAGGAACACGGCGTTGTCGGGAACGTCGCCGGTGGTGCTTCCTCCGGAGGCGTCCGCCGCGGGCGAGCCGCCCGCGCCTGACGTCGAGGGGGGCGCAGCGACGCTAGCCCGCGGGACGGCCGGCCCGGCGCTCCCGCACGCGACCAGCAGCAGCCCCACGCCGGGGATCAGGAGCAGCCGCGTCAGCCTGCGGCCATGACGGAAACGGTGCATGTGCGGAACCTCGAACGGGCGAGCCGGACCGATCGCCGGCCTGTCAGTGCGAGGTATCGGGCCCTGACATGAATGTCACCTGAACCGCGGCAGCGTCAGCCGGAACGTCGCTCCCGTCCCGGGCTGGCTCGCGGCATCAAGGCGACCGCGGTTCCGCTCCGCCAGACTGCGCGCGATGGCGAGCCCGAGGCCCGAGCCCTCGGGGCTCCCGGCGTCCGGGTGCACGCGGTAGAAGGGCTCGAAGATGCGGTCGAGGTCCGCGGCGGCAATGCCGGGGCCGTGGTCCGTGACCTCAGTCACCACGTCGCGGTCGCCGGCGCGCGTCACGAGGCGCGGCGGATCGCCCGCCAGGTCGCCCCCGTAGCGGAAGGCGTTGTCGAGGAGGTTGGCGATGATCCGGCCGACCTCGTCTGGGTCGGCCAGCACGCGGGCATCCGGCGTCAGGGAAATCCGGGCTGCGGCGAGGTCCGGATGCGCCACTGCGAACGCCTCCACCGTCTCGGCCGCGAGCACCGAGAGGTCGATCGGCTCACCCCGCCGGTCGAGGACGGCCCCGTCGCTGCGGGCGAGGAGCAGCAGGTCATTGGTGAGGCGGGTCAGCCGCCCGGCGGAGTCCACCATCGTGGCCACGCTCGCTCGAAGCTCCTCAGCGTCGGGCGTTCCGACGAGGGCGCTCTCCCCCGTTGACCGGATCATCGTGAGCGGTGTCCGCATCTCGTGCGACGCATCGGCCACGAACCGGCGCTGCCGCGTGTGGGCCTCTCGGATCGGGGCGAGCGTCCGCGCGGCGAGGGCCCAGGCCGCGATGCCGACGAGGGCGATGACCACCACGTTGGCGACGATCAGCGCGATCCCGATCCGCTCGACCGCGAGCCGGTAGGTCACTTCCGCAACCTGCTCGTTGCTGAGATCTGGCGCGAGGTCGAAGGTTGGTGCCAGGACCGTCGACAGGCCAACGTAGACGATCACGCTGAACGCGACGATCACAACCCCGAACAGCCCGATGTAGAGGAGTGTGAGCCGGAGCCGCGCGCGCCGGAACATCAGTCGGCTCCGGTGCCACGCAGGCGGTATCCCGCGCCGCGTACCGTCTCGATCAAGCCGTCACGCCGGCCATCGTCGACCTTTCGCCGGAGGCTGCGGATATAGACCTCCACGATGTTGGACCCCGCGGCGAAGTCGGCATCCCACAGGGCGGCGATGAGGCGCTCGCGGGAGAAGACCTGGCCCGGGTGGCGCGCCAGGAGCTCGAGCAGCGCGAACTCGCGTGCGGTGAGGCGCGCCTCGCGCGCTCCGCGGCGAACGCCGAGGGTCGCCGGGTCGAGCACCAGGTCGCCGACACGGACCACGGGCACCCGCTCCTCCAGTCGCCGTCGGCCCAGCGCGCGCACGCGCGCCCGTAGTTCGTCCATCGCGAATGGCTTGGCGAGGTAGTCGTCGGCCCCGACGTCGAGGCCGGCGACGCGGTCCCCGACCCTGTCGAGCGCTGTGAGCATGAGGACTGGCGCGGCAACGCCCCGATCACGGAGTGCGGAGCAGGTCGCGAGGCCGTCGAGCCCCGGCAGGACGACGTCGAGGATCACCAGGTCGAAGTCGTAGGCGGCCGTCCACTCGAGCGCGTCGTGGCCATCACCCACGATGTCGGAGGCGTGCCCGTCCGCCGCGAGGGCGGTCTTGACCGACTCGGCGATGGCCGGCTCGTCCTCGACGATGAGAATGCGCAGGTCGGATCCTCCAATGTCGTGGGGTGTCCACGGTATCGCGGCGCGACGTGATCCACGGTCCGCCGGGCGTACCCGTCAGGCGAAGCGGATGACGCAGAGGACGCCGACGACAACCGAGTAGAGGGCGAACGGCAGCAGCGTGCGGGTCCTGAACCAGCGGGTGAGGAAGCGGACCGAGACGTACGCCGCGATCCCCGCGGCGAGGCTCCCCACGAGGACCTGGAGTCGGACGCCGTCGCCGTTGTGGCCGATCAGATCCGGCAGCTTGTAGACCCCGGCCGCGAGGATGATCGGTGTCGCCAGGAGGAAGCTGAACCGTGCCGCGTCCTCGTGGTCGAGGCCGCGGACCAGCCCGGCGACCATCGTGATCCCGGACCGGCTGATCCCCGGCAGGAGGGCCGCCATCTGGGCGACCCCGATCAGCCCCGCCTCGCGGACCTCGAGCGTGTCGAGGCGCCGGTCGCCGGTGGCGCTGCGCTCATGTGCCTGTACGATGCGGCGAACCTCGGACCGGCGGCGGAGGCGCTCACCCAGGAACAGCACCAGGCCGTTGACGATCAGGAATGCCGAGGCGGCAAGCGGCGTCGCGAAGAGCACGCGCAGCGAGTGCTCGAAGATCAGGCCCAGCAGGCCCGCCGGGATCGTCGCGACCACCAGCAGCCAGCCGAGGCGCTCGTCGGGCGTCTCGACCCGCCGCCGCTGGAGGGAGTGGACCAGGGCACCGATGATCCTGATCCAGTCGGCCCGGAAGAAGAGCAGCAGCGCGAGCGCGGTGGCGACGTGGAGACCGACGAGGAACGCGAGGAAGAACGATTCTGAGGCCGATTGCGCCGCGACCACGTTCGTCCAGCCCAGGAGGGCCGGGAGGATCACGGAATGGCCGAGGCTCGACACCGGGAAGAGCTCGGTCACGCCCTGCAGGACGCCGAGGATGATGGCCTGCGCGAAGGTCATGCCGTCGCCCGCGAGCAGGGGTGGGTCGAAGGGCTCACGCCCACGGCGAGGGGGCCGTCGATGCTGTCATGGCACCGGATGGTAGGCGGGAACGCCCGGGCGTGCCCTGACGGCGGCCCGAGGCGTGGGCCGGCCGACGACGCCTCCAAGCGTCATCGGCCGGCTTGGACTGCGGCGGGGGTTACTCCTCGCCGTTGAACTGGTGGTCGACGTTCTGGCCCGCCGTGTCGGCGTGGCCGCCGGGGCCGTCGGCCTCAGTGCCCTTGGCTTCGGGGGTTTCCGCCGCGTCCGCGGTCTCGGTGGTCTCTGCGGCGGCCTTGGCCTCGGCAGGGGCTGCGGCCAGGGCCGCTGGAGCCGCCGCCACGATGTGCGCCGCGGGGGCCGCAGCGGCCGCAGGGGCGACGTCAGGGGTGGTCTGGTCCCCCACCTGGAGGTTGTCGGTGTCCGGCCCGGCGGCCTTTTCCTGGGCCACCGGTGCCACCGGCGCTGCGGCGGTCGTCGAAGCCGGGCTCGCGGCGAACGCGCTCGCGGCCCCGCTGATGAGAAGGACAGCCGTCGCAGCGAGCGCCGGCGCCTTGAATCGATCGAGCTGCATGCTTGATCTCCTGCTGATGACCTGGGAACTTCCCCGGTCGCAGCGCCAAGTTGCGCCCTCGGTCATGAATGCCCGGCGAATCCAACAGCGGCTTCGATTCACGCCAGATTCACGTGGCGGGTCGACGATGGCCACGTGAAGATCCTGATGCTCGAGGATGACGTGCGCCTGCGCACGGTCGTCGTGCGCAACCTGCAGCGCGCAGGCCATGCAGTCGATGTCGCGGGCACCGTTGAGGAGGCGCGCTGGTACGTCGCGGAGTCGACCCATGATGTGCTGATCCTCGACGTGATGCTCCCGGACGGGGACGGGTTCACCTTGTGCCGCGATCTCCGGGCAGGCGGCGACTGGAGTCCGGTCCTGATGCTCACGGCGCGTGACGCGGTGGTGGATCGGGTTCGCGGTCTCGATGTCGGGGCGGATGACTACCTGATCAAGCCGTTCGCGTTCGTCGAGCTCGAGGCGCGCCTGCGTGCGCTCGACCGTCGCGGGCCGGTCCCACGCCACACCTCGATCGCGGTGGGGTCGCTCGAGATCGAACCAGCGACCCACCGCGCCCACATCGGGGCGCGCGAGCTGCGGCTCACGGCACGGGAGTTCGCGCTCCTGGAGCTCTTCGCCCGGCACGTTGACGAGGTGCTCGGCCGATCGGTGATCCTCGACCAGGTCTGGGACTGGGCCTTCGACGGGGACCAGCGGATCATCGACGTCTACGTGCGCATGCTCCGCAAGGCGATGGGATCAGGCCCCGGCGCGCCGAGGATCGAGACGGTCCGCGGCGTCGGCTACGTCCTCCGGCCGGCTCATGCAGCGGGGCGCCGAGCGTGAGCATCCGCCTGCGCCTCGCCCTCATGTACGCCATCGGCGTTGCCGTCACGCTGGCGGTTGTCGTCGCCATCGTCTACTGGCTGATGGGCGGCGCCCTACGTGGTTCTCTCGAGACCACGCTCCGGACCCGGGTGGACGGGGTCCTCACATCCCTCGAGAACCAGGGTCAGGCGGGGCTCCAGGAGACGGGCCGCGAGGCTCCAGGCGTGTTCGTCGCGCTCTACTCGAGCACAGGCCTGCTTGGGGACGCCACGTCGAACACGCCGCCCGGCATCCTTCCGCACAGTGGCACCCAGTCGATCGGCGGCCACGACTACCTGGTGCTGACCCAAGCGGCCCAGGACGGCACCGTCGTGCTCGCGGGGTCCGACCTTCGGCCGGTCGCGGACGCCCAGGCTTCGCTCGCTGGGATCCTCGTCGGCGTCGGCCTGATGGCAGGCGTCGCGTCATTCTTCGGCGGCTGGCTGCTGGCGGGACGGGCACTGCGGCCGATCGGCCAGCTCGTGGACGATGCCTCGACGATCGGCCCCGGGGACCTCGACCGGCGTCTCGTGGCCCCGCGTCGCATGGACGAGATCGGGCGCCTCACGCTGACGCTCAATGCGATGCTCGACCGCATTGCCGGTGCCGTGGGAAAGCAGCGACTGTTCGTGGCGATGGCCTCGCACGAGCTTCGGGCCCCGCTGGCAGCCCTCCGGGCCGAGCTTGACGACGTGGACCGCGATGATGCCAGCGTCGGCGAGTACCGGGACGCCCTTCGCGAGGCGCAGGTGGACGCGCTACGGCTGAGCGGTCTCGCCACCAGCCTGCTTGAGCTCGCAGCCGCCCCCGAGGATGCCCGTGCGGTCGCGCGCAGCGCCGTTGACCTGCCGGAGCTGACGGACACGGTGTCGCGGGGCCTCGCTCCGCTCGCACGCCAACGCGGCGTGTCGATCGCGCTCCAAGTGCCGCCCGCGACGGTGTGGGTCGACCGCACGCGCCTGGAGCACGCTCTTGGCAACCTGATCGGCAACGCGATCACCCATGGCGGAGGGGGAGGCGAGGTCGAGGTCCGCTGTCGTGTCGAGGGACGCAAAGCCGACCAGACGCTGACCGTCGAGGTCCTTGACCGCGGCCCAGGCCTCGGTCCCGGGCCGACCGACCACCTGTTCGAGCCGTTCCAGAGAGGCGCTCGAGCGGATGGGGTGGGCTCGGGCCTCGGCCTTGCGACGGTGGCCGCCACGGTTGAGGCGCACCGGGGCCGTTTCGGAGCGGAGAATCGCGATGGCGGCGGGGCGCGGTTCTGGTTCACGGTCCCTGCCGGTCTGGTCTGAGGCGCCGGCTCCCAACGAACCTGTCCGAGTGGGGCTCACGAGGCGTCGACGGAGGGCCCGACTTGGTCCCGCCTGTACCCTGCCCAACCCGAGACGGGCCGCCGCCGCGACCCGATCACGAGTGCCCTGGCATCGCGCTCGGCCGGGGCATCGAGCTCGGCATCATGGTCGGCATCGCGCTCGGCCGGGGCATCGCGCTCGGCCGGGGCATCGCGCTCGGCATCGCGCTCGGCCGGGGCATCGCGCTCGGCATCGCGCTCGGCATCGCGCTCGGCCGGGGCATCGCGCTTGACACGGGAACGCCGCTGCCCACCGGGAACGAGCCGGGCGGCACCGTCTGCCCGGGGCTCAGGGCCCTCCACGCCCCGGCCGCAACCAGGCCCCCGGCCGACACGGTGCCGGTGGCGATCAGGACCACCGCGAGCGCCGCCGGCAGGCGAACCAGCATCGGCCGGCCCCCGCCGGTGGCGACCCGCCAGAGGTCCCGAAGACCCGCCGCGATCCCGGCGCCGCGATGCTGTCTTGCCGCCTGGGCGATCGCCGTCAGCGGGGCCGGCGTCGGCTCGTCCGCAAGGGACGCCACGATTCGGGCCTGGAGTGCGCTTCGGGGCTGGACATCTGTTGCACGCGCGTAACGATCCAGCTCGACTTGCACGTCGCGGACTCGGGCGAGCTCTTCGGGCGAGGCGGTCGCGCCCGTTTCGGCGGCGGATGGATCAGCTCGGCGTGTCATCGGGTCATCTCCCCCTCGCCCAGCCGCTCGCGGAGGCGCAGCAGCCCCCGATGGAGGTGGGTCTTGATGGTCCCCTCGGGACGATCGCAGGCAACGGCGATCTGGGGGACGGTCAGGTCCGCGAAGTAGCGAAGGGCCACGGCCTCCCGGTACGGCTCCTCGAGGCCCGCGACGGCCAGGCGGACCGCGACGGCTCGCTCGGCGGCCATGGCGAGCTCCGCCGGATCCGACCCGGACGCGGCATCCAGCGAGGCCCCCCGGAAGTGGCGCGCGACCCGTCGCTGCCCAAGTGAGGCTGCGCCGGTCGCAGCCGCGTCGTCCGGGCCGTCGATCGTGGCAGTGTCGATCCAGTCCACGGACCTCGTCTGGCGTGCCCGACGGAGCGCGATGTGCAGCGCGACCCGGGCGATCCAGGCGGCGAACGGACCGTCGCCACGCCACGTCGGGAGCGACCGGTATGCGCTCAGGAAGGTCTCCTGCGCGGCGTCCTCCGCCGCGTCGAGGTTGCCGAGCACGCGGTAGCACACGCGCACGACGGCCGGCAGCTCGCGCTCCACGAGGGCCTCGAAGGCATCGCGGTCGCCGGCGAGGACCTGGCGGACAACGCGCCGCGCCAGCTCGTCGTCCTCGGCGGGCCGGTCAACGTCCCTGACGGAACCGGCGCGGGGGTCTGGCATGGGTCTCCTGAATGTCCCGGGCACGACGCCAGTTCTCGGCGACCTGACGAGGGCGAGCAGGCCCGTCAGCCGTCCTTGGCTGCCGGAGTCGTCCAGAGCCGAGCCCCAGCGCGCCGCCACTCGGTTGTGGGCGAGCACGATGAGGCTACCAACCGAGCCGGGAGCTCGCGAGCACGCTGTGCCGCCCGCCCCGGGCCATCCGGTGCATTGCGGGGGCGACTGTCGACCGGCGGGCGACGAGCATGCCCGACGCGGGGCCCTGGGACATCGCTTCGGTCCTCGGCATGGCGCCGTGCATGCCCGCGATCGGCCCGGCGGCCTGGGTCTTGGGCGCGTTGAGGGCCGTCACGCCGAGCGCGCCGCCGGAGACGAGCGTGAGGGCGGTCAGGGTGCCAGCGAGGCTCTTGATGATCAGGGCGTGCATGTCGATGGTCCTCTGGTGGTGGCGCGTTCGCGCCGCTCAGTCAGGTAGGGACCATGACGCCCGAAATCGTTTCAGCCGCACTGGCACGGGATCTGTCGCGTCCTTCTTGGCTGGTTCACAAGGGAGGCTCCCAGGACTTGCAGCTGGGCGC
This sequence comes from Chloroflexota bacterium, assembly GCA_037446495.1. Lineage (GTDB taxonomy): Bacteria > Chloroflexota > Limnocylindria > Limnocylindrales > CSP1-4 > CAIXZV01. The sequence goes on along the minus strand of JBBIIL010000012.1, from coordinate 35,229 downwards.
GAGGCCGTTCCCCGCCCCCGAAGGAGGCGGGGTCGAGGAGTGTCCCAGGCGCGAGGCCGTCAGAAGGTGATCACCTTGTCCGCCCAGATCGTCCACTCGGTCAGCTCCGCGAGCGTGCTGCGGCGGGCAGGCGGGGCGAGCTGGTCGTCCGTCATGCCGCGCGCGTCGATGCAGGTCCCACATGCCCCGACCGGAACGTTCTTGGCCGTGAGCCCCTTCAGCATCCGCTCCAGGTTGTAGTAGCCCTCCGGCGTCTTCTGGGCCGTCTTCGCGGCCGTCACCGCGTCACCCATGAGGAACAGGCGCAGGTCCGTCCCGTCCTGCTTGGCGAGGGAGCCCGCCAGCCGCAGCCCGTTGTAGGTGCGCTCGTTGCCGTATGCCGGCTCGTTGAGGATGATGAGGGTCTTCATCGGGCGCTCCCTGGTTCGAGCCGGGACGAGCTCGATGTCAAGTGATCAAACAAGTCTTAGAATAACAGTATGCCCGGCGTGAGCGAGACCACAATGCGGGATTCCGTGGAAGGCTCCACCGACGGGGCGGTCGGATCCCGGTCGGCCAAGAACGACCTGCACGATGCGTTCGCGGTGGTCGGAAAGGCGCTCGCCAACCCCCACCGCATCGAGCTCCTGGACCTCCTTGCCCAGGGCGAGCGTTCGGTGGAGGTGCTCGCCCGGCGTGCGGACATCTCGGTCGCCCTCGCCTCGGTCCACCTCCAGGCGCTCCGCCGGGCCGGTCTCGCCGCATCGCGCCGAGACGGCACCCGGATCCTCTACCGCCTCGCGCACGATGAGGTCTACGCGCTCCTGACCGCTCTGCGCAACCTGTCGGGCCGCCTCGGCGAGACCGAGCGTGCTGCAGATCGCTACCTCGGGGTGCCCGTTGAAGCGGTCGGCCGGTCGGAGCTGATGGCCCGGGTCCGCGCTGGTGACGCGGTCGTCGTGGACCTCCGTCCCGCCGAGGAGTTCGCGGCCGGCCACATCGCGGGAGCGGTGTCGATCCCGCTCCCCGAGCTCGAGGCGCGCATCGCCGAGCTGCCCGCCGACATGGAGGTCGTCGCGTACTGTCGCGGCCCGTACTGCGCGATGTCGCCACAGGGCGTGGCGCTCCTTCGCCGGCTCGGCCGCCGGGCGAGGCGGCTCGAGGACGGGTATCCCGAGTGGCGCCTGGCGGGGCTGCCCACCCAATCTGGCGGCCGGGGCTCATGAACGGGACGCACACCTGCAAGCGCTGCAGCGACGGCGCCAGTCACGCAGCCGTTGCGCGCTGTCCGGCCGATGGCGTCGCTGCTGCTGTCGCGTTGTCCATGCAGGCCGTGCGGCAGGAGCCCGGCGTCGGAGCGACCGGACACGCAGCTTGAGCCGTTCTTGAGCAGGCGTCGCCGTCAGCCTTGAGGGTCGGCTGCCATCCTCATCTCGTCCCCCACCTTCGGGGGCGACGCGACGGAGTAGAACACGATGATGGGATACGGTGCCGGGCTCGGCTTCGGCTTCGGCGGCCTGTTCACGATGGCTGGCTGCCTTCTCCTGGTGGTGGGCCTCGTCCTGCTGGCGGCGTGGGCGTTCGGGCGGCTCGGCCCCCGTCAGCCGTCGCAGGCCGTGAGCACACCAGCTTCCGACCTCGCGCTCCTGCCTGACGCCGTGGAGGTCCTCCGTCTCCGCCTCGCACGGGGCGAGATTTCGGTCGAGGAGTTCGCGACCGCGAAGCAGGCCCTGGAGTCCGGCCGATGAGCACGCGCCTCGGCGTAGCGGGCGCGAGCCTGGCGCTCGCGGGAGTTGTGCTGCTCGGCGCCGGATCGGTGGCTGGCGGGGCGGTCCCCGCTATGACCGCCCTGGGGTACGCAGCGATTGGTGCCGGGACGATGGGTGCGGGCCGCCTGGGCATGATGGGCGGCAGCGCGGGCGGCGGGATGACGGGCGGGTCCGAGGTCCAGTCGGCGCCCGGACCCGGTGAGCCCGGCTTCGTCGCCGGCACGACGGCGAGCCCGCGCGTGGTCCGCGTGATCGCCGGGCCCGGCTACACGTTCACCCCGTCGACCATCACCGTTCAGCGCGGCGAGACGGTCACCTTCGAGGTGACCTCGATGGGCGGCCTCGTCCACGAGTTCATGGTCGGGCCGGCCGACGCGGTGGCCACAGACCAGGCGGGCACCCCCGAGGCGGCGGACATCGCGATGATGCAGACGAAGTCGGTCACCCAAACCTTCGACGGGTCAGGCCCGTACGCCTTCGCGTGCCACGCGGCCGGCCACTACGAGGCGGGCATGCGCGGCACCATCACGGTCGTCGGCTGACCGCTACGATCCGTCGCATGGCCCCGTCCGACAGCCCGCCGCGCGTCCTCGTCGTGGATGACGAGCCGCCGATCCGCGCGGTCGTGCGCGGGTTTCTCGAGCGCGACGGCCTCGAGGTGTACGAGGCGGCGGACGGCCCTGCGGCCGTGGCGGCGGCCCGAGACGTCCGGCCCGACGTCATCGTGCTCGACGTGATGCTGCCGGGCTTCGATGGCCTCGAGGCGCTGCGCCTGGTCCGGGCGTTCTCCGACCCGATGGTGGTGCTCCTGACGGCGCGGACCGAGGAGCTGGACCGCATCGTCGGGCTCCGCGTCGGCGCGGACGACTACGTCACCAAGCCCTTCTCGGCCGCCGAGCTCGCGGCGCGTGTCGGGGCGCTCCTGCGGAGGCGCCGCCCGGCACGGCAGCCCGATGGGGCCGTCCCGCCGGACGGCCTCTCGGTCGACACGGCGCGGCGCCTGGTCACGGTGGACGGCGTGCGCGTCGAGTTGACCCTGACGGAGTTCGCCGTCCTCGCGGCGCTTGCCCGGGACCCGGGCGTCGTGCTCACGCGCCAGCAGCTCGTCGACGCGGCGTGGGGCGCGGACTGGCCAGGCGACGAGCATGTGCTTGACGTCCACGTGGCCAACCTGCGCCGCAAGCTCGGCGACGACCCGGCGAAGCCGCGGTTCGTGGAGACGGTGCGCGGCGTCGGGTACCGCCTCAAGGTGGCTGACCGGTGAGGCGCCCCGACCTCGGCCGTCTGCGCTGGCGCCTCCTCGCCGCCAACCTCGCGGTCGCGGCGGCCGCCGTGGCAGCCATCACCCTTGGTGTCTGGCTCGCCGCGCCGCTCGCTTTCGAGAGTGCGATGGGGCGCAACGGCACGGTGGGAGGATCGGGCGGCATGATGGGCGGGACCGGCTCGTCCGGAATGATGGACCCGCTCCTCCGCTCGGCCTTCGGTGACGCCGTCGCGGCGGCAATCTGGCTCGGACTCGCGGCCGCGACGGCTGTGGCCGTCGTCGTGTCCCTGCTCCTGGCGACCCGCCTCTCGCGGCCGATCGACGACCTCGCCGCAGCGAGCAGGCGGGTGGCCGCCGGCGACTACTCGCGCCCGGTGCCGCCCGGGGACGGCGAGCTGGGCGAGCTCGCGGTCGCCTTCAACACCATGGCCGCGGGGCTCGCCGCCGAGGAGCGTCGTCGGCGCGACCTGGTCGGCGACGTGGCCCACGAGCTGCGCACGCCGATCGCCTCGGTCCGCGGGTACGTCGAGGGTCTGCAGGCCGGGGTGTTCGCGCCCGGTCCCGACGCCTGGCATGTGCTCGGTGAGCAGACCGCCCGCCTCGAGCGGCTCGTGGACGACCTCGCGACCTTGTGGCACGTGGAGTCGGCAGCGCTGTCGCTGGCCGTCGTGACGGTCGACGCCGCCGCGGCCATCGGGGCGGCCCGGGCCCGGCACCTGGCCGCGGCGGCCGCCCACTCGATCGCCATCACCGCCGACTCCCGGGCGGTCCCGCTCCTTGCCGACCCCGACCGCCTCGGGCAGGTGCTCGACAATCTCGTCGCGAACGCCGTCCGGTACGGCCGCGAGGGCGGCACCGTCACGCTGGCCGCGCGGCGGGACGGCCCCCGGGCCGTGGTCTCGGTCGTCGACGACGGGCCGGGCATCGCGCAGGCCGACCTGCCGCGTGTCTTCGAGCGCTTCTACCGCGCCGATCCATCGCGCTCGCGCGACGCCGGAGGCAGCGGCCTGGGCCTCGCGATCTCGAAGTCGCTGGTGGAGGCGATGGGCGGGACGATCTCAGCCTCGAGCCCGGGGCCCGGCGGCAGCGGCGCGGTGTTCGAGGTGTCGCTCGCCGCCGCCTGACAGGCCTCCGCTCATCGCCCGCCCGATGCCCTCAGCAGCAGGCGCCCTCGCCGCAACAGGACGACTCCGCAGGCGCCAGGGGCAGCAGCTCGAGCGCAACTCGCGGCTTGGGCGCGGCAGCACGACCTCCGGCGGCGGCGCCCTCCGCCGGCTTGGTCGCCTTGATGATGGCGCCGGCCATGCCGTCAACCACCATGTGCGTCGCGGTGATCTCGATGTCGGTGAGGCCGGCCGCCTCGAGCCAGGTCTCGAACTCGCTGAACGACAGGGCGCCGGCGATGCAGCCCGCGTACGAGCCGCGCTCGGCGCGCTCCTCCGCGGTGAGCCGGTCCTCGGCGACGATGTCGGACACGCCCATCCGGCCGCCCGGCCGCAGGACGCGCGCGATCTCGCGAAGCACGGCCTGCTTGTCCGCAGCTAGGTTGATCACGCAGTTGCTGATCACGACGTCGATCGACGCGGAGGGCAGCGGGATCGCCTCGATATGGCCCTTGAGGAACTCGACATTCGTGGCGCCCGCCTGCCGGGCGTTGCGCTGCGCGAGCGCGAGCATCTCGTCGGTCATGTCCAGGCCGAACGCGCGGCCGGTGGGGCCAACGCGCTTGGCGGACAGCAGCACGTCAATGCCGCCGCCGGATCCCAGGTCCAGCACCCGCTCTCCCTCGCGGAGCTCGGCGACGGCAATGGGGTTGCCGCAGCCGAGGCTCGCCAGCACTGCGGCCTCGGGCAGCTCGTCGCGCTCGAGCGCGGAGTACAGTCCCGGCCCGATCTCGCCGCCCTCATCTGCGCAGCAGCCACCCGCGCCAGCCTTGATTGCCGCCGCCGCGTAATGGGCGCGGACCGTTTCGTGGATCGTCTCGTCGGTCATGCGCTATTGATACCTCAAGATGCACCGCGAGTCCGGCTGGGTCGCCTGCCTATCCTGCAGGTGCTCCGGCCGAGCGCGTGGCCCGCGGGACCGTCAGCCGCCGATCATGGCGCGGAGGGCTTGGCGTCGTCGGCGATCGCAATGCCGCCGCTGCGCGGCGCCTGCTCGGGAACTTGGCGCACGGCCATCACCGCGAGAACCGTCCGCCAGGTCACGGCGACCACGCCCAGCGCGGGCACCACGAGGAACATCCCGAGGATCCCGGCCACGGCGGACCCGGCGGGGATGGCCACGAGCACGATAGCCGGGTGCAGGCGCACGGTCTTGCCGTACACCAGCGGGCCGACGATGTTGCCCGTCACCAGGTTGAACGCGAGGGTCCACACGCCCATGATCGCGATGTCGGTCGTGGTTCCCACGGCCACCGTCAGCAGGAAGGCGGCTCCGGTGGACACGAAGCCGCCCACGTACGGGATGAAGCACAGGAAGAACGACAGGACGAAGATCGGGACTGCCAAGGGCACCCCCAGAACGATCATGATCACGAGCTGGCTCGCCGCGCCGACGAGCGAGACCACCGCCGTCCCGAACATGTATCCGCCGAGCACGCCGAACGCCTCCCCGCCGGCCTCGGCCACACGGTCGTGGACCTCTGGGCGGGTTCGCGCCAGCACCGCGCCCCAGAGGCGGCTGCCGTCGCGCAGCATGTAGAACGCGAGCAGCGCGCTCAGGACGACGATCGCGGCGCCTGAGGCGGCACTGGACACGATCGAGGCGATCGTCGTGACCCCCCCGGCGCTCAGCCGTCGAATCGCCTCGACCAGGAGGCCGAGGTTCCCGCCGAGCGCGCCGCTGGCTCCGCCCGCGCCGTCAGTGATGCCCGAAGCCAGGGCGGCCCCCTGTTGCGCGAGGATTGCCACCGAGAGCAACAGCAGCGCGGCGATCGCGGTGAAGCCGCCGCCCACCGCGATCGCGGATGCCCGTGCCCGGGAGCGGCCCCTGGCGATCAGCCAGGCCACGACCGGCTCGAGCGTCGCGGCGAGGATGACGGACAGGACGAAGGGGATCAGCACCATCGGCACGGCACCGAACGCGATCACGATCAGGTAGCCCAGAGCGATACCGACGAGCAGTCGCCAGCTCCACTGCGCCATGCGGTCGAGCCACGCGGGCACGAGCTCGGGGAGCGGCGGCTTGGGGTCCGGTTCCACCACCGCCACCACGGCGCGGGCGACGGCCAGCACCACCGCGGTCACTGGCACCGCGGCGAACAGGCCGACGATGCCGCCCAGCTGGAAGCCTGCTGGCAGCGCCAGCAGCACGAGGGCCGGGTGGATGCTGACGGTCCGCCCGTACACGATGGGGCGGATCCAGTAGCCCAGGAAGGCGTTCCGGATGGCGATCATGACGAGCAGGATGACCACCGCCACCATGCCCTGGGCCCCGAAGGTGACCAGCACGATCAGCGCCGTCGTCACGATTCCGCCGAAATAGGGGATATACCCCGACAGGAACACGAGGGCCGTCAGCGGACCGGCCAGCGGCACACCAAGGGCCACCATGAACACGAGGTCCGTGAGGGCGATGACGCCCGAGAGGATCGTGGTGCCGCGCAGGTATCCGCCAACCCTGACCAGCGCTGTCTCGCCGGCGGCGGTGATGCGGGCGCGCTTCTCCTCGTCGGTCGCCTGGAAGCACCAGAACCACGCCCGGTCGCCGTCGCGCAGGAAGAAGAACACCAGGAACGACGCGAGGACCAGCACGGTCACCGTGCCGACCGCCGAGCTGACGATTCCCCTCGCTGCATCCGCTGCACCGCCCTTGAGACCGTCGAGGAGTTGGCCCACCAGTGTGATCACGAACGGCGGCAGATTCAGGTCCGCGAGCCTTTGGCCCAGCAGGCCCAGGGCGGCGCTGAGTCGCTCGACGAGGTCGCCGACGAATGGCAGGAAGGCCAGGGTGAGCAGCAGCGCCACGCCCGCCCCGACGGCAATGGCGCCGGCCCAGACGATCGCCGCCGCGGCAGTCGGCGATCGACCGCGGGTGCGCAGCGCGAGCGTCCACGGGGCGAAGAGGGCCGACACCACGATCGCCACGGCGACGGCAGCGGTCACGGTCCAGAGGACCTGGGCCAGGACCCACAGGAGGGCTGCGAAGGCCGCGATGGCGAGCAGGCGCCAGCCCAGCGAGGCGAGGTTGGCCAGCCAGCCCGGCACGACGGACACGGATGCCCGCTGGTCGCGACCGGTCCCCATCTGACTCACTGGGTCCCTCCTCGTCGCGCTCGGGTCGGCGGCGCCGCCCGGTCCACCGTGATGATGACAGCCAGAGCGCGTCTCGCGCACGGCGAACGGGGATCCGATTGCTGAACTGCCAGGACCGGCGAGGGACGAGGCGCCGGCGGTGCCGTCCGCCGCCGCGGTCTGCGGGGAGCGATCCGGCGGCGGCTCGCGGTTCCGATCAGTCGGCAGCGGTCGTTCGGCAGTGCTCAACCACGTCGTGGACGTCATCGAGCACGTTGCCCGCGCCGATCAGTTCGGTCAGGCCGTACGCGTCGAGCTCCGCGCGCACCTGCGGGGAGAGGTCGCAGGCAAGGAGCTGGACGCCCGAGCGGGCGAGCTCGCCGTGGAGCTGCCGGATCGCCTCGGCGCCGGTGTAGTCCACGTCGCCTATCGCGCCCGCGGCAAGGCACAGCCACCGGAGCGGGGGCTCGGCGGCCTCGAACAGCTCGAACGCCTCCTCGGTGAACCGCGACGCGTTGGCGTAGTAGAGCGTGGCGCCGAAGCGGTAGACGACGAGGCCCGGTGCCGCCTCGGCACGGGCCGATGGGGCGGCGTACTGCAGGTGCCCATGCTCACTGAGCGTGAGCAGGGCGTTGTACGGGCGGTACGAGTGGTACAGGAACTCGACCACCGAGAGTGCCATCGCGAGGAAGATGCCCTGCTCCACGCCGGCCACCACCACCGTCGCCGCAGTCGCCAGCGCAACGGCAAGCTCGCCCCGGCGGAGGCGCGCGATCGAGGTGAGGTGCCTCCAGTCCACCAGGCGCAGCCCGATGAGGAACACCACGGCCGAGAGCACGGCGTTGGGGAGGAACGCCAGGGGCGCCGTCAGGAACAGCAGCACGGCGAGCGTGAGGACGCCCGTCGTCAGCTGTGCCACCTGGCTGCGGCCGCCGGCGCTGTCCACCATCTCGGTCTTGGTGGGGCTTCCGTTCACCACGAAGGTGCCCGTGAGGGCCGCCCCCAGGTTGGCGAGGCTGAGGCCCACGAGGTCCACGTTCTCGTCGAAGCTGTCGTCGTACCGCGCAGCGTACGCGCGCGACGTGGCGGCGCTCTGGGCGAGGATCACCGCGAACATCGAGATCGCGGTGGGGATCAGCGCGGTCAGGTTGGCGACGGTCATGACGCTCGTCGGGAGGCCGATGGGCGGCAGTCCGCCCGGGACGGCGCCCAGGACCGCGACGCCGTGCGCCTGGAGGTCCAACGCCGCGCTGGCGACGATCGCACCCGCCACCGCGAGCAGCGCGCCCGGGATCCGCTTGTTCACCCGGTCCAGGCCCACGACCACCGCCAGCACGACCACCGCCACCGCGAGTGTGGGCACGCTGGTGTTGCCGGCCGCGATCTCGCCGATTGCGTGGGCGAGCTTCTCGAGCGTGCCGCCGCTGCCCTTGCCCACCCCGAACATCCCGGCCACCTCGCCGGCAGCCACCTGGATGCCCACCCCGGTGAGGAAGCCCACCAGGACCGAGCGCGACAGGAAGTTGGCGATGAACCCCAGGCGCAGCAGCCGGGCGACAAGCAGGAGGCCGGCGCACAGCAGCGCTGAGAACGAGGCGAGCGCGGTGTAGTCGGCCGAGCCGCCGGTGGCAAGGGCACCGACGCCGATCGCGAGGATGGCCGCCGTGGCCGAGTCGGCGCCCACGACGAGGTGTCGCGACGAGCCGAACACCGCGAACAGCAGCACGGGGAGCAGCAGGGTGTAGAGCCCCGTGACCACCGGCGTGCCCGCGATCTTGGTGTAGCCCATCACCTCGGGGATCGCCAGGGCGGCGAGCGTCACGCCGGCGGCGATCTCGCGCGGGAGCAGGGCGCGGTCGATGGGGAGGAGGCCGCCGAAGAGGGGCCGCGGACGCTGTCGCCTGGTTCGGGGCGACGGGGTCTGAGCGGGTGCGTCTGCGGCGGTGCTCACGGTCCCTCCACGGGGCGGACGGCACGGGTGGCCCGGGCCGGAGTATACGAAGCCAGCGTCGGTCGCACGCGTGGCGTTCGGAATCCGAAGCATGGCGGCGCGCAGTCGTGGACAATCGCAGCAGGAGGTTGCGGATGGCCGGTGCAGCGGCGCACGACGAGGAGGCGACAGGGACCGGCGCCGAGGTGGCAGCCGCGGACGGGTCGCCGGCCGCGCAACGCCGCTCCCTCGGCCGGGCCGCGAGGCAGAGGGCGCCCCGCAGCGCGCACGCAGCGTGGCTGCCGGCCCCAGACCGCGAGGACCCGGTGGCGATCATCGTCCGCCAGGAGCGTGGCCGCGACGCCTCGCTCCTCCCGCTCCGTCACGGCCGCATGGCGGCATCGCCCTTCGCGTTCTTCCGGGGCGCAGCCGCGATCATGGCCGCGGACCTCGCGGGCACCCCGGCGAGCGGCATCGGGGTGCAGCTCTCGGGCGACGCGCACCTGCTCAACTTCGGGACCTACGCCGCACCCGACCGGCGCTTGGTGTTCGACATCGACGACTTCGACGAGACGCATCCGGGGCCCTGGGAATGGGATGTCAAGCGGTTGGCGGCGAGCGTGGTGATCGCGGCGCGGGACCGGCGGCTGGCGGCCCCCGAGGCGCGCTCGCTGGCACGAGCCGCCGTCGGCGGCTACCGGTCCAAGGTGCTCGAGCTGGCCGGGCTGTCCGACCTTGACACGTGGTACTCGCGGATCGACGTGGCACAGCTCATGAAGCAGGTGCCAAGCGGCGTCGAGCGCGCCGAGGTTCGTGGGGTCCTCGCGGCTGCGGCGACGCGGGACAACGTCCACTCGTTCGCCCGCCTGACCGTGCTCGTGGACGGCATGCGGCAGTTCGTGGACCGGCCGCCAGCCCTCGAGCGGTTGCCGGACGGGCCGCTCCGCAAACGCGTCATCGCGATCCTCGGGCGCTACCCGGTCTCGCTCGCAGACGACCACCGCGAACTGCTCTCGCGCTACCGTCTGCTTGACGTCGCCCGGAAGGTGGTCGGTGTCGGGAGCGTGGGGCTCGCAGCGTACGTCGCCCTCTACCTCGGCCGCGACGACGACGACCCGCTCGTGCTGCAGGTCAAGGAGGCGTGCCCGTCAGTGCTCGCGGCCCACCTCCCCGGCCCTGACATCCCGGACCACGGACACCGCGTGGTGGCCGGCCAGCGTCTCATGCAGGCGGACAGCGACACGTTCCTCGGCTGGGCGGGCGGCCCACGCGGCACCCGGTACTACGTCCGTCAGCTTGCGGACATGAAGTGGTCGCTGGACATCACGACTGTCCCGCCGAGGGGGCTCGCGCTGTTCGCACGCCTCTGCGGGCAGGCGCTGGCACGGGCGCACGCCCGCTCGGGCGACCGCATCGCCATCGCGGGCTATCTCGGCCCCGGCGACGGGTTCGACCGCGCCATCGCGGCCTTCGCCGAGGCGTACGCCGACCGCAATGCCCTCGACCACCACGCGTTCCAGGCCGCCATCGCCGACGGTCGCCTCCGAGCCGCCCCGGGCTGACCGGAGGCGAGGCGCACGCGGCGCGGGCAGGCGTCTCGGCACCTCGCGGACGTGCGATCCTGCCATGATCTCCGCGGTCAGGCACGCACCAGGAGGCAGGCGGGTGGCGACCACCGGCAAACGCGAGCTGAAGGGTGTCGGCTACGAGGTCTTCATCCTCCTGCTGTCGCTCCTCTCGGTGCTCAACATGGCGTTCATCGTGGTGGGCTCCCTGCGGGGGATCACCACCGGACCGGGCCGCGACGTGGTCCTCCTGATGGACGCGGTCATCACGCCGATCTTCCTCATCGACTTCCTCTACCGGCTGCTCACCGCCTCCTCCAAGCGCGGGTACCTGATCAGCGGCTGGGGCTGGGCGGACCTGCTCGCCAGCCTCCCGATGTTCCGGATCTTCCGCATCTTCCGGGTCATCCGGGTGGTGCGGCTGCTGCGAGCGTACGGCCCGCGAAGATTCTTCCGGGACATCTCCAAGGCGCGCGCGCAGGCCACGTTCCTGCTCACGATCTTCCTGGTCATCCTCGTGGTGGAGGTGGCCGGCGCCTCGATCTACTACGTCGAGAGCGGCTCGCCGGACAGCAACATCAGGAGCGCCAGCGATGCCGTGTGGTGGGCGCTCGTCACCATCACCACCGTGGGCTACGGCGACCGCTTCCCGGTCACGGACGGCGGGCGGATCGTGGGCGTCGTCCTGCTGTTCGCGGGGATCGGCCTGTTCTCGGTGCTCACTGGCTTCATCGCCAATGTCTTCCTGGCGCCGCGGGAGGACCGGCCGGTCGAGGCCGGGCTGCCGGTGGTCGGAACCGCAGCGACGATCGCCTCCGTCCGCCGGCTGCTGTCCGAGCAGGACGAGCGCACGGCAGAGATCCGCCGTCAGCTCGAGGAGCTGGAACGCGATGTCGCGGAGAGGTCGGCGGCAGACGCCGGCTGAGGAGGTTCCCCCGCCCGCTGCGTTCCGCCGCCCCGCTGCGTCGCCCCGTAAAACGGAGGAGCCGGCCCCCGACGGGGGCCGGCTCCTCGATTCGCCAGGTCAGGCGAGGAGCTTGGTCTTGAGCTTGTCGTACTCGGGGACCGTGATGGCGCCCACGTCCCGCAGCTGGGCGAGCTTGGTGAGCTCGTCCGCCGTGGACACGCCCGCGACCGCCTTGCTGGCGGCCTCGGCCGCGGCCAGGCTCCTCACGTCGGTCATCGTGACCTTGGGCCGGGTGACCAGGTAGGCCAGGCACCCGATCAGGGGCAGGATGAACATGACCAGGATCCAGACCGCCTTCATCCCGCCGCCGAGGTCGTCCCGCCGAAAGACGTCGAGGATGCAGTTGATGTAGACCATCAGGGCCATGATCCAGAAGAAGAAGATCACCATGGCCCAGATCCAGTCGAAGAATCCCATCGTTGTTTCTCCCTCGTGCGGGAAGCTCGTGTTCCCGTTACCGCGGCTAGTGTGCGGCATGTGACGCGTCAGGTGTAGCCGAGGCCAATACGAAGCGCTACGGCGCCCCGAGGCCGGTGACCCGCTGGATCGGCGCATAGGTGATATCGACCGTGACGGGCGCCCCGATCGCCTTTGCCAGGTTTGCCGCAAGGGGGCCAACGTCGGGTGGCGTGGCCGTGCCGCGCAGGTCGATGTGGGCTGTCGTCCCCTCGATGTCCCAGTGCACAACCTCGAGGTCCCGCGTCCCGATCCAGGCCCGCACGATCGGCGCGCCCTGGGCAGCGTAGATCGTGCTTCTGAGCTCGCTCTGGGAGTTCCAGGCGAGCGGGATCGCGAGAGCGACCAGAGCCGCCACCGCGATCGCGAAGCCTACCTGGAGCTGGCGCCGGGCACGGAGTTCCGCGCCGGTGGGCGTCGCGTGCGAGAGGATGAACACGATGCTGGCCACGACGGTGATGGCGGAGAAGTTGGTCAGGAACAGGAGCATCGCGCCGCCAGCCGCGTCCACCCGCCCCAGCTCGAGGCAGATCCCCACGGTCGCGAGGGGGGGCACCAGGGACACAGCGATGGCGACCCCCGGGAGCGCGTCGTCGCCGGTTCGCCGTGCGGCCACGTACGCACCCGCAGCGCCCGCGGCCAGCGCGACGCCCAGGTCGAGCAGGTTGGGCGAGGTCCGTGCCTCGAGCGACGGGGTCAGGTTGAGGGGGTCGGGGAGGAGCGCCGACACCAGGTAGCCGATGACGACCACCATGAGTGCACCGAGCGCGACCTGGAGGAAGGTGATCCAGACCCAGCGCGTGCGACCGGTCACGAGTGCGCCGGCGAAGGCCATGATCGCGCCGCCCAACGGCGCGACGACCATCGCACCGATGATCGACGCAACCGAGTCCTGGTAGAGCCCGAAGGATGCGATCAGCGCGGCGAGCGCCAACAGGACCACGAAGGTCTGGGCGGAGCGCCGAAACGCGGGGCCCTGCGGAAAAAGGTCATCGAGCATCGCCGGGCCGAGCGACTGCCGAGCGTCCGCGAGGTTGGGCGCCACGACGCTCGCCCCGGTCCCGCTGGCTGTGGTCACGTGCGCACCTCCCGTATCGGCCGGTCCCTGGTTGGCGTCATGCGCAAAGTAGCGCCACGGCCGGGCGTCGTGGGCAGCGTCAGCGACGCGGGTCGACGAGGACCTTGGGGCGGGCGCCCCAATCTGCGTCGCGGCGCCCGGCGAGCACGCCACCCACCTCGTCCAGGCCCACGGTCGCGGCAACGAGCGGGCGCGGGTCCACGGCCCCCGTGTCGTACTGCTCGGCAGCGCCTGCGAGGCCGCCCGATCCCGACAGGACCCCGACGACGGTGACGTCCTGGAGGGCGATCCGCCGGGAGTCCACGTGACTCGGCTCGCCCGCGAGGCCGATGAACACGACGCGGCGGCCGGGCTCCACCAGATCGAGCGCCAGCGCCGGCATGTCAGGCGAGTTGGTGGCGTCGATGACGGCGTCGAAGCGCGCCGGCGGGAGCGTCTCGCGCGTCCAGACACGCCCCAGGCCGAGGGCCGCGGCGAGGGTCCTCGATCGCTCTCCGTGCACCAGGTCGTGCACCTCGGCGCCCAGCGCGCGCGCCTGCATCGCTGCCAGCAGGCCGATCGCGCCGGCGCCCATGACCAGCACGCGTCGACCCGCTGCCGCCTCCGCGCCCCACACGGCCCGAAGCGCGTTGCCGCCCGGCTCCACCATCGCGCCCACCTCGGGGTCCATGGTCTCGGGCAGGGCGAGGAGCGCCGTCGCCGGGACCGGCAGCTGCTCGGCGAGGGCGCCCGGCCAGCCGTTCCGGATGCCGATCTCGTGGCGGTCGGCGCACAGGTGCTGGCGCCCGTCACGGCAGCGCGCGCAGGCGCCGCAGCCCAGCATCGTGTCGCCCGTGACGCGCCGCCCGAGCCATGCCGGGTCCACCCCCTCGCCCACGCTCGCCACGCGGCCGCACCACTCGTGCCCGATCCGCATCGGGAAGGCGGCCTCGCCCGTGTGGAGGTATGACATCTCGCCGGTGAAGAACTCGCGGTCGGTCCCGCAGAGCCCGGCGAGCTCGACGTCCACCACCGCTTCGCCGGGCCCGGCAACCGGGCGCTCAACCTCGCGGACCTCGGCGGCCCGGGGTGCGGTGATGACGAACGCGCGCATGGTGCTCATGGCGGCCGATGGTAGTCCGCCAGGCGGCAGGCGGAAGGTCCGAGCGCACCCCGCACGCGGCCCGACGCGCCCGAAGGGCGACGCGGCGTACGATCCCGCCCGATGGCCGACCACCCTGCCAGCGCGTCGCCCGGGACCACCGTCGAGGAGGTCCGGCGGGAGCGCGCGGTCCTGGCGCCACGCTGGATCGTGATCGTGTGGAACGACCCGGTCAACCTCATGTCGTACGTGACCTACGTCTTCCAGAAGCTCTTCGGGTACAGTCGGCCGCACGCCCACCGGCTGATGCTCCAGGTGCATCACGAGGGCCGCGCGGTGGTCTCGGGCGGCACGAAGGAGCGCTGCGAGCACGACGTGTCGCGCCTCCACGCCCATGGCCTGTGGGCCACCATGGCGCCCGAGTGAGCGCCGACATGCCGCCGCGTCGGATCGCCCGGACCGGCGACGGGCGGATCGCGGTGCGTCTCGCGCCGCGCGAGCGGGTGATCCTGGGGACGCTTGCGGCCGAGCTTGCGCGGGAGACCGCCGAGGACGGTGACGTCGGGTCCGATGTCGCCGACGAGGGCCTCGCGCGGCTGTGGCCGGACGCGGTGAGCGACGATCCGACTGCGTCGGCGGCCTTCCGCGAGCTGACGGCCACGGACATCGCGGAGACCCGGGCGGCCCGCTTCGCGGTTCTGGCCGGAACGATCGACGGCCTCGAGCTCGACGAGGCGCAGGCGTCGGCATGGCTGGGCGCAGTGAACGACCTGCGGCTGGTCCACGGCACGCGCCTGGGCGTTGCCGAGGACACGGGCGTGGCCCCGCTGGACGAGTCAGACCCGGCGGCCGCCGAGATGATCGTGTTCCTCTGGCTCGGCTGGGTCGAGGAGCAGCTGGTGGACGCGCTGGCCGCCGGGCTGCCGCCCGTCGCGGAGCCTGACGACCGCTAGCCGCGAGCCCCGCCGGACGGCCGGTGCCTACAGGCGTCGCCGGCCATGAGGTCGTCACGCGGTCCGGCGCGCGCTGCTGCTCAATAGCCGCGGGCCTGCGGGTGCGAAGGATCTCCGCGCCCGCGACGCGGCAGCGGCGCTACGGCAGGGCCAGGAACGCGATCACCACCACGGCGATCGACGCGACGGCCTCCGCAGCGCCCACGTGGACCGGCTTGAGCGGCCTCGGCGTGCCGGCCCGGCGGCGCGCGATGGACGGGATGGCAGCGGCACGGGCGGTGAGCCCCACGGCGAGGGCCGCCCACGCTGGGCCAAGCAGCACCGCCGGTGCGATCAGGGCGGCGTGGAACCCAACCGAGATCACCGTGAACGAGGTGCTGTTGCGCTCGCGCAGCACGGACCGGACGACGAGGACCGTGCCCAGCAGGTTGGCGGCGCCAACGCCCGTCGCGATGGCGGCGGCGGTCGGGTCGAAGGCGCCCGAGACCCACGCCGCGGACGGGACGAGCACGAGCGCCTGGACCGCCTGCGCAAGGCTGTTCACGAGGTCGCGGCGCGTGCCCGGCTTCGCCCCCGCGACGATCAGCGCGGTGGTGGGGCCCAGCACGAGGAGCGAGAGCAGCAGCGCCGGGAAGGTGACCACGAGCCTGGCGCCCACGACGCCGAAGCCGATGCCGTAGACGGCGAGGGGAACCGGGAGCGCGTAGGGGCGCCGAGAGCGGAGCCACGCCTGGCCGGTGGCTGAGGCGAGGTAGCCGAGCACGGAGGCGACCAGGAGCACGAGCTGCCAGGGACCGAGAGCGCTGGCTGCGATCCCCAGCAGGAACGGCACCGCGAGCATCGCCCATGCGCCGTGCTGGTGGGGCATCCACTGCCGGGCCGGGGCCGGGGCCGGGG
>JBBIIL010000012.1:0-18955 GCA_037446495.1 Chloroflexota bacterium | reverse complement strand
GGGCCGGGGCCGGGGCCGGGGGGCGCGGTGGGTTCGTGGCGGCGCTGCGGGTGTCGGTCGGGGCGGTCATGCCGGGATCGTGGCGCCGCGCCGCGCCTCGACGGTGTGGCGCCGTCGGAGCTCGACGGCTGCGGAGACGATCGACAGGCCCACGAAGACGAGCATGGCGAGCACGTTGACGACCCCGCCGATCAGCAGGCCGTCAGGGACGCCCAGCATGTCGCCGCCGATGAGCCGGACCACGAGCCCTGCGTGGAGCAGCACCAGCGCGGCGTAGTTCCACGGCCGGTAGGGCAGCGGCACGCGGAGGACTGCCGGGACGATCACCGGCGCATGGCCGAACACCATCGAGACGATGAACCCCAGGAACAGTGCGTGGAGTCGGATGTCGTACGCCGGCACCGGCGCCGTGCCCGTGACCGCCCACGCAGCTCCCGCGACGGCCAGCCACGCGTATCCGGCCAGCAGGCACAGCGCGATGTAGCGGGTGACCCCGGCCATGCGCACGGTGCGCCGGGCAAGGTCGTTGCGGGCGAGCCAGGCGGCGATGGCCAGCATGGCCAGCCCGGCGACGCGCGTGCCGACCTCGGGCGCGACGAAGGCCGCAGTGACGCCGATGACGAACAGCCAGAGCGCCACGATGAGCTGGCGACGGACGCGGTTGCCGATGCCGCCGAGCCGGGCGAGGTCGAGCCGCTCGCCGACGACGGTCATCACCAGGAATGCGGCGAGCCACGGGTACGCGCTCATCACGGGGATCCCGGCCATGAGCAGCAGCGACGCCCCGAGCCATGCGCCGGCACCGGCCGCCTGAACGCCCAGCTGGAGGGAGCGGTCCACGCGGGCGAAGGCGGCGTAGACCGCGAGCAGCATGGCCGCCCCGCCGAGGAGCCCTGCTCCCGCCAGCGCGGGGATGCCGGCGATCAGGCCCACCGCGCCGGCGGCGGCGAGTGCAGGGGAGAGGTAGCCCCAAGGGCGGCCCAGCGCGACGGCACGCTCCAGCGCGATCACCGTGCCGAGGAATCCGAGCGTCATGAGTTCCCCGTGCGAGGCGGCGAACCGCGTGGCGCCCGACGGCATGCCGACGCCCAGCAGGACGAGCGCGCCCGTGAGGCCGGCGAGGAGCGCCAGCCCGCCCACGCCGAGGAGCGCGAAGCGGCCCCGCGCGACGGACCGGCCGGGAGTGGCGCGGGCGACGAGGACGGCGCTCACGCCGGGAGCCCGAGCACCTTGCGGGCGGCCGGCGTCATCAGCGCGGGCGACCACGCCGGCTCATGGGTGATCTCAACCTCGACATCCACCACGCCCGGCGCCTCGAGCAGCGCCCAGCGCACTTGGTCCTCGAGGAACGAGCCGATCGGGCAGGCGGGCGTTGTCGTGGTCATCAGCACGTGCGCGACGCCCGCGTTGACCTCGCACTCGTACACGAGCCCCAGGTCCACGACGTTCACGCCGATCTCCGGGTCCACGACGGTGCGGAGCCGCCGGGTCAGGTCCGACGGGTCCACGGCAGGGAGAAGGCGCGACAGGTCCACGGCGATGTCCCGAGCTGGTTGTGGTGTTGTGTTGGCCGCGCTATTATAATGATTACAATGCAGCCAGTCGAATCGCGCCCGCGTCCCTCCCGCCGCCCCAACCGCCGGTCGGCGCTGCTGGCCGTCCTGCGGGCCGCCGACCACCCGCTGCGCATCGATGAGGTGTCGGCTGCCGTCGGGATTGCCGAGTCCACGGCGCAGTTCCACCTGTCCCTGCTGGTGAGTGCGGGGCTCGCGTCGCGGACGCCCACGCGTACCGGTGTCGCCGGGCGCCCATCGTGGCGGTACACGGCCGCGCCCGAGGCCGCGACCGCATCGGTCGATTCGTACCAGGACCTGGCCCTCGCTCTCGCGGCCCAGCTCGGTGGCGGGGCCCGAGCCGCCGTCGTGGCCCGCGACGCCGGCCGCCGCTGGGCCGACACGATCCCGCCCGGTGTGGTGGAGATGGCGGCAACCCCAGCGCAGGCAGTCGCCGCGCTCGCAACCGCTCTGGACGGGTTGGGATTCGCGCCCGAGACCGCTGCCGACGGCCGCGAGATCGTGCTGCATGCCTGCCCGTTCGAGGCCGTCGCCCGCCAGCAACGCGCCGTCGTCTGCGGGGTCCACCTGGGCCTGGTGGAGCGTACCGCCGCGGTCATCGGCGGGGGGATCTGCGTGACCGGCCTCGAGCCATTCCGGTCCGAGCAGCCGCTCGCCTGCGCGGTCCGCCTCGGCAGCACCGCCTGACCGCCATCCATGCCCCAGGACGCGACCATCCACGCCCCAGCCCGCGAAAGGAGCTCCCCGTGAGCGAACGGTCCTACGAGCCCGACTGGCACGACATCGTCGTCTACTCGTCGCCCGGCCCGACGCCGCGCCTGCTCGTGGACGAGCCGGATCTGCGCGTGCTCGTCGCGGGCCTCGAGCCCGGCGGCCGCATCCCGCCCCACGCCGAGCGCCGCGCCGTGTACCACGCCCTCGCGGGCGAGGGCTTCCTGTTCCTCGACGGGACCGCGCTGCCGTTCCGCGAGGGCGCCATCGTCGTGGCGCCGGAGGGCTCCACACGGGGCATCGAGGCCGTCACGCGGTTGGCGTTCATGGCGGTCCGGATCGGGCCGGAGCCCACCACCGGCGGATAGCGCCACGGCCGGATCGCGGTTCCGTGAACCGGCCCATGGACGGAGTGTGGAGATCCGGATTGCGGAAAGGTTGCGACCGCAATCCTTCTCGGTTCATTCCGCCGGCGGCTATCGACATCGCTCCCCTCGGGCGGTAGGTTCGGGGCCATTCCACCGTCCGCGCGCAGGCCGTGACACCCGGCAGGAGCCCCATGACCGCTCGCCACAAGGCCATCGAGACGATCTCCAACCACAAGGTCGCCTCCACGCAGAACTACCTCGAGCACGCCGGCGAGGCCATCTACGGCCAGTACGTGTTCCACGAGGGCGTGCAGCGCGAGTTCCTCGCCCGGCCCATCTTCCGGCGCCTGCGGCGTGTCATCGACGGCCTCGAGCCGTTCGCCCCGGAGATCGCCGACGCGGTGGCCCACGGCGTCAAGGAGTGGGCCATGGCCCACGGCGCCACCCACTACACGCACTGGTTCGTGCCCATGACGGGCTCCACGGCCGAGAAGCACGACTCGTTCCTCTCGCCGGTGGGCGAGGGCCAGACGATCGCCGAGTTCTCGGGCAGGAACCTGATGCAGGGCGAGCCGGACGCGTCGTCGTTCCCGTCGGGCGGCATCCGGGCCACGTTCGAGGCCCGGGGCTACACGGCGTGGGACGTCACGTCGCCGATCTTCCTGCAGGTCGAGCCCAACGGCGTCACCCTGACGATCCCGACGGCGTACGTCTCGTTCACGGGCGAGGCGCTCGACCACAAGATCCCGATGCTCCGCTCCCAGGAGGCCCTGGGCAAGCAGGCCCTGCGCGTGCTGCGCTGGTTCGGCAACACGGCGGCGACGCGCGTGTTCACGAACATCGGGCCTGAGCAGGAGTACTTCCTCGTCGACCGGCGCCTGGCGGAGCAGCGGCCCGACCTCCTGCTCACCGGCCGGACGCTGTTCGGGGCACCGTCGCCCAAGGGCCAGGAGCTGGAGGACCAGTACTTCGGCCCGATCCGCGCCCGGATCCTGGCGTTCATGATGGACCTCGACCGCGAGCTGTGGCGCCTGGGCATCCCGTCCAAGACCCGCCACAACGAGGTGGCGCCCGGCCAGTTCGAGATGGCGCCCGTCTACGAGCCCACCTCGGTCGGCTCCGACCACAACATGATCGTGATGTCCACCATGCGCCGGCTGGCACCGATGCACGGCCTGGCCTTCCTGATCCACGAGAAGCCGTTCGCCGGCATCAACGGCTCGGGCAAGCACAACAACTGGTCGATGGCCACGGACCTGGGCGAGAACCTGCTCGACCCGGGCACCGACCCCCACGCCAACGCCCAGTTCCTCGCGTTCCTCATCGCGGTCATCCGCGCGATCGACGTCCACGCGGCGATCCTCCGCGCCTCGATCGCCGACGCCGGGCAGGACCACCGCCTGGGCGCCAACGAGGCCCCGCCAGCCATCATGTCGATCTTCCTCGGCAGCCAGCTCGAGGACGTCGTGGGCCAGCTCGAGCAGGGCGCGGCCTCCGCGTCCAAGCACGGCGGTGACGTGGAGCTGGGCGTGACCTCGCTGCCGACCCTTGCCAAGGACGCCACCGACCGCAACCGGACCTCCCCGTTCGCCTTCACGGGCAACAAGTTCGAGTTCCGCGCGGTGGGCTCGTCCGCGCCGATCTACTGGCCGCAGACCGTGCTCAACACCGCGGTCGCGGACTCACTGTCGGCCCTCGCCGACGACCTCGAGAAGCTCCAGCCGGGCGACTTCGACGGCCTGACGCTCATCCTCTCGAGCATCGTGAACGCCCACAAGCGGGTCCTGTTCGAGGGCAACGGCTACGCGGAGGAGTGGCACGCCGAGGCGGCCCGCCGCGGCCTGCCGAACAATCGGACCACAGTGGACGCCCTGCCGGCGCTGGCCACGCCCGAGGCAGCGGCTGTCTTCAGCAAGTTCGGGGTGCTGTCCGAGCGCGAGCTGAGTTCCCGCGTGGACATCAACTGGGAGCGCTACGTCAAGGTCCAGAACATCGAGGCGAACACGGCGCTCGACATTGCCAAGACGATGATCCTGCCGGCGACTGCCGTGTACTTGGGCCAGCTTGCCTCGGCGGGCTACTCGAAGGGCGTCAAGGCCGTGGCGGACAGGGTGGCGTCGCTCGCCGACGGGCTGGTGGATGCCATCCACGCGCTCGAGCACGAGCAGCACGCGGCCCACGAGGCGGACTCGGTCCAGGCCGAGGCGCGAGCGTTCGTGGACGAGGTCATCCCCGCCCAGGACGCCCTCCGTGCCGTGGCCGACGAGCTCGAGACACTGGTCTCCGACGAGCTCTGGCCGCTGCCGAAGTACCGCGAGCTGCTGTTCCAGTACTGAGCCGGGGCGTTCGGCGCCGCCCGGGGCGTTCGGCGCCGCCCGGGGCTCCCCAGCGGGCCACCCTCGCCTCGACGCGGAGGGGCAGGTATCGTGACGGGCGCGTCCCGTCTCGACCTCACCGGAGACGACCATGCCCCTCGCGGCCATCGGAAATCCGCGCTACATCGCGCTCCGCACGTTCCGCAGGAGCGGTGTCGCGGTGGACACCCCCGTGTGGGTGGCAGCCGACGGCGGGCGGCTCTACGTGATGACCTCGCTCGCGACGGGCAAGGCGAAGCGGATCCGCAACAGCCCGCTTGTGGAGGTTTGCGTCTGCGACATGCGCGGCCGGCCGAAAGGAGAGTGGGTACCGGCTCAAGCACGCTTGGCAGCCTCACCTGAGGAGGTTGCCGCCGGCCACGCGATCGTGGCCCGCAAGTACGGCTGGCAGTACAGACTCAGCCGGCTCCGTGGAGGCGACCGGTCGAGCGCCACGATCATCGAGATCTCGGACCGGGGATAGCGGTGCTGGACGGGCGCATCTCCCCGTCCGCCCGGACCTTGCCCAGCGCCCCCGCCCGGACCTTGCCCGGCGCCCCCGCCCGGACCTTGCCCGGCGCCCCCGCCCCGGGCTCGACGCCGGGCGGCGCCCCTCCGCAGGTCATGCGCCGACATCGCCCCCGTCCCCGGGGCCGCCTTGCCTCCCAACATGGTTGGTATTCACACGGTTCGCTCTCGTGGGACCGGCGTTGGGCGCCAGTTCACCAATCTCGTTGGTATCTGCCGCGCATCCAGCAGCGCTGTGGCGCGGCGCACTACCCCCGTTGGTAGGCCCGCGCATCGGCGGTAGATCCGGCCTTTGCGACCAACCGCGTTGGTGGGCGAGTGCGGTGATCGGCGTTCGCTGCCGCCCGGTCGGAAGGCTACTAACGGTGTTTGTGGCGCGGAACCTCGGCGGGGCGCGGCCCGAGGCCCGGCGCGCCCGAGGCCCGGCGCGCCCGAAGCCCGGCGCGGCCCGAGAGGTGGCGGGGCCAAACCCGGCGTCGCGCGAAACCCGGCGGGCCGCGAACCCCGGCGCCGCGCAGCGCATCCGGCTCGGCAGCCGCGCAGTTGCGTCGGCGATAAGGCTCGCCAAATCGGCCATCAGCATCATCGCGACATGCCCGAGCCTCAGCCGCATCGTCGGCGCAGTCGAACGGCCCTCCGCCTCGGGCGAGAGCGTGCCGACTACCTGGCGCATCGCCTCGGCAACGCCCTCCGCGAGCGTCGCCGTGCCGTCGGCCTCACGCAGCGGGAGGTGGCGGAGCGGACGTCGCTCTCGCAGCAGGAGGTCAGCCACCTCGAGCTGGGACGAGGCAGAGCGACCTCGTCCCTCACCTGGGCGGGCGTTGGCGCGGCAGTCGGCCTGCAGTTGGCCGCCTTCTTCGAGCAGGCGCCCGGCGCCGACCTCCCACACGACATCCAGCATCTGCGGGCCCAGAACCTGGTCATCGCCTCATCGCGGCCGGGCGGCTGGGAGGGGACGCCGGAGTCGGTGGTCGCGGGCGACGGCCCACGGCCGCGCAGCATCGACGTGCTGCTCGCGCGCGAGGCGAGGCGTGAGGCGGCAGTGGTCGAGGTGTGGGACCTGCTGCTCGATGGCGGCGCCGCGATGCGCGGGCTCGAGGCGAAGGTCCAGCTGACGCGCGAGCGCCTCGGCCCGGACTGGCGGGTGGAGGGCCTGCTGATCGTGCGCGGGACAGCGCGGAACAGAGCACTCGTCCGCGACCTGGCACCCTTGTTTCAAGCACGCTACCCGGCAAGGTCGGCCGAGTGGCTGCGAGCGCTGGCCGACCCCCGGGCACCAATGCCGGGCGCCGGCGGCTTCGCCTGGACCGACGTGGCAGGCACCCGCCAGGTCGCGGCCCGCTGGTGACGGGCGGCCGGGCGCCGGCGGCTTCGCCTGGACCGACGTGGCAGGCACCCGCCAGGTCGCGGCCCGCTGGTGACGGGCGGCCGGGCGCCATTGGGGGCGAAATCCTGCGGGCACCAGCACTAGAATGCCGCCCATGACCGGGGGGCTCGCCATCGAGACCATCGCACTCGCCAAGCGCTTCGGCGCGGTCGAGGCGGTGGCCGGCATCGATCTGGCCGTGCCCACCGGGAGCGTGTTCGGCTTCCTGGGCCCCAATGGCGCCGGCAAGACCACGACGATCCGCATGCTGGTGGGCCTCATCCGGCCGACGAGCGGGTCGGCGGCGCTGCTCGGCACGGCCGTGCGGCCGGGCGGCGTCGACCTCGCGAGCGTCGGCGCCGTGGTGGAGCGGCCCGCCTTCTACCCGTACCTCTCTGCCGAGGGCAACCTGCGGCTGTTCGCGGCCCTGCACGGCGTTCGCGGATCCGGAGCCGATCGCCTGATCGCCGGCGCGCTCGAGCGGACCGGCCTCGGCCCGGCGGCGAAGCGCAAGGTCGGCGGCTTCTCGACCGGCATGCGCCAGCGGCTCGCGTTGGCGCTCGCGATGCTCCACCAGCCCCGACTGGTCATCCTCGACGAGCCCACCAACGGCCTCGATCCGGGGGGCGTCGTGGAGGTGCGCGCCACGATCACCGAGCTCGCCACGGCCGGGACCACGGTCTTCATGTCGAGCCACGTGCTCTCCGAGGTCGAGCAGTTGTGCGACCTCGTCGCCGTCCTGGCGCACGGCCGTATCGTCGCCAGTGGCGCACCGGCCGAACTCCTCGGCGGACCTGGCTCCCTGCGAGTCGGGTTCGACACCGCAGTCGAGGCGGAGGCGGCCCGGCGCGTGCTCGCCGGTGAGGGCGTGGCGGTCAGCCGCGCAAGTGCCGAGGCCACGGCGCTCAGCGTCGGGGTCGCCGCCACTGACGGCTCGCGGGTGGCCAGGCGCCTCGCGGCTGCGGGCCTGTTCCCCGCGGAGATGACGCCCGTCCGCCAGTCGCTCGAGGCGGTGTTCCTGGATCTGACCCGAGACGCCACGCCCGAGGCGATCGGCGTCAGCACCGCCGACCCCGGACATCGAGACGCGGCACCGAGCGGCGGCTCATCCCGATGAGGAGCCACCTGCGGGCCGACGCCATCCGCCTCGGCGCGCGCTGGGACGTGCGCGGCTTCCTCCTGCTGGTCCCCGTCCTCGCGGCCGGCGGATTCCTGTTCTCGTACGCCACCATCGAGAGCCACTTTGGGTGGGACCCGGGCCAGCCGATGCCGCCCGAGGTCGCCACGGCGATCATGGCCGACCGTGCGGGATACGCCTTCCCGCACAGCATCATCAGCGTCTTGGACAACGCGCCCTGGGTGCTGTTCGGGATCTTCTTCCTGGCGGCGGGGACAACGGGCCTCGAGTTCGGCTGGGGCACCATCCGGACGGCTCTGATCGGCTCACCCGACCGGGTCCGATTCGTCCTGTCGCGGGTGGTGGCCGTCGGGACGATCGCTGCGGTTGCTCTCGTTGCACTGCTGGCCGTCGGGCTGGCGATGCCCGGCGTCATGCGCCTCGCGGGGACCGACCTGCCCCCGCCGCCCGACACGGCGGCGAAGGTCATCGTGGGCGCGGTGGCGGCGACCGTCGCCATGGCGCCGTTCTTCATCGCCCTCGGCGTGTTCCTGGGCGTCCTCACCCGCGGCCCGGCCATGCCGCTCCTCCTGCTCATCGTTGACTTCCTGGCCGAGGGCGTCGTGGCGGGCCTGCCGGCGGTCCGCGGGGCGGGCCTCGAGTGGCTCGCGCGCTCGCTGCCGCTGATGTCCGTGCTCAACCTGGGGCAGGCTGCCCGCGACCCCGCGTCGTACGGCCTCCCGCCAGTGGCCGGGAGCCCGCCGCCCGACGTCCCGCTCGGGCTCTCGTTCCTCGTCGTCATCGGCTGGACGTGCGCGTTCCTCGCCCTGGCGGCGTGGCAGCTCCGCCGGACCGACGTCCTCGAGTAGGCGAACCCGCTGCCGACGACGCTGACGACGCTGCGCGCGGGCCGAACGAGCGCAGCCGACCCGCCCTGCCGACGACGCGCCGCGCGGACCGAACGACCGCTACGACCCGCCCCGAGCCCGCGAGCGCAGCCGACCCGCCAGGCCGAGGTTCTCGGGAGCCGCGACGGCGGGCCGACCGGCCCATGCAACACCGGGCCGAAGCGATGTACCCAGGCCCCGTGTACCCCCGATGATGGGACCCTGCGCCGGGCGCGACGGACGGGTCGCCGCGCGCGGGCACGCAACAGGACGAAACGCCCGTGAAGAAGGTCAGCCTCACCGTCAACTCGCGACCCGTGCAGGTGGTCGCGCACGGCAAGGACACGGTCCTGCTCGACCTCATCCGCGACGAGCTGGGCCTGACGGGCACCAAGCAGTCGTGCGACAAGAAGGGCCAGTGCGGGACGTGCATGGTGCTGGTGGACGGCAGGGCCGTCCTTTCGTGCACCACCCGGGTTGACGCGCTCGACGGCGCCGAGGTCACCACGATCGAGGGCCTCGGCACGCCCGAAGACCCCAACCTCGTCCAGCAGGCGTTCGTGCTCGCCGGCGCGGTCCAGTGCGGCTTCTGCATCCCCGGGATGATCGTGACCGCGGAGGACCTGCTCCGAGCCAACCCCGACCCCTCCAGGGACGAGGTGAAGCGCGCCCTCAGGCGCAACCTCTGCCGATGCACCGGTTACGTGAAGATCATCGACGCGGTCCAGCTGGCGGGGAAGTTCCGCCGCGGCGAGGCGCGCCCGGCCGACTACACGCCGGACGCGGGCGCCCCCATGATCGGCACGTCGTTCCCGCGCCCGTCCGCGATGGCGAAGGCCACCGGCACCGCCACGTTCGGGGCGGACATCCGGATGCCCGGCGCCCTCGAGATCGCGGTCGTCCGCGCCCCGCTCGCCCACGCGCTGATCAAGGGACTCGACATGGCCGCCGCCGAGGTGATGCCCGGTGTCGCCGGCGTGATGACCGCCAAGGACATCAAGGGCACGAACCGGCTCAAGTACCAGGTCGCCGACCGGCCGATTCTGTGCGACACCAAGGTCCGCTTGCTGGGCGACGCAGTGGCGATCGTCGCGGCCGAGACCAAGGCGCAGGCGCTCGCGGCCGCCGAGGCCGTGAAGGTGGACTACGAGGCGCTGCCGGTGCTCGACACGCCGGCCAAGGCCATGGCCGAGGGCGCCCCGCAGCTCCATGACGAGCTGCCGAACCTGTGCTACAGGCAGCCGATCATCAAGGGCGACGCGGAGACCGCGTTCGCCAACTCGGCCTGCGAGGTCAGCGCCAGCTTCAAGACCCAGTTCGTCCACCAGGCGCCCCTGGAGCCCGAGGTGAGCCTCGCGTGGGTGGAGGGCGAGGGCGAGGACGCCGAGCTGGTGGTCGTGGGGCGGAGCATCAACATCCACCTCCACATGCAGACCCTCCAGGAGGCGCTCGGCTGGGAGAACATCCGGTACGAGGAGCCGTTCGCGGGCGGCCAGTTCGGCATCAAGGTGGAGATCATCACCGAGGGCATCGCGGGTGCCGCGGCGCTGCACTTCAACCGCCCGGTGCGCTACGTCCCCACGCTCGCCGAGTCGATGCTGATCACCAGCAAGCGCCACCCCTTCGAGATCGACACCCGCCTGGCCTGCGATGCCGACGGTCGCCTGACCGCGATGGCCATGGACATCACCGTGGACAATGGCGCCTACATGAGCCTCGGCCGGGTCATCCTCAACCGGGCACTGCACATGCTGACCAGCGCCTACAACGTGCCCAACCTTGCGGTGACCTCCCGCCTGGTCTACACGAACAACCCGTGGGGCTCTGCCGCCCGGGGTGCCGGCCCGCCCCAGACGCACTACGCGCTCGAGTGCGCCGTGGACCTGCTGGCCGAGAAGATGGGCCTGGACAAGCTCGAGTTCCGCAAGCGCAACTCGCTGCGGCCGGGTGAGGCCAAGGCCACAGGCCACGTCGTGACGGAGTGGCCGTTCCCCGCCCTGTGCGACGCCCTCGAGGCCCCGTACGAGCGGGCGCTCGCCGCGGCGCGGTCCCACAACAACGGCGGCCCCGTCTACCGCGGCGTCGGCCTCGGCGCGGCGGCGTTCGGCATCGCGATGCCGGGCGACAAGTCCATCGGCTTCGTCGAGCTTGACGCCGACGACGGCGTGACGGTCTACATGGCCGCCGGCGACCCGGGCGAGGGCAACGATTCGATGATCAGCCAGCTCGTGGCGTCGGTCCTCGAGCTGCCGCTGGCCAAGGTTCGGCTGCGGACCCGCAGCACGGCTGACACGGCGGCGTCCGGCCCGGTCTCCGGGTCGCGCGCCACCTACATGCTCGGCGGGGCCGCGGTGGACGCGGCGACGCACCTGCGCAAGGCCATGGACGAGGTGGGCTCGCGCGCCTACGCGGACTTCCAGGCTGCCGGCGTGGCCGTGCGCTACCAGGGCAAGCGGACCACGATCGAGACCGCGCCGCTGGACCCCGACACCGGCCTCGGCCCGTCGTTCGAGGTGCAGGTGTTCAGCGTCCAGATGGCCGAGGTGGAGGTCAACACCGAGACGGGCGAGGTCAAGGTGATCAAGCTGACGTCCGCCGCAGACCCGGGTCGGATCATCCACCCGGGCAACGTCGAAGGCCAGCTCCACGGCGGCATGGACATGGGCGCCGGATTCGCGCTCCGCGAGGAGTACGTCCACGGCAGGTCGAGGGACTGGGTCACCTTCAAGTTCCCGAACATCCGCCATGCCATCGAGATGGACACCATCCTGGTCGAGACGCCGCGCGAGCTGGGCACGCTGGGCTCGGTGGGCATCGGCGAGATGGCGATGGTCGCCACGGCGCCCGCGATCGTGAACGCGATCCGCGACGCGACGGGCGCCATGGTCTACGAGCTGCCCGCCACGCCGGAGCGCGTCAAGGCGGCCCTGGCCGCCCGGTAGCACGCTGACCGGGCGGACCACGAACGATGGCCGAAGCAGCGGTCCGCTCCCGCGTCGCGCGCGTGGTCGCGGGCCGCTCGGTCTACTTCGACGACGAGGGGTTCTTCTGGGACAGTGACGACTGGACCGAGACGGCTGCCCTCGAGCTCGCCCGTGAGCGCGGGATGCCGGGCATCGACAAGGCGCAGTGGCGCGTGATCCGCTACATGCGCGACTACTACGGACACCATGGCCGGGCCCCGATGAACAAGGACCTCCGGGCCGGGACCGGCCTCACGCTGCTCGAGCTCGAGCGGCTCTTCCCGGACGGCATCAGGCTCGGCGCCCGGGTGCTCGCGGGGCTGCCGAACCCGCAGACGTGCCTGGACTGACGTGATCTACCTCGACAACGCCGCGACCACGTTCCCCAAGGCCCCCGGCACCCTGGAGCGTGCGGTGGAGCTGTACCGCGAGCTCGGCGTCTCGCCTGGGCGCGGCAATCACGACCTCGCGATGCGCGCGAGCGACGCCGTGGACGAGGTCCGGGTGAAGGTCGCGGCGTTCTTCGGGGCGCCGGATCCCGAGCGGGTCGCCTTCGGCGCGAACGCGACCGATGCGCTCAACACCGCGATCCTCGGGCTCGTCCGGCCGGGCGACCATGTCGTCACGACGCGGCTCGACCACAACTCGGTCCTCCGCCCGCTGCACCATCTCTCGGAGACCGGCGCGATCAGCTGGGACGCCGCGCCGTTCAACGAGCAAGGCCTCGTGACGCCCGACGCGATCGAGGCGCTGCTCCGGCCGAACACGCGGTGCGTGGTCATGACCCATGCGTCAAACGTCATCGGCACGGTGCAGCCGGTGGCAGAGATCGCGCGACGCTGCGCGGCTCGGGGGGTCCCCGTCGTGCTCGACGCGGCCCAGTCCGCCGGGCAGGTCCCCATCGACATGGCGGCGATGGGCATCAGCGCGCTCGCGTTCACCGGCCACAAGTCGCTGTACGGGCCGTCGGGGATCGGCGGGCTCGTCGTGATGCCCTCGCTCGAGGTGGCGACGACGCGCTTCGGCGGCACCGGGATGGACTCGGCCAGCCTCGCCCACACGC
Organism: Chloroflexota bacterium; assembly: GCA_037446495.1. GTDB lineage: Bacteria > Chloroflexota > Limnocylindria > Limnocylindrales > CSP1-4 > CAIXZV01. The sequence continues at coordinate 6,024 of JBBIIL010000012.1, read as the reverse complement.
CCACGTACCCGCTTCGCCTCGAGGCCGGGACGCTGAACCTGCTCGGCGTGCTGGGGCTGGGTGAGGGGCTCGACGTCGTGCGCGCCGAGGGCGTCGACGCGATCCACGCACGCGAGGCCGCACTGCTGACGCGCCTCCGGGACGGCCTGGCCGCCATCGACCCCGTGACGCTCTACCACGCCGCTGGCGACCTCACCGACCGCGTCGCCGTCCTGGCCTGCAACGTGGCGGGCGTCCACCCGCAGGACGTGGGCGCCATCCTCGACGGCGACTTCGACATCGCCGTGCGCGTCGGCGTCCACTGCGCGCCGCTCGTCCACCGCGACCTCGGGACGATCGATCGCGGCGCGGTCCGCTTCAGCCTCGGCGCCTTCACCACGCAGGCCGACATCGACGCGGCGCTCGAGGCGATGCGCGCGATCGCTGGGGGCTGAGCCGATCACGGTCCGCGCCGCACGCCGATCGGGGCGACACTGTCGGCAGCGATCGCGACGTCGCCCGAACGGAGGTCCGCCATGAGCTACCAGCCAGCACCGAGTCGCTACGACGCGATGTCCTATGCGTACTGCGGTCAGAGTGGCCTCCAGTTGCCGAGGCTCTCGCTGGGCCTGTGGCACAACTTCGGCGACACCACGCCGGCCTCGCTCCAGCGAGAGATGGCCACGACCGCATTCGACCTGGGGATCACCCACTTCGACCTCGCCAACAACTACGGGCCGCCCTACGGCTCGGCCGAGGTCAACTTCGGGCGGATCCTGCGCGAGGACCTCAGCAGCCACCGCGACGAACTGGTCATCAGCAGCAAGGCCGGCTACGACATGTGGGCGGGCCCCTATGGGCAGGGCGGCGGCTCGCGCAAGTACGTCCTCGCCAGCCTCGACCAGAGCCTGCGCCGCGTGGGCGTCGAGTACTTCGACATCTTCTACTCGCACCGCTTCGACCCCGACACGCCCCTCGAGGAGACGATGGACGCGCTCGTCCACGCCGTGCGGCAGGGCAAGGCGCTCTACGTGGGCATCTCCTCCTACTCGGCCGGCAAGACCCGCGAGGCGGCTGCGCTCCTGCGCGCCGAGGGCGTGCCGCTGCTGATCCACCAGCCGTCGTACAACCTGTTCAACCGCTGGGTGGAGCCCGAGCTGCTCGACGCGCTCGAGGGCGTCGGCGCGGGGATGATCGCCTTCACCGCGCTCGCCCAGGGACTGCTCACGGACAAGTACCTCGACGGCATCCCCGCCAACGCCCGGATCAACAGGCCTGGCGGCGGCTCGTTCCAGGCCGCGTCGCTGTCGGAGGGGAACCTCGCCCGGGTCCGCGCCCTCAACGCGATCGCCGGGCGTCGCGGCCAGTCCCTGGCGCAGATGGCGCTCGCGTGGGTGCTCCGTGATCCACGGGTGACCACGACGCTCATCGGCGCCAGCTCGCCCGAGCAGATCCGCGAGAACGTCGGCGCCCTGGCGAACCTCGCGTTCAGCCCGGAGGAGCTCGCTGAGATTGACCAGCACGCGGTCGAGAGCGGCGTGAACCTGTGGGCCAAGCCCAGCACCGACCAGCGGCTCTAGGCACGTTGTCGACAGGCATGGCACCGATGGCCAGGGCGCGCCAACCGCTGGCTCGCTGGGCCAACGGCGGGCTCGCTGGACGCTGATGCGAGCGGGCATCGACCGATGATCGGCGACAGCGGCGTGGTAGGGTCCACCTGATGAGCAGCTCGGCCCCTCCCGCCAGGCGTTCGCGCGGCCGGTCCGCCGCCGCCGGCCTCCTCGGCCTCCTCGCCGTCCTCGCGATCCTGGTCGCGTCGGTCGTGGGCACGCTCCATGCCGTCGTGCTCTCGCCCGACACCCTGACCACCGTGCTCGCGCCCGTGGGCGCCAACCCCCAGGTGCAGGCGGTGGTGGCCGACAGGTCCGCTGCCAAGATCGTGACCCAGCTCGACATCGAGGGCCGCGCGCAGTCTGTCATCGGGGGGCGCCTGGGCGCGCTGATGGCCCCCGCAATCGCCCGCGCGGTGCAGGACCGCATCGCATCTGCGATCGAGGGCGCGCTCGGGTCCGCCGCCTTCGAGGCGCGCTGGGAGCAGATGGTCCACGCCTCGGCCAGCGTCGCGATCAAGGTGCTCAAGGGCGACAGCGCGGCGGTCACCACCAGCGACGGCGTCATCTACCTGAACGTGCTCCCGGCCATCGGCAGCACGCTCGATGCGCTCAAGACGCAGGGGATCATCGACGCCTCAGTGCAGCTGCCGGACCTCTCTGACCCGGCCACGCCCGCCCAGCGGGCCATCGCGATGCTGGGATCCGCGCTGGGCATCAGCCTCCCGCCCGACTTCGGCCAGGTGGCCATCGCGCAGACCTCCGCGCTCGAGGCGGCGCAGGGCGCGGTCTCGACGTTCGACGCCGCCACCCCCATCCTCATCGGACTGGCGATCGCCCTCGTCATCGCAGCGGTGGCGCTCGCAGTGGACAGGCGCGCGATAGTCGTCCGGATCGGGATCGGCGCCGCGCTTCTGGTGGCCGTGGTGCCGCCACTGCTCCGGTTCGCCGACCCTGCGATCAGCAGCGGGCTGGCGTCGCCGGGCCTGAGCGTGGTGGCGAGCGCGCTGATCGACGCCATCGTGGACGCGGTGTCGTGGCCCCTGCGCATCGTCGCCGCCGTCTGCCTCGCGGCCGCGCTGGTCGCCATGGCCGGAGCCGCAGCCAAGCGGTCCACGGTCGTCCTGCCCGGCCTCGTGGGCGTGGTGGTGTTCATCGCGGTGTGGGTGGCCGTCGGCCCGGACGCGGCGCTCCTCGCCCTCGGGCTCGTGACGGCGGGGGCGTGGATCACGGGTCGCCCGCGCCTCGCCCAAGCGACCGCCTGACGCTCGAGGCGGCGCGTCGGTGCCGTCAGTCGCAGCCCACCGCGTCCTACAATCAGCCCGCGTCCTGCATGATGCGAAGCCTGCGCGGACTCCGCCCGCGCCACTCATTGAGGCCCACCTGATGACCGACGATCCCGAGCTCGCACGCTCGCTCGCGGACGGCCGCGACCACTACCCGGTCCGCTTCCTCCAGAACCTGATCGACAATGGCGAGGGCTGGCAGTCCGAGAGCGAGCTGGGCCGCGCGGTCGTCAAGGCGCTCGAGGACGGCACCTGCGTCCTTGGCCCGGTCGCCCACCGCGACTATCACGGCAACGTCGTGCCCGCCCGCCGTGACGTGGCGCCGGGCGCGAAGGGCAGCCTCGAGTACGCCAACCGGCTGCGCGCCGAGCGTGGCGCCCCACTCCTCGCCGAACTCGAGGGCGGCTCGGTCGTCGAGGTCGACTGACCCGACGGGCGGTCGCCGAGGGCGGACACCCATGACCCGGCGAAACGAAGCAGCCGGCGCCTGCCTCGCCTCGGACGAGGCGTCCCACGTTACCGGATCGGCCATCGTCGTCGATGGCGGGAGGACCGCATGAACGTGCTCACGCTGCGCCGCTGGCGCGACCTCGACGCCGACGGGCAGGCTCGGATCATGGCGCGCGCGACGGCGGGGATCTTCGACCCGAACCTCATGACGTCGATCGGCGAGATCTACGCCGACGTCCAGGCGCGCGGCGACCAGGCCGTGGCCGACGCGACCGCGCGCTTCGACAACGTCGCGATCGCCGCCGACGACCTGCTCGTGACGCAGGCGGCCATCGATCAGGCGCACGCCGCCATCGCCCCCGCGCTCCTCGACGCCATCCGCGTCGGCATCGCGCAGGTCCGCGCCTTCAACGAGGCGCAGCTGGCGGCGAGCCCGAGCTGGCGCCGAGAGACCCGCCCAGGGGTCGTGGTGGGCGAGCGCCACCACCCGATCCCGTCGGCGGGGTTGTTCGTCCCGTGCGGCAAGGGCTCCTTCCCGAGCGTGCTGGTGATGATCGGGACCCCCGCGGTGGTGGCCGGCGTGCCGGAGATCACGGTCGTCGTGCCGCCGCTGCCGGGGACGGACCGCGTGGACCCGGGCGTCCTGGCCACGGCGAAGGAGCTGGGCATCACCAGGATCGTCCGCGCGAACGGGCCGGCCGGCGTGGCGGCGGTGGTGCTGGGCACAGAGACGATCGGGAGGGTGTCGAAGATCGTCGGGCCCGGCTCGCCCGCGGTGACGGCCGCCCAAGTCCTGGCGCAGCTCCACGGCGTGGGCACGAACATGCTCTGCGGGCCGTCGGAGTCGCTGGTGCTGGCCGACGACTCGGCGGACGTGGTGCGCCTGACCGCCGACCTGCTCAACGAGGCCGAGCACGGCGCCGACTCCGCCGCACTGCTGGTGACCGATTCGATCGCGGTGGTCGAGGCGGTTGACGCGGAGCTCGCGAAGCAGGTTGCCGCGCTGCCGGAGCCGCGCAGGTCGTACGCGCGGTCCGCGCTGTCGAACCTCGGCGGTGCCTTCCTGTTCGACACGATGGACGAGGCGACGGCCTTCGCCGGCGACTACGCGCCCGAGCACATGCAGATCGCCACCCGCGATCCCGAGACGACGCTCGCGAAGCTCACGTATGCCGGCGAGGTGCTGCTGGGCCAGGACTCCCCGGTGTCGGCGGCCAACTTCACGATCGGCGTCCCGGCGACGCTGCCCACGGGCGGCTTCGCGCGGATCAACGGCGGCGTCACGTCGCGCACGTTCATGACGACCGCGTCCATCGCGAAGCTCACCGAGGACGGGCTTCGCTCGCTGGCGCGGGCGACGCTCGCGCTGGCGGACCACGAGGGCTTCCCCGCCCACGCCAACGCGCTGCGCATCCGGGGCATGGCATGAGCGGCGGGGGTGCGATGGGCCAGCTCGATGGGCTCGGCCAGCCGTCAGGCGACGACCCGATCCGTCTCGCCGACTTCGAGGCGCTCGCCCTCGCGACGCTCTCGCCCGGCAGCGGGGCGTACTACTCAGGGGCCGCCAACGACGAGGTGACGCTGCGCGACAACATCACGGCGTTCGACCGCTGGCGGTTCGTGCCGCGGATCGGCGTGGAGATCCAGGGCCGCGACGCGTCGGTCGAGGTGCTGGGGCGACGCTGGCCCTCGCCGTTCATGGTGGCGCCGATGGCGCTCCACAAGCTCGGCGATGCCGAGGGCGAGGTCGCGGTGGCGCGGGCGTGCGCAGCGCGCGGCCTGGTGTTCTGCCTGTCCACGGTTGGCTCCGCGACGATCGAGGAGGTGGGCGCGACGGGCGCTCCGTGTTGGTTCCAGCTGTACTTCCTCGATGACTCGGGCAAGAACCTCGAGCTGGTGCAGCGGTCCGAGGCGGCGGGCTACGAGGCGATCGTGCTCACGATGGACGCGCCGATCCTCGGCCGCAGGGAGCGGGACATCCGCACCGGGTTCGCCCGGCCGCCGCACGTGGCGTACGCGAATGTCAGGCGCTCGGCGCTCAAGCGCGCGGACGCCTACGGCGACGACGAGTTCAAGCTCTCGAACACATGGGACGACTTGGCGTGGGTGGTGGCGAACACGCGGCTGCCGGTCGTCGTCAAGGGCGTGCTCCACCCCGACGATGCCGTGCGGGCGCTCGACCTTGGCGCCGCCGCGGTGGACGTCTCGAACCACGGTGGGCGGCAGCTGGACCGCTCGATCGCGTCCATCGACGCGCTCCCAGCGGTGGTTGAGGCCGTGGCGGGGCGGGCGCCGGTGCTCCTCGACTCCGGGATCCGCCGCGGAACCGATGTCCTGACCGCGCTGGCACTGGGGGCGCGCGGGGTCATGCTCGGGCGGCCGGTGCTGTGGTCGCTGACGTGGGGCGGGGAGGCGGGCGTGGGTCGCGCGTTCGACCTGCTCGCCGCGGAGGTCAATCTGGCGCTCGGGTTGGCGGGGCTCCGTGCCTCGTCGGAGGCATCACCCGGGCTGCTCGTGCGCGCTCCCAGCTGAGGGCGTGGCGACCGACCCTTCCGTGGCGCTGCGGCACCCGGGTCGCGCCCGCGTCCACGCCCCCGGGCCACCCGCCCAACCGCAGCCCTCCACCCGCGGCCCCCGAGGCCGCAGTTGCGAGCGCCTGGCGTCGCGGTGCTGCCCCCCGGGCCGCGCTCGGGCCGATC
>JBBIIL010000011.1:0-58620 GCA_037446495.1 Chloroflexota bacterium | reverse complement strand
GTCGGCGCTGGCGAGCCCCGGGGCGTCGGCGACGGTGCGGGCAGCGGCCCGACGGCCGGCGGGATGCTCGGCGGCAGGGTCGTCCCGCTCTGGAACGCCCACCCCTCGACGTTACCCGGCACCGGATGCGAGGAGCCGGCGCCCTCCTGGCTCAAGGTCCAGGACCCGCTGGGGGTCCCGTGCCAGTATCCCCAGTACGCGTTGGCCGGCGGCGTCTGGTCACACGTCTGCGACGCCGGCTGGCCGTTGATCTTGCACAGGAACCCCGGCATCGAGGACACCTGCTCCACGCCGAAACCGGCCCGCGACAGCGCGTCGAAGCCGTTGGCGGGTGTACCCGGCGCACAGCGCACCGAGACGCCGATGCCGAGCGCCGCGAAGTCGACGACCACCGTCACGCCGGAGGTCCCGGGGCACGGCCCCGACGTGCCGGCCGCCGCTGCCGGGGACGGCGTCGCGGAGGCTCCACCGAGGAGCCCCGCGAGCAGCATGAGCGCGAGCCACGGGCCGCCCGGCGATCGACTGCCCATGGCTCGTCGCAGGAGGTTCAGCGCCGATGCTCCCGACGGCCGGCGAAGGCCAGGGCACCGCTCGCCACGACGAGCGCGACCACCACCAGCAGGAGTCCGCTGGACGCGGACTGGCTCGACGGAGTCACGCTGATCGAGTCGGTGGGCGGCTGAGTCGGCAGTGCGGAACCGGCCGCGCTGGACTTGGTCGTCGGCGTCGACGCGGCGCACGTGAGGTTCGGCGCCGTTGCCGCCGCCCCCTCGATGCGCAACTTGTCGAGGCGCGGCGCACTGAACGCGAGCACGCCCTGCGCAGTGGAGGAGAAGGGCCCGCCGTATCCCGGGTCCGTCGTCGTGTAGGGGATCGCACCGCGATCAGCGGCGGCCGCGCTGCAGCCGTACTGGAGCGATGCCACGAACGCGGCGGCCTGATCCGCCGCAGTGGTCTGGCCCGCCGCGCGCAGGGCCTCGCCGCCCGAGCCGGTGCTGTTCGCGTTGGCGGACCCGTACGCGCTGAGCGACCCGTCGTGGGCTTGGTAGGCCAGCAACCATGCGGTCGCCTTGCCGGAAGCGGTCGTGTTCCCCGCGGCGAGCAGTGCCTGGAGCGCTGCGGCGGTGGTGTCCGGGTCCTCGCTGCCCGCGGCAACCGGGCACGAGCCGTCCCAGGAGTAGTCGCCCGCCGCGCACTGCTTGGCCGCCAGCCAGTCTCCGGCACCGGCGGGGACGCCGCCCGATGTCGCGGCGAGCGCCAGGATGTCCAGCGCCTGGTCGTTGATCGTGGCGCCCGTGAACAGGCCGGCGTCCGCGCCGCTGGTGATCTGGAGGCCGCGCAGGTCGGTCTCGAGATCATGGCCGTTGAACGAGGTGGGATCGCCGCCCGCGACGATGACGGCCAGCATGACCTTGCCCAGGGCACCCGGCTTGAGCGTCCCGCCATAGCCGATGTACCCGTTGGCGACGGCTCCGAGCTGGGTGAGCGCGTGGGCTGTGGGCGTCGCGCCCGTCCGGGCGGCCGCGAACGCGAAGATCGCGTCGGCGAGGCTGCCTGCCGGGAGCCCGCCCGCCTCGACCTTCGTCGCGAGCCAGCCCGCTGCCACGCCGGCCGGGTCGCTGGTCGGGGCCACGGCACGGGCCGGGCTCACGCCGCCTATCGCTGCCAGGGCAAGGCCCAGCGACACGGCGGCCACTGCCAGCGGCCTGGGGAGAATGCGAGAGACGCCCATCGCTTTGTTCCTCCAAAAGCGGGGCCGTCGGTCTGTACGTCGAACCCGGGATCGGAGGTGAGCAAGTGGCTCATCCCGCCACGGAGCGGCGGGATGCGGCCTGAGGCTCTCATCTGTTCCGGGCTCCGCCCGCGGACCACGACGGGTTGTGGAGCCTGGCCTCCCGGACGGGCATTCCGGCTTGCCGCGACGGGTGTCGCGGCCTACGGCTGCGGGTCAGCGTCGGCTTGGAACCGACTTCCCCCGCCGGGGAGGCGTTACTGGTAGAGCGCAGTCTAGCGCGTGGGGACACCGAGTGGCGACAACGATTCCGCGCGCCTCCGCGCCTCGTCGGAGGCGCGCGGCGCGGTTGCCGGGTACGCTTGGTGGATGAGACGCGCCGCCGCCGCCTCCCTGATGCTCGTGGCCCTGTTCGCCGCGGCCTGTGGCGACAGCACGCCGCCCGGCGGCGCGGGTCCGTCGGACGCCACGTCAAGTGCTCCGACGTCGGTCAAGAGCCAGCCTGCGACGTCGGGCGGCGCGGTGCCCGGCAGCGGCGAGCCCTCGGGGTCGCCCACGTCCGGGCAGTCGTCCGCCCCCACGCCCGCCGCGACGGACGCGGCTGGGCCGTCGGGCTCGAATGCCCCCTCGGACAGCGCCTCGCCGTCGGCGTCGGCCGGGACCGGCCCGGCGGACGCCTGCACGGGGAGCGACGGCAACCGCGCCTTCTACGCCAACCTCGCGGCCTCCGTCAGCTGGGACGTGTACTGCGCCGTTCTGCCGAAGGGCTGGGTCGTCTCGTCCGGGTCCTACCGGCTCGCGAACGGTGGGAAGCTGGTCATCAGCTATCGAGGCCCGGACGGCTCGACGCTGGCCCTGTCGGAGGGCGCGTTCTGCACGGACGGCACCGGCTGCGTCCCGTCGGGCAGTGACGCTGGCAGCGCCTCGTTCGGCTCGATGGCTGGCACGCTGGTCACCACCGACGCCGGCGGCTTCGCGATCGTTGCGGCCCGTGGAGAGCAGCCGAGTTGGCTCCTGGTCACCTCCGGGCTCGATCAGGAGACGACCACCTCGCTCGGCGCCGCGCTCGCCCTCGTTCGCTAGCCGCGCCCGAGAGCAGATCCTCGGCCAAGCGGGTGTGGCTCATCCACCCGACGACGATCGCCTGACCGGGCATCGTCCCGTGTGCAGGGACGGACCGGCCCCCCGATCCGGCGACCTGCGGCCCGTGGCCCTGTCCCCTCCGGCCCTCGGCCGGCGGCCGGCACCCGTGCATCCTGCCGAGGCGCCCCCCGTTCGGAGCCCAACCCAATGCCTGATCGCGCGCGCCAGGGCGCCATCGCCCGGCTCGCCCTGCCTGCCGCCTGCGTCGCGCTCGTCGTCGCAGCCTGCGCCGGGCCGCTCGCCTCGCCCACGCCCGTGCCCGCCGCCTCGGACGGCAAGATCGACGCGCGGCAGCTGGAGGCCTTCAGCTCGGTGACCGTGGACGGGGCGCTCAACCTGGTCCTCTCGGCCGGGAGCGTGCAGGCGGTGCAGGTGGAGGCGCCGTCGAACGTGCTCGCGATGGTCCGGACGCAGGTGTCCGGCGCCGAGCTCAGCGTCACCGTGGCCCCGCCGGGCTTCACCTCGGCCAAGCCGGCGACCGTGCGGATCACCTCGCCCGAGGTGACCTCGGTGAGCCTGGAGGGCGGCGCCAACGGGACGATCGAGGCCATGGCCCAGTCACTCACCGTCTCGGTCTCGAGCGGCTCGGTGCTGAAGGGGATTGGCACGGTCAAGCAGCTCTCGGTCACCGTGCTGGGCAACTCGGTCGCCGAGCTTGGCGACCTGTCCACGGACACGGCTGCGATCACCGCCGCTGGCGGTGCGAAGGCGACGCTCAGGGTCGTCAAGCAGCTCACCGGCACCGCAGACGGCGGGTCTGTGGTGACGCTCGCGGTTCAGCCAGTGGCGCAGGCCGTCACCCTGACCGGCGGCGCGAAGCTCGTCGGCCCATAGCCCACCCACCTGCGAGCCCGCGGCGCGGACGGTGGGGGCGGCCGAATGGCTCAGGCGCGCTTGCGCTCCAGGTCCAGGAACGGCAGGTCCACCACGGTGGCGGCCACCTTGCCCCGGCGGCCCTCGACCGTCCACTCCACCTGGAGCCTCATGCCGATTCGCTCGTAGCGGAGGGGAACGGAAGCGAGCGCGAGCGCCTGCTTTAGGATGGGGCTCCAGCCGCGCGACGTCGCCCTCCCGATCTGGCGGCCGTCTGCGAACACCGGCACCGGCGAGCGGTCCACGGTGGGCGAGATGGCCGGCGGCAGGCCCTGGGCGCTGTACAGGCCCTCGATGTCGTACCAGTCGAGCTGGAGGCCGACGAGGCGGCGCGCCGTCGTGCCCTCCGCCACTTCCGCCTGGAGCGCGCGCTTGCCGACATAGTCGCCCTTGTCGAAGGACACGAGCCTGCCGAGGCCGATCTCGAACGGGCTGTAGTTCTGCTCGGGATTCATCGCGTGGCGAGCGGACGTGTAGTCCACCTCGAGCAGGACGAGGCCCGCCTCGAGGCGAACGAGGTCCAGCGCGAGCATGCCGGCGGGGCGGATCGCCCACGACTTGCCCACCTCGAACAGCGTGTCCCACACGGCCTCGGCCGACGCGGCGGGGATCCACAGCTCATAGCCGAGATCGCCGGTGTAGCCGGTGCGGCTCACGTCGATGGCCACACCCGCGACGGTCGAGCCGCGGCGGCGGAAGTACTTCAGGTCGGCGAAGCTCTCGCCGGACGCGGCCTCGAGCACGTCGCGGCTGAACGGGCCCTGGAGTGCGAGCGCTGCCAGCGACTCGGAGACGTCCTCGATCGTCACGTCGAGCCCGGCGGCGTTGAGCGTCAGCCAGCGGTACTGCGGGTCGGCGGCCGTCCAGCGGACCTCCTGCTCGCCGACGCGGTGCACAGTGCCGTCGTCGATGACCTTGCCGTGCTCGTCGCACCAGGGCGTGTAGATGACCTGGCCGACCTTGAGCTTGGCGGCGTCACGGGTGATCACCCGATCGGTGAGCGCGATGGCGTCGGGGCCGGTGATCCGGTACTTGTAGAGCGGGCTGACATCGATGACCGCCGCGGCCTCGCGGATCGCGTTGTACTCGATGTCGTGGACATCGGCGTACACCGACGACGCCCAGTGGCCGGACCACTCGCGCCACTGCATCTTGCGATTCAGGGCTGCTGCCCGGGGATGGAACGGGGTGCCGACGCTCACGCACAACCTCCAGCACTGGTGATCGAGAAAGTATGCATGACACCTATGCGGGCTGGCTGGCGAGTCGAGCTGCCCGGCGCGACGAGGCCAAGCCTCACCGGGGGCATCCGCTCAGGCCGTCGTCTGCCCGTAGCTCAGAACCGGGACCCCTCGGCCCTCGAAGTCCCGGGGGTTCCTCGTCACGATCGTCGCCTCGAGGCTCCATGCGATGCCGGAGATGATCGCGTCGCCCAGGTCACGGCGGCTCGTGCGCCCACCCCTTCGCCGGGCACCGGCTGCCCAGGCAGCCGCCTCCGGACTGGTCGACACGTACTCGAGTGCCCGAACGAGCCGCCCGATGATCTCCAGTTCATCTTCCGAGCCGCTGGAGAGCGCCTCGACGACCACGGCGTCGCAGGTGTAGAGGTCCCCGGTCTCCGAGAACAGTCGCGTCAGCAGTTCGCCGACACCATAGCGGCCCCGGGCGTGGTCGATCAGCACCGTGGTGTCCAGCAGGTACCGCATCGCCTACCAGTCGTCTCCGTAGAGCATGCGGTCTCGGTCGGAGCTGTCGCGGAGCTCGCGCAGGATCAGGTCGGTCTCCTCCGGCGTCTCGCCCCAGGCCTTCGACCCCTTGAGCGCGCCGGCGGTCTCGCGCACGACCCTGATCGCGTTGTCACGGCGCGCCTGCCGCGCCACCGCCTCTGAGATGTAGGCGCTCCGGCCACGCGGTCCGGCGAGCGAGTCCACGAGCGCGAGCACGTCTTCGGGGATCGTGATGTTGGTCCTGACCAGCGCCATCGTGTGCGCCTCCGTGTTCAATGTACTACACATAACATGGCACACACCTCGTGGGCCCACGGGCGTCGGCTGGAGCCAGTCGCTCCCTGCCTATCCGTCGATGGTGTCCCCCGAACCCCGTCGTCTGGTGGGCGTACCGTGCGCCTCGGCGGGAGGTCGCGCGTTCAGAGCCGATACACTGCATCGACTTGATGCAGGCTGAACAGCGGCCGGCCGCGCGGGTGCGGACCGGGCGCCAGGACCGACTGGAGGGTGGCGTGCCGCAGCGCTACGACGCGGTGATCATCGGCGGCGGGCACAACGGGCTCGTGTCTGCCGCATATCTGGCTCGCGCCGGGCTCAAGACGCTCGTCCTCGAGCGCCGGCACGTGCTGGGCGGGGCCGCGGTCACCGAGGAGATCGTCCCGGGGTTCCGCTTCTCGGTCGCGAGCTACGTCGTGAGCCTGCTGCGCCCCGAGATCATCCGCGACCTCAACCTGCCGCGGTACGGTCTCGACATCCTGCCGCTCGACGGCACCTTCACCCCGCTGCGGAAGGGTGTGGACAGGACCCCGCCCGGCGGCGACTACCTGTGGCGCGTGAACGACCACGGGCGGACCGTCCGCGAGCTGCGCCGGTGGTCGAAGAACGATGCCGAGGCGTACGAGGAGTACGGCCAGCTCATGGTCGAGATGGCCCGGTTCATCAAGCCGATCCTGGGCATGGTGCCCGGCGACCCCACCGAGAACGACCCGCGCCCGCTGCTCCCCATCGCGTCCCTCGCCCGTGACTTCGCCAAGCTGCCGGAGCGCCAGCAGGCCGTCTTCGTCCAGCTGATGACGATGTCGGCCAAGGACTTCCTCGACCAGTGGTTCGAGACCGCGCCGCTCAAGGCCACGATGTCCGCATCGGGGATCATCGGCACGTACCAGGGCATCCGCTCCCCGGGCACCGCGTACGTTCTGCTGCACCACTACATGGGCGAAATCGACGGGGCCTTCCGCGCCTGGGGCATCCCCAAGGGCGGCACCGGCGGCGTGTCGTACAGCATCGCCCGCGCGGCCCAGGCGCTGGGCGCCGAGATCCGCACCGAGGCGCCTGTCGCCCGGATCGTCGTGCGGAACGGCAGGGCCACGGGTGTCGCACTGGAGAACGGCGAGGAGATCGAGGCCTCCGTGGTCCTCGCCTCCACCGATGCCAAGGTCACCTTCCTCGACCTGTTGGAGCCGGGCTCGCTGGACCCGCAGTTCGAGCAGGAGGTCCGCCGGTTCAAGTTCCGCGGCAGCTCCGGCAAGGTCAACCTGGCCGTGGACCGGCTGCCCGACTTCACGTGCCTGCCCGGCGAGGGCGAGCACCTCCGCGGCGCCATCAGCTTCAGCCCGCACCCCGATGAGATGGAGCAGGCCTACGACGACGCGAAGTACGGCCACTTCAGCCGCCGCCCGTACATCGACATGATCATCCCGACGCTCGTGGATCCCCAGATGGCGCCACCCGGCAAGCACGTCATCAGCTGCTTCGTCCAGTACGCGCCCTACAGGCTGGCGCCCGAGCTCGGCACCTGGGACGACCAGCGCGAGGCCTTCGGGGACGCCGTCATCGACCGGATCGCCGAGTTCGCGCCCAACATCCGCGACATCGTCATCGGCCGCCAGGTCCTCACCCCGCTGGACATCGAGCGGACGATGGGCCTCACCGAGGGGAACATCTTCCAGGGCGAGCTCAGCCTCGAGCAGCTGTTCTTCAACCGCCCGGTCCCCGGGTACGCCCGATTCAGGACGCCCGTGCAGAACCTGTTCCTGTCGGGCTCGTCCACGCACCCCGGCGGCGGCCTGATGGGCGCCAACGGGCGGCTGGCCGCGCTCGAGGTCCTGCGCGCCCGCGGCCAGAAGGCGGCGTGACGATGACCACGACCACGTCCCCCAACAACTTCGACGTCATCGTCATCGGCGCCGGCCACAACGGCCTGACCGCGGCGGCGTACCTCGCCCGCGCGGGCCAGCGCGTCATCGTCCTCGAGGCCCGCGACAAGGTCGGCGGCGCGGCGGTCACCGAGGAGCTGGCGCCCGGCGTCCGCGTGCCGACCCTCGCCCACACTGTCGGCCGGCTCCGTCCGTCCGTCGCCCGCGAGCTCGACCTCGGTGCCTTCGGCATGGCGCTGGTCTCGCCCGAGGTCCGCGTCTTCGCCCCCCAGCCCGACGGCCGCGCCGTGACGCTGTGGGCCGATCTGGGCAGGAGCGTCGAGTCCCTGCGCGCCTGGTCCGACGCCGACGCCACCGCGTTCGTCGAGTTCGACCGCCGGGTGCGGGCGCTGTCCAACTTCCTCGCCGACATCGGCGACGAGGTCCCGCCCGACATCAAGGGCCCCGGCGCGGGTGACGCGCTGATGGGCCTGCGGCTGGCCCGCGCCTTCCGGGGCATGGGCCGCGATGACGGCCGGGACATCCTGCGCGTCCTCGCGATGGCGGTGGCGGACTTCGTCGCCGAGTCGTTCCAGACCGAGGCGATTCGCGCGACGACCGCCTGGCGCGGCGTCCGCCACACCGCGCTCGGCCCGTGGTCCGCAGGCTCCACGAGCGTCCTGCTCGCGGATGCGGCGGCCAATGACGGCGGCGGCGCCGGTGAGACGGTGTTCGCGAGGGGCGGCCCGTCCGCTGTGTCCGAAGCCCTCGCGTCGGCTGCGAAGGTCGCCGGTGCAGAGATCCGCACGGGCACCCGGGTGATGCGGGTGGCCACGGCTGACGGGGCCGTCTCCGGCGTGATCCTGGCGTCCGGCGAGTCGATCAGCGCACCGGCGGTGGTCTCCGGCCTCGGGCCCAAGATGCTGCTGACGGGCATGGTGGACCCGGTGACGATTGGGCCGAACCTGCGCTGGCGGGCGGGCAACATCCGGACGCCGGCCGTGTCCGCCAAGGTCAACCTGGTGCTCGACGGGCTGCCGGAGTTCCCGGCGGCGGGTGGCGACGGGCGACTCCTGCGCGGTCGGATCCAGGTGGGCACGAGCTCGATTGACGCGATGGAGCGCGCCTTCGACGCCTCGAAGTACGGCCGGTTCGCCGACGAGCCGCTGCTTGAGGCGACGATCCCGTCGCTGGTGGACCCGTCGCTCGTGGCGGGCGCGAAGGACGGCACGCACGTCATGAGCGTGGTCGCCCAGTGGATGCCGTCGGGTCTGTCCGCCGCCGACTGGGACGCCCAGCGCGAGGCCGTTGGCGACGCCGTGCTCCGCTCGCTCGAGCGCGTGGCGCCGGGCGTCTCCGCGCGCGTCACGATGCGCCAGGTGCTCACGCCAGCGGACCTCGAGCGCGAGTTCGGGCTCACGGGCGGCCACCCGATGCACGCGGAGCCCGCGCTGGACTCGTTCTGGCTCTGGCGGCCGCTGTTGGGCTCGGCCCGCTACCGGATGCCCGTGAGCGGGCTGTACCTCGCGGGCTCGGGCGCGCACCCGGGCGGCGGCGTCACGGGCGCTCCCGGCCAGAACGCGGCGCGCGAGGTCATCGCCGACCGCAAGGGGCGCCGCCGGTCCAGATGACCGGGGCGTGGCGCATCACGCCCCGGGTGCCGGACCACGGCCGGGCCACGTGACCGGAGCGGACAGCCGCCTACCGACGCTCGAGTCGGGTCTCCTCGGCGAAGCGCTCGCGCTCGACCGGCGTGGGACGTAGGGCCTCGGCCTCCTCTGGGCTCGGCACGGCCGCAGCGGCGACCGCGTCCAGCGACCAGTCCCACGAGGGGAGCTCGCGCAGCAGCCGGCGACCGGTGAGGTCGAGATGGACCGGCGTGACCGAGACGCGGCGGTTGACGATGGCGTCGAAGTCGGTCCCCGGCAGGGCGATGCCCGATGGCGGCGGTCCGCCGATCCAGTAGTACGGCATGCCGCGCGGGTCCACTCGACCGATGAGCTGGTCCTGGTAGACGCGCTTGCCCAGACGCGTGACCTCGATCCCGCCGCACTCGTCCGGGCCCACCGCGGGCACGTTCACGTTCAGCAGCTCGCCATGGCGGAGACCGTGCTCGAGGATGTTGCGGGCCACGATGGCCGCCGCGATCCCCGCCAGCGTGAAGTCCACGGGCTCGCTGTACTCCTGCGAGATCGCGAACGCTGGGACGCTGTTGATGATCGCCTCCATGGCGGCCGAGACCGTGCCGGAGTACGTGAGGTCGTCGCCGAGGTTGGCGCCGTAGTTGATCCCCGACGCCACGAGGTCGAACCGCTCGTCGAAGAACCCGAGCAGCCCGAGGCTCACCGCATCGGTGGGCGACCCGTCGATGGCGTAGCCGGTTGATCCGTCGGGGAGCGTCCGCTCGCGGACCCGGAGGGGCCGGGTCAGGGTCTTCTGGTGGCCCACGGCGGACTGGTTCGAGTCCGGGGCCACCACCACCACCTCGCCCACCGACTCGAGGGCCCGCTTCAGCGCGAAGATGCCGTGGGACTCGATCCCGTCATCGTTGGTGACCAGGATCCGTGGCCGCGAGGGCCACGCGTCGAGCGGGCGGCCCATGCGCCGCAGGGCGCGCTTCCCGCCCCGCTGCCCCGCCAGCGGCTCGCCACGCTCCTTGTCCAGATCGCGCCGCTCGGTTCGGGCGCGCTCCCGGGTCATCTCCGGACGGTCCGGGCCCGCCTCCGTCACGATTCCGCCTCGGCTGGCGGCCCGGCGCGCATGGCGTCGGCGGGCTGGGCGTGTCGGGGTTCGCTGACCTCGTCCACGTCCTCGTCGAGGCCCGGAACGGGTTCCTTCGGCCGGCGCACCGGGTGGCCCTCCCGCCGCTCCACCCGCCTGGTCGCCCGGTCCGCCACCGACCCGCCCTCTCGCGACCGCTCGAACCAGTAGAAGAAGAAGGCCGAGAGCACCGCCGCGATGGGGATGCCGAAGATGGCGCCGGCGATGCCCGCGATCTTGGAGCCAACGATCACCGAGCCCAGCACCACGATCGGGTGGATCCCGACGGCGCCGGACATCAGCCGCGGCTGGAGCACGTTCATGGTGAGGAACCAGCCCACGGCCATGATCGCGAGCACGATCAGCGGGGTGGGGAAGGGCGTCGTGAGCAGTGCCACTGCAACAAGCGGCAGCCACGACAGGAACGGGCCGAAGAAGGGGATGGCGTGCAGGATCCCGGCCGCGACCGTGGTGACGCCACCGTACTGGAGCCCGAACGCCACGTTGACGATCCCCGACAGCAGCCCGAACACCACGCCCATCACGAGCTGCGTCCGGAGGAACCCGCCGAAGGACCGCGCAACACTGCTCTGGACGAGCCGCGCCGTGCTGGTCTGGCTCGGCGGGACCAGGCGATAGACGAAGGCCAGCGCCGCTTCCCGGTCGATGACCAGGTAGACCGAGAGGATGGTGACGATGAGGATGTTGCCGATCACGCCGACGCTCGCGACCGCGATCTCCTGGATCGGACCCACCAGCTGGCCCGCCCAGCCTTGGAGCGTGCTCCAGATGGACGGTGCCTGGCCCACCAGGTCCACGTGGAACCCCAGCGACATGAGCCGGTGCTGCACGTCCGTCAGCAGGCTGACGAACTGCGTGTAGAGGTTCCTGTCCGTCGGCAGCTGGGTAATCGACGGTGCAAGCGCCGCGGAAATCTGGACCACGACGCCGACGAGGAGGCCCACCACCACGAGGTACACCAGGATCACTGCCGCGAGGTCCGGGATGCCCGGCACGAGCCGCTTGACGAGGTCAATCAGCGGCAGGATGGCGAATGCGAGCAGCCAGGCGAGGAAGAAGACGAGGACGACGTCGCTGAAGAACGCCAGCAAGCCGGTGACGTCCCCGACCACGACGAACCCCAGCGCCACGACGGCGAGGATGAGGACGGCGTCCAGAAGGCGGCGCTGGCGATCCGAGAGCTCGATGGGCATGGCCACAGCCTACGACGGGGCGTCCATCCCGCGCTTACCAATTGGGCCGTCGATCCGTTGCGCCTTGCCCGGGCGACGTTCAGCCCGCCTGCTGACCGGCCCTGGCCCTTCAGCCGCGGGCGCCTAGCGCAGCCCCATCTTCGCGTGGACCTCGGCCATCGTCGCCCCGGCGAGCGGCTTGAGCCGGTCCGCCCCGGCCTCGAGAATCCCGTCCACCTCGGCAGGGTGCGCCATCAGGTCCGCGTAGCGCTCGCGGGCGCCGGCGTAGTGCTCGATGATCCGCTGTGCGAGCAGCTTCTTGGTGTCCACGCAGCCGGTCCGCGCCGTGCGCTCGCCCTCCTGGATCTCCTCCCAGTCGTCGCCGAAGAAGCGGTGCAGCCCGCAGACGTTGCACACCTCGGGGCGGCCGGGATCGCTGCGCAGGATCCGCTTCGTGTCGGTCACCATCGACATGACCTGCTTGCGGATCTCGTCGGGCGAGGCGAGGATCTCGATGGTGTTGCCCACCGACTTGCTCATCTTCTTGACGCCGTCGGTGCCCAGCACCACGGGAGCGGTGGTGTAGACCGCCTCCGCCTCGGGGAACGTCTCGCCGTAGCGGTTGTTGAAGGCGCGCACGATCTCGCGCGAGAGCTCCAGGTGCGCTGCCTGGTCCTTGCCCACCGGCACGAGTCCCGCCTTGTAGATGGCGATGTCGGCCGCCTGGAGGACCGGATACGTCAGCAGCCCGTGGTTGATGTCGTCGGGCTGGTTCTGCTTCTTCTCCTTGTAGGTCGGCGTCCGCTCGAGCCAGCTGACCGGCGTGACCGTGGCGAAGAGCCACATGAGCTCGGTGTGCTCGGGGCGGTGGCTCTGGACGAACAGCGTGCAGCGCTCTGGGTCAAGACCGAGCGCGAGGAGGCTCGCGGCCATCTCGCGGGTTCGGCGGCGCATCGCGCCCGGGTCATGGGTGCTGGTGAGGGCGTGGTAGTCGACGATGCAGTAGATCGCCTCGTACTCCCACTGGAGCATCACGTAGTTCCGGATCGCCCCCAGGTCGTTCCCCAAGTGGACGATCCCGGACGGCTGGATGCCGGAGAAGATGCGCGGGCGCGGGGCGGGCGCCTGGGCCGGCGCGGGGGAGGGTTCGAGCTGCAGGGTCATCGTCGGGGGAGTGTAACGGAGCCGCCGCGCGGTGCGCGGCGCGCCTCTCGTTGCGCCGCGCGCCTGTCCCAGCGCGGTGCGCGGCGCGCCCTGCCCGTGCCATGCTTCCCGCCGATGCCTGCCTACGACGCCTACATCTTCGACCTCGATGGGACCGTGTACCTGGGCGACGCCCTGCTGCCCAACGCCGGCCGCGCCATCGGCACCCTCCGCGAGCACGGCCGCCGCACGGTCTTCCTGTCCAACAATCCGACGCACACGGCGGCCGACTACAGCGCGAAGCTGACGCGCCTGGGCCTGCCGACGCCGGTCGAGGACGTGGTCAACTCGTCGCTGGTCATGGCGGCCTTCCTGGGCCGCCTGCGCGCGGCCGAGGGGATCAACCGCCTGTTCGTGGTGGGCGAGCCGCCCCTGTGCGACGAGCTCGCGGCGGCCGGCTTCGAGCTGGTGGACGATGCTGCATCCGTGCAGGCCGTGATCGCGTCCTTCGACCGAACCTTCGCCTACCGCAAGCTCCAGGTCGCCTTCGACGCCATCCGCGGCGGAGCCCGGTTCTTCGCCACCAACGGCGACCGATACTGTCCGGTGCCCGGCGGGGGCGAGCCTGACGCGGCGAGCGTCATCGCGGCCATCGAGGCCTGCACGGCCACCCGCTGCGAGGCGATCGTGGGCAAGCCGTCGCCGCACATGGCCGCCGCCGTCCTAGGCCTCGTCGGCGTGCCGGCGGACCGCTGCCTGATCACCGGCGACCGCCTGGAGACCGACGTGGCGATGGGCCTCGAGGCGGGCATGGGCGCGGCGCTCACGCTGACGGGCGCCACGTCGAGGGCAGCGGCCGAGGCCAGCGGCATCCGGCCGACGCACGTGTTCCGGGACCTGGGCGACCTCCTGGAGCAGGCGCTCTGATGGGCGGCGTCGCGCGCAGCGCCCTCGTGCTGGGCATCGACCAGGGCACGAGCGGCAGCAAGGCGCTCGTGCTCGACGCGGAGAGCCGCGTGCTGGGTACCGGCTATCGTGCCGTGGGCCGCCTGCATCCGCAGCCGGGCTGGAGCGAGCAGGACCCGGTCGCCATCGCGCAGGGCGTCCGCGAGTCGATCGCCGACGCCCTGGCGGCCGCGAGTGCCCGGCCGCAGGACATCGTCGCGGCGGGGATCGCCAGCCAGCGCAACTCGGGGTTCACCTGGGACGCCGCCACCGGCGAGCCGTTCGCCAACGCGATCAGCTGGCAGGACCTGCGGACGGGCGACCTGCTCCGCGAGCTGCGAGCGGTGGAGGGGCTGTGGTCCGAGACGCTGTGGCGCCTGGGCCAGCGGCCCGGGCCCTGGAACGCGTCCGTCCACCTGGGCTGGCGGATGCGCCACGACCCGTCGTTCGCCGCAGCCGCCCGCTCACGCCGCATCCGGTTCGGTCTTTCGGCGGAATGGCTTCTGGTGGCGCTCGGCTCGCCCCGCGAGCATGTCGAGGACTACTCGCTGATCGACTCGCAGGGCCTGTGGGACATCCGCGCCGACCGCTACTGGCCGGAGCTCCTCGACTGGCTGGACATCCCCGAGGCGATCCTCCCGGCTCCGCGTCCCAGCGTCCACGACTATGGCACGCTGCGCCTCGAGGGCCGCGACGGCGCTGCGGCCGAGGTGCCCGTCTTGGCGATGATCGCGGACCAGCAGGCCGCGCTGTTCGGCTACGACTGCCGGGCCCCGGGCGATGCCGAGTGCACCCACGGCACGGCCACGTTCGTCGACGTGTGCGTGGGCTCGCGGGCGCCGGCCGCCGAGCGCATGCAGTCCTACTACGCCTGGGCGCTGCCCAGCTCTGGCCGCCCGGGAGCCGCCGACGGGCCGATCGACCGGACCTACTGCCTGGAGGGCGACGCCACCGTCACCGGCGCCGTGATCCGCTGGATGCGCGAGAGCGCGCGGCTGCTCGACGACGAGCGCGAGATCGGCCCGCTGGCGGCCACCGTGCCCGACGCCGGCGGCGTGATGTTCGTGCCCGCGTTCACTGGGCTCAACGTGCCGTACCTCGACAGCGCTGCGCGCGGCGCGGTCCTGGGCTTGACGCTCGGTGCGACCCGGGCGCACGTCGCGCGTGCGTTCCTGGACGCGCTGGGCCTTGGAGTCCGCGCCATCATCGACGAGGTGGCGGCCGAGACGGGCGTCGCCGTCACGCGGCTCAAGGTGGGCGGCGGCATCAGCGCCAGCGACCTCGCCTGCCAGCTCCAGGCCGACTGGCTGGGGATCCCGGTGGAGCGGCCGTCATTCACGGACACCACGCCCCGGGCCGCGGCGCTGCTGGCGGGCCTGGCGGCTGGGGTCTGGACGGACCTCGAGAGCCTGCCCCGGCTCCCCGGGGAAACCACGGCCTTCGAGCCGCGCCTGTCCGACGACGAGCGCGATGCCGGCTACGAGCGCTGGACCCGGGCCGTGGCCGCGGTCCGGGCGTACGGGACGGGTGACCGCTGATGCGCCTCGGCGTCTGCTACTACCCCGAGCACTGGCCGGAGGAGCGCTGGGCGGCCGACGCCGCGGCGATGCGCGACCTCGGCATCGAGATCGTGCGGATCGCCGAATTCGCCTGGGCGCGGATGGAGCCCGAGCAGGGCCGCCTCGAGTTCGACTGGCTGGACCGCGCGATCGGGGCGCTCGCGAGCGCCGGGCTCAAGGTGGTGCTGGGAACGCCCACGGTCGCCCCGCCCGCGTGGATGGTCCGTGCAGACCCCGACATCCTTCCCGTGGATGCGGAGGGTCGCCGGCGCAATTTCGGTGGGCGCCGACACTATTGCCCGAACAACCCGCGCTACCGCGCCCACAGCGCGCGGGTCGTAACTGCGCTGGCCGAGCGCTACGGCCGTGACGACCGAGTGGCCGGCTGGCAGGTCGACAACGAGTTCGGCGGCGGATCAACCGGGCGCTGTTACTGCGAGACCTGCGTGGCGGCGTTCGGGGACTGGCTCCGGCGCCGCTACGGGACGCTGGACGGCCCGGGCGGCCTCAACGAGGCGTGGGCCACGGTGTTCTGGTCGCAGACCTACACCGCGTGGGGCCAGATCGGGGCGCCGATCCTCCAGCTCAACCAGCCCAACCCCTCGCACGCGCTCGACTACCGGCGGTTCTCGTCGGACTCGATCGCATCGTTCGCCACGGACCAGGTGGCGATCCTACGGCACCTGGCGCCGGGGAAGTGGGTCACCACCAACCTCATGGGCCTGTTCGCGGACTTGGACCACTACGACCTAGCGGCGCCGTTCGACTTCGTCACCTGGGACAGCTACCCGACAGGCAACCTCGAGCGCTGGGAGGCCGCCTGCTACGGCGATGAGCCACGCCCCTCGGCCGCTCGCCCATACGCGCCCGACGCGGGCGACCCGTACGTCACCGGCCTCGCCCACGAGCTCACGCGCGGCCTCCTCGCCCGCCCGTTCTGGGTCATGGAGCAGCAGGCGGGGCACATCAACTGGGGCCGCATGAACCCGACGCCCCGCGAGGGGACGGTCCGCCTGTGGACCTGGCACGACCTTGCCGCGGGCGCCGACACCTGCGTGTACTTCCGCTGGCGCGCCTGCCTGTTCGCGCAGGAGCAGTACCACTCCGGGCTGCTCCACCACGACGGGACGCCGGACCTCGGCCACAGCGAGGTGGCGTCGCTGGCGACGGACCGGCCGTCCATGGCGCGCGTGGCGGCGGCGCCCGGACGGGCGCGGACAGCGCTGCTGTTCTCGTACGACGACCTGTGGGCGCTGGAGCTCCAGCCGCACCGGGCCGGGTTCTCGTACCTCCGGCTCGTGTTCGCCTGGTACCGGGCGGCAGCGCGGCTGGGGATCGCGGTGGACGTGGTGCCCGCGTCCAGACGCCAGCGTCGGGCGACCGCGCAGCGCCCGCTGGCCGACTACGCGGTGATCGTCGCGCCGTCGCTGCACCTCGCCGACGCCGATGACGTCGCAGCGCTCGAGGCCTGGGCGGCGGCCGGGGGCCGGCTGCTGGTGGGCGTGCGGAGCGGGTTCAAGACCCCGTCGAACCGGGTGGTGGAGGCGCCGCTGCCGGGGGCGCTGCGGGGGCTGGCGGGCGCGACGGTCACGGCCTGGCAGGGAATGCCCCCGGGCGCTGCGTACGCGCTGGCACCGGGCGGGCACGGGCTGGCCCACGAGCACGGCGGGGACGCGGCGGGCGGCGTCTTCGTGGGGGCGGAGGCAACGGTGTGGGCCGAGGCGCTCGCGCCTGACGCCACCACGGACGTCCTGGCGCATTACGCCGACGGGCCGTATCGCGGCACTGCCGCCGCAACGCGCCACGGCGTCGGCGCGGGGTCGGTGACGTACCTCGGCGTGCACCCGACGATCGAGACCGCCGCCAGCCTGCTCGCCGAAGCCGCCGCGGCGGCCGGGGTGGAGCGGCTTGCGCCCGCTGCCGAGACGCTCCCCGACGGGCTGCTCGCGATCCGACGGGGCGACGAGGCGGTGTTGCTCAACTTCCGCGACGAGCCATGCCGGGCGGTGGTGGGCGGCGTGGCTGTCGCCGTGGGGCCGCGTTCCGTCGAGGTGGTCACGCTCGCGTAGGGTGGCGGCGCGCCTCGCGCAGCTCATCGACGGCGTCGGGGTTGATGCCGTCATGGGCTTCTCCGAAGCGCTCCAGGCCGAAGCCGTCGGCAAGGTCGGTGCCATCCATCGGGCGATTGTGCGCTCGGGCGGTGCGTCGGATGCACCAATTCCCGAGCGAGGCGACCCGTCGAGCCTGTCCTGGTGCATGCGGCGCACCGACGGACCCCAGGTGGTGCGCAACGTGCACCGAATCCGGCGAACCGGCGCGCGAGTCGGCTGACGTGGTGCATGCGGCGCACCACTGGCAGGACGGCGGGATCGCGATGGCTGGGACTTCCGGTCGCCGACGTGGCCGCACCTTCGCTACCATCGCCGGAACGCCCAGAACCGTCCGGAGATCCCAGTTGAGCACCCAGCCCCTGCGCGTCGGCGTGATCGGCGCCGGCACCGTCGGCCGAGAGGTCGTCCGCGCGTTCCTCGAGCGGTCGCCGCGCCTCGCTCCCGCCGACGGCCGCCCGCTGGTCCTCGCTGGCATCGCCGAGAAGTTCACCGAGCGCGCGCTCGTGAACGGGATCCCGGTCGAGCTGCTCACCGACGACGCCTCCGCCATCCTCGACCGCGACGACATCGACGTCATCGTCGAGGCCATGGGCGGCGACGAGCCCGCGCACACACTGATTCGCACCGCGCTCGCGTCGGGCCGCAGCGTCGCCACGGCGAACAAGCACGTCATCGCCCACTATGGGGCTGAGCTCGAGGCGCTCAGTCGCAAGACCGGCGCGGCGCTGCGCTTCGAGGCGGCCGTCGGTGGCGGCATCCCGCTGCTCGGGCCTATCGCCCAGGACCTCGCCGCAGACCGGATCGCCCGCGTCCGCGGCATCGTGAACGGCACGACGAACTACATGCTCACCGCGATGGCGCGCGAGCGCGGCCAGTACGCCGACATCCTTCGCGAGGCCCAGGAGAAGGGCTACGCCGAAGCCGATCCGACGGCGGACATCGAGGGGCTGGACGCGGTGAACAAGCTCGTGATCCTCGCCCGGCTCGCCTTCGGCGCGTGGATTTCGCCCGACGCGGTGTCCAACCGCCCCGGGTCCACCACCGGCAAGCCCGGCGCCCCCGGGATCACGGGCGTGACCGCCGACGATGTGGCCGCGATGGCCGCCGAGGGCCGAACGCTCCGCCTGATCGCCACGGCGCGCCTCGCCGAGGACGGCGCGATCGAAGCCTCCGTCGTCCCAACCGCGGTTCCCGCGGGCTCGCCCTTCGGCCGCTGCGACGGCGTGCTCAACCGGGTCGAGGTGGACGCGGATCCCGTCGGGCGCGTCGCGTTCGAGGGTCCCGGCGCCGGTGGTCCCGCGGCGGGCGCCGCCGTGCTGTCCGACCTCGTGTCGATCGCCCGCGGCCTCGGCTCCACGTGGGACGGCGCCGTCCGCGTCACCGGCTCGGCTCCCGCTGTCCGCCCGGTTGCCGGCGAGTGCGTCGCCGCGCCGTCGGGCGCCTGCTACCCGGTCGGGGACTGACCGCCGTGCCGCCGCGCTCCTCGGTCGCCGGCCACTGGCAGACGCCAGGCGACTGGTCCCGCGTCCTCGGACGTCGGCTGGTCGTCGATGTGCCCGCGTCCACCGCCAACCTCGGCGCCGGGTACGACTGCCTCGGCCTCGCGCTCGAGCTGTGCAACCGCGTCACGGTCGAGGCGGTCGAGGGCGACGGGACGATCGAGCTGACGACGACCGGCGAGGGCGCCGGCGAGTTGGGCGGCGAGCGCTCGAACCGCTTCGTCCAGAGCCTCGAGAACGCCATCGAGGCGCAGCTCGGGCCGCGGCCCCCGGCGCTCGGCTGGAAGATCAGCGCGCACAACCGGATCCCGCTCTCGCGTGGCCTCGGCTCGTCGTCGGCGGCAGCGGTGGGCGGCGTCTGGGTCGGCAACGTGCTCGGCGGCGGGACGCTGACAATGCCCGCGATGCTGCGCCTGGCGACGGACATCGAGGGGCACCCCGACAACGCGTCGGCCGCGCTGATGGGCGGCTTCGTCGTGTCGGCGCACCTGGGCCAGCGGGTCGAGGCGGTGCGGTTCGACGCGCCGGTCGGGCTCCGGGCCGTGCTGTTCATCCCGGACCGACGGCTCTCCACCGCGGACATGCGCCGCGTGCTCCCGGCCGAGGTGCCGCTGCGGGATGCGGTGTCCAACATGAGCCGCATCGCGATCGGCGTGGCGGGGATCGCCTCGGGCCGCTACGAGCTGCTCGCGGACCTGACCGTTGACCGCATCCACGAGCCGTATCGCTCGGTGGCGTACCCGCAGCTGCCGCGCCTGACGGGCGCCGCTCGAGCGGCTGGAGCGCTGGGCGCGTTCCTCTCGGGCGCGGGCTCGACGGTGCTCGCCTTCGTCGCCCCGGGCGCCGACGCCACGCCGGTCGAGACCGCCCTGCGTGAGGCCGCCGAGGGCGCGGGCCTGTCCGGGCGAACGGACATCGTGGCGGCGCGCAACAATGGACCCGAGGTCGTCGAGAGCACGTAGCGCGCGCTACGCGGCCGAGTTCAGCGACCGTCCGAGGTGAACGCGATCCTGCCCGACCAGAGCGCGACCGCAGCGCCGACGTGCACGATGACGCCCAACGTCGTCAGGGCCAAGGAAGCCCAGGGAGGATGACGCCCGCCAGTGCGGCCACCCAAGCGAGGTGACGCTTGGGTCGCCAACACAGGCGCCACTACATGTAGCGGCACCGACGGGCCATGACCCGACCGCGCCTCCCCGACTTCTTCACTGAGTTCATGAGGTGGTTCCCGGACGAGATGGCGTGCCTCGACTGCCCAGTGAGGTCGCGGTGGCCAGACGGGTTCGTGTGCCCGCACGAGGGCGACGAGATCGAGGACGGCGAGGGCGGGGCGGCTTGACTCGATGGACGCGACACGACATGAACCCGCGGAACTCGTGGCAGAGCAGCACCGCCGCGAGTGCGCCAATGCCGAGCGCCGCGACCACGGCCGCGATTCCAGGTGTCGAGTTCGAGACTCGGTGCCCGACCACGACCGCACCGAGCACGACGACCCCTGCGTAGAGCGCCAGTGCGACATCCCCCGCCAGCACGCGCGCTACTGCCGTGACGCGGCCCGTCCGCTGACGACGCCACGTGACGACTCGGGCCACCTCATCGGATGTCGTCATGTCAAGGGACGGACCGCCTGCCCTGAGCGGAGTTCCGGTTAGGGGACCCGCACCACCGGCTCGGGCGTACCTGGCTGGACGAACTCGTCGGGCTCGGGGGCGCCACGGACCGTCCGCACCGGGACGACCCCGGCCCACACCGGCCACGTCTCGTCGCCCTCGTTGTCGTGGGCGCCCTCGTCGCGGACCTTGGCCGAGCATTCGTCGAGATCGACGTACATGACGCCGGTCTCCTTGCGCTCCTTCTCGGTCATGGGGCGCAGCTGCGCCCAGCGGCCCGGATAGAGCGACTCGACCAGCCCCTCGAGTGCGTGCTCCACCTCGGCGACCTCGGTCACGGCGTGGGCGGTGCCCAGGACCACCACCGAGCGGTAGTTCACCGAGTGGTTGGTCGCCGAGCGCGCCAGCACCAGCGCGTCGAGGTGGTAGAGCGTCACGCAGACGGGTTGACCGGCGGCCATCCGCAGCATGCGCGAGCCGGCCGAGCCGTGCCAGTAGAGCCGATCGCCCTGCCGCCAGACGTTGGTGGGGATGCCGTACGGCTGTCCGTCCTGCACGAACGAGATCACGCCGATGACGGCGGCGTCGATGATGGGGTCGATCGTGTCGCGGTCATGCCCGCCCCGCAGCGGCTTGCGACGCAGGCGGACGCGGTCGGAGGCTGGCGGAGCGGCGTCGCCGAGTCGGCCGGGGGCGGGCGCCGCGTCGCTCACCGCCGGTAGAGGATCCAGAGCGAGAGCGCCACAGCGTACGAGGGGGCGCCGTAGCCGCCCTGCGGGGCCTGCATCCCCATCTGGGTGCCGATGCCGCCGATGTTGGCGATCCGCCAGCCGTCGGCCGCGCGACGCGAGGCGTCCGCTGCGATCCAGTCCCAGAGCGCGTCGCCGAGCGAGGTGTCTGCGGTGACCAGCAGCTGGTCCTCGCCGATGAGCCGTTCCTTCATGGGACCCTCCTTGGGTGGTGTGGGATGTCAGCCTAGCGCGCGGGGCGGGCGCACGAGAGCCCGGGCACCGTCAGACGGCCAGGATCTCGTCGTCGGGCTCTGCCATGACGCCGAAGCCGCCGAAGATCGTGCGGTGGCGAATGCGGAGGACGGCGCCGCCGAAGCCGCCGTCGGGCGGCGTGGCCAAGCTGCTGGCACCGCCGAACACCGTGATGCCGTGCGAGTCCACGCGCCAGTCCTGGGGCACCCGGACGCGTGTGCCGCCGTACAGGGTCCAGACCTCGAGCGCGGCACCGGCCGGGTCAAGCGTCGCCGCGCGCAGGTCGACGTCCATGCCCGAGTACCAGCAGACCACGCGGCCGCCGCGGAACGCGGTCGCCTCCGAGCGGAAGGCCAGGCTGCCGTACACGGCGCTCACCTCGACCTCGTCATCGGTGGTGTCGGCCTCCCCGCTCAGGCGGGGCCGCATGACCAGGGCGGCCAGCGCTGAGGCGAACGAGAGCCCCAGGACGATCGCGAAGAACGCCAGGAACAGCCTGGCCGCGAGCTTGAACAGGCGCACTACGATCTCCTCATCGTTGGCCGTCGTCGTCCTCGGCGTCGTCGGCACGTCGCGGCCCTCCCTGCGCGGGGGGCGTCCACTTGCGGTCGGCGTAGCGGATCTGGCGGGCAGTCAGGTCGTCGGAGGTGCGTTCGGCCTCCGCGCGCAACAGGCGGCGGTCGCGCTCGGCATCGTCGACCTCGGCCGCGGCGGCGTCGATCGGCCGCCCGGCATCGCTGCCGGATCCGCCGCCGAACACACGCCGCAGGAAGCTCACTTCGCGATGCCGATGAAGCCCAGCGTCTCTGCCCATGCGCGATCGCTTGCCGCGGCGAAGTCGGCGGCCTTGCGGTCGAAGAAGCTGTGCGGAGCCTGCTCGTAGGTGGTGATGCGGTGCTCGACGCCAGCCTGCTCAAGCGCGGCGTCGAACTCGGCCACCGCGGTCGCCGGGATGCCTTCGTCCGCACCGCCGAAGATGCCCAGCACCGGACAGGTGAACGTGCTCGCGACGTCGGCCGGAGCGGGCGTGTCGTTGCGCGACGAGCCGGTGGGCCAGCCGTAGAAGCCGATCACCCCGGCTGGCGCCAGGTCGGCGAGGCCCGCGGTGAGGAAGGTCAGTCGGCCGCCGAAGCAGAAACCGGTCGTGTAGAGGCGCTCGATCTGCGCGTTGGCCCGGAGGTGGGCGGCGGCCGCGCGGACGTCAGCGGTGAGCCCCGCGTAGGTCGTCGCCGCCACGTGCGGCGGGTAGTCGAAGCCCGGGCCGCGGTCGCTGATGCCTGCGGTGCGGCCGAAGTAGTCGATCGCGATGGCGTCCACGCCGTGCTCCGCGTAGCGCTCGGCGAGCTCGCGGTAGTAGGTGTGCAGGCCGCGCACATCGGGGAGGATCACGATCCCGGCCCTCGTGGGGTGAGCTGCGCGCGCTAGGTAGGCCGCGAATCGGTTGCCGTCGGCAGCCTCGAGGCTGACCTCCGCCGCGTCGAGCATCCCCGATGGGTCGGGCACGATGGGCGGGTGGGAGTCGTGGTCGAAGCACATGTGGGCCTCCAGGGTTCGGGACGCGTGGCGCGGGTGACCGATTGTCGCGCAGCGGCGCGAATCGAGCGGCCGCGACGCCTGAGCGCGGGCGGCCGGCCCAGGGATGGGCCCTTGCCCGGCATCGGCTGCCGAACCCGCACCGCTGGTTGCCCGGTGTATGGTGTGGGCTCCGCGGCCGCGACTGCCCTGATCCGTCGTGCCTGCTGCGAGGAGGGTGTCCCGTGAAGCGTCCCGTCCTGCTTGTGGCGCTGGCCACCTCGGCCCTGCTCCTCGCCGCATGTGGCGGCGCCTCCCCGACCACGCCGGCGGCGGCTGCCTCGGCGGCCGGAGCGACGGCAGCGGGCGGAACCTCTGCTCAGTTCGGCGGCGACGTCTGCACGGCACTCACGAAGGCGGACATCGAGGGCGGCACCTACGGCCAGGGCACGGCCGTCTTCGACAGCACGGACACCCAGAAGGACCCCACCACGGGTGCCGCGGTCGTGTGCCAGTACCTCGTCAAGTTCGGCAGCAACCCGTCGACCGTCGCCGCCGTCGTGACGCTGCTGGACTCCACCGAGTACGCCACCCATACGAAAGCCTCGATCGTGGCCTCGGAGGTGTCGCTGCCCGGGATCGGCTCGGAGGCCTGGCTCGTGGCCTCAGCGCCCGGGCTGCTCGAAGTCTGGGTCAAGGGTGCGCATGGGGACTTCAGCGTTGCGGCGCAGACGAAGTCCACCGTCATCGCGCTCGCCACTGTCGCGGCGGGACGCGACTAGTCCGGCCCACCCAGCCCACCGCAACCCAACCGAACGGCGGGAACTCCGCGCCGGCCCGCTAGAATTGCCCGACCATGTCCACCCCGCTCGTCGTCATGAAGTTCGGCGGCTCGTCCGTCGCCGGTGCTGAGCGCATCAGGCGCGTCGCTCGGCGGATCGCGCGCGAGCGCGGTGCCGGCTCGAACCTGGTGGTTGTCGTCTCGGCCATGGGCGACACGACGGACGAGCTGCTCGCCCTCGCCGCGGCGATCACGGACGATCCGGACCCCCGCGAGCTCGACGTGCTCCTCGCCACCGGCGAGCACCAGAGCGCAACGCTCGTGTCGATGGCCCTGCAGTCGCTCGGCGTCCCGGCGATCAGCCTCACCGGCCCCCAGGCGGGCATCACCACCGACGGCACCTACGGCAAGGCGCGCATCGCCGGGATCGACCCCCGGCGTGTCGACGCGGAGATCGGTGCCGGCAAGGTGGTCATCGTCGCGGGCTTCCAGGGCATGAGCACCAAGGGCGTCGCGGAGCTGGCGGACACGGCCACCGCCAGCGACGTCCACGCCGCCGAGATCACCACGCTCGGCCGGGGCGGCTCGGACACCACGGCCGTCGCGCTGGCCGCCCAGCTGCACGCCGACCGCTGCCAGATCTTCACGGACGTCAAGGGCATCTACACCGCGGACCCGCGGATCGCCACCGACGCCCGCCAGCTGCCCGTCATCGGCTACGAGGAGATGATGGAGCTCGCCCACCAGGGCGCCCAGGTGATGCAGGTGCGCGCCGTGGAGCTGGGCTGGGTCAACGACGTCGTCATCGAGGTCCTCAGCTCGTTCGAGGACGCCCCCGGCACGCTCATCAAGGAGGATCCGCGCGTGGAGCAGCGGAACAAGGTCCGGGGCCTGGCCCACGACCGGAATGTCGCCAAGATCACGCTCGTCGGGGTGCCCGACAAGCCCGGCGTCGCGCAGGGCGTCTTCGGCCCGCTCGCCGACGCCGGCGTGGTCGTGGACATGATCGTCCAGAACGTGGGCCACGGCGGCGCCACGGACATCTCGTTCACGATCCCCCGCGTTGAGCTGGCCAAGGCCAAGCGGATCCTCGAGCCGCTCGTGCGCGACCTGGGCTTCGCCGACATGACGACCGACAGCTCGGTCGCGAAGGTCTCGATCGTCGGTGCCGGCATCCAGAACGCCCCGGGGTACGCGGCCCGCATGTTCGGCACGCTGGCCACCGAGGGGATCAACATCGAGATGATCTCCACCTCCGAGATCCGGATCACCACGATCATCGCCGAGGACCGCGTGGAGCAGGCCGTCCGGGCGCTGCACGCTGCGTTCGCGCTCGAGCAGCCCGAGGCCGTCGAGGCGGCCGCGGCCGGCTGACGCGGGTGACGGGGACCGACCCGACCGCCGGCGCGATCACCAGGCTCGAGCGCCTGGGCTCCGTCGGGTCCACCAACGACATCGTCCGGCGCTGGCTCGCCGCGGGCACGCCCGAGGTCTGCGTGGCGGTGGCAGACGAGCAGACCGCCGGCCGGGGCCGGCTGGGACGGGCGTGGACCGCGCCGCCGGGTGCCGCGCTGCTCCTGAGCTGCGGCTTCCGGCCGACGTGGCTGCCGCCCGAGCGCGTCTGGCGCCTGGGCGCGACGGTGTCGCTGGCGATGTGCGATGCCGCCGAGGAGGCCGCCGGGCTGCCCGAGGGCGCGATCTCGCTCAAGTGGCCGAATGACCTGGTGGTCGAGGTTTCCGGTCCGCGAGCCATCCTGACTGGCCTCGCCACGACGGCCGACGCAGCCGCGCGTCTGGCCGGGCCGCTCGAGCTGCGCAAGCTGGCTGGCGTGCTGGGCGAGAGTGACGGTCTGGGCACCGACGACCCGCGGGTGGTCGTCGGGATCGGGATCAACGCCGACTGGGCCGCCGCCGACTTCCCGCTGGACCTGGCCGGGAGCATGACGAGCCTGCGCGAGGTGTCGGCGGGCCGGCCGATCGACCGGGGGGCGCTGCTCGACGCGTTCCTCGGGTTCCTCGGGGCTCGTCTGGCGGCGCTGCGCGCCGGGTTCTTCGATCTCGCCACGTGGACGTCGCGCCAGGCGCTGACCGGCCGAGTCGTCCGCCTGGAGGGCTACCCGGCCGCCGAGGGCCAGGACCTCCTGGTGCATGGTGTGGACACGGTCGCCGGGGCGCTGGCGGTGACGCCGGTGAGTGGCGGCGAGGTGCGCCTGGTGCTGGCCGGAGAGGTGGTCCGCGTCCATCTGGCGGCGGGGGTGTAACGCGATGGCGCGAGCGGGGTTTGGAAGGGCTGAGCCGGCGGCGGACCGCGTCGTCGTCGCGCTCGACCGCGACCGGCCCCTCGTGGAGGCGGCACGGCGCGACCCTGGCCAGTTCGACGCGCTGTACCGGAAGTACCTCGCCCAGGTGTACGCCTACGCCCTCTACGAGCTCGCCGACCACCATGCGGCCGAGGACGCCACGGAGCGGACCTTCCTGCGTGCGCTGGCGGCCCTCCCGCACTTCCGCGAGCTGGCGCGTCCCGGCGATGGTCCCGATGCAAGCACCTTCCGCGTCTGGCTCTTCCGCATCGCGCGCAACGTCGTGGCCAACGAGCGCCGGTCGCATCGCCGGAAGCCCGCCGCGTCACTCGAGGCCGTGCTGGGCGCCGGCGTCTCCATCGCCGACAGCGTGGACCTCGAGGGTGACATCGTGACCCGCGACGAGGCGGCCATCGCCCTGCGCGCCGTCCGCTCCCTCCCCGACGACCGGCGCCGGGCCCTGCTTCTGCGCTTCGTGGACGAGATGAGCACCGCCGAGATCGCGGGCGTCCTGGGCCGCTCCGAGGGCGCCGTCCGGGTGCTGATCCACCGCGGGCTGGGTGCCGTGGCCCGCGAGCTGGGCCACGATCGAGGGTCCACACGATGAGGCCGGTGCGGCTCCCGCCCCAGTGCGGAGACGCCGTGGATGCGCTCGTGACGGACCAGTACCTCGACGCGCTCATGGCCTCGGGCGACTGCCTGCCCGCGCGGGATGACGAGGCGCCCCGTCTGGACGCCGCCGCTGATGGCGAACTCCGCCACGCCGTCGAGGTGGTGCGGTCGTCGCTGGTGCGCGTGCACCCGTCCTTCCGCTTCGAGGAGCGCCTCGCTGGCCGCCTCGCCGACCTTGCCGTCGGGGAGGCCGTGGGCGTCGCTGCCGCCGGCGGCTCGCGTGCCGGCGGGCTGATCCCGTTCCCGGGTGTGGCCCTGGCCCCTGTGGCCGAGGACCCGCTGCTCCAGGCCGTGCTCGACGGCAGCCTCGACCCCGCCGATGCAGAGGCCCTGGCCCGCGCCGCCGGCGTCCGGACCCCGGCCAAGCCGCTCATCGTGGGCGGGGCCATCACGTCGGCGGCCATCTCCCTGGTGGGCGTCGCGTGGGTCGCCTGGCGCGCGTCGAGGCCGAGTGGGTCCACAATGGCCCGCGCCGCACGCGAGGCGCACGCCCGCCGCCTCGCGGACCTCGCCGAGCTGGCCGCCGGCGTGCACGGAGGTCACGCCTGATGCCGGTCAAGTTCCCGGGCTTCCGGTCCCGCCGGGACGAATTCCCCGAGAAGCTGTGGACCCGCTGTCCGTCATGCTCGGAGCAGCTGTTCAACAAGGCGCTCGAGAAGGCCCTCCGCGTCTGTCCCACGTGCGGCCACCACTTTCGGCTGACGTCCGCGGACCGCCTCGGGCAGCTGCTCGACCCGGGCACCTTCGAGGAGCGCGATCCCGGCCTGACCTCGCAAGACCCGCTCGGCTTCGTGGACCAGAAGCCGTACCCCGACCGCCTCGCCGCAGCCAAGCTCGCCACCGGGCTCGCCGACGCCGCCGTCTGGGGCTTCGGCGCGATCGAGGGCCAGCGCGTCGCGATCCTGGTCATGGACTTCGGGTTCATGGGCGGCTCAATGGGCGCCGTGGTGGGCGAGAAGGTTGCCCGGGCCGCTGAGGGAGCGCTGGCCGCCCGCGTGCCGCTGGTCATCGTGTCCGCCTCGGGCGGCGCACGGATGCAGGAGGGCACCATGGCCCTCATGCAGCTGGCCAAGACGATGGCCGCGCTCGAGCGGCTGCGCGCCGCGCACGTGCCGTTCGTGTCCGTGATGAGCGATCCCACCACGGGCGGGGTGTTCGCCAGCTATGCGGCGATGGGTGACGTCAACCTCGCCGAGCCCAACGCGCTGATCGGCTTCGCGGGCGCTCGGGTCGGCGCCGGCACCATCGGCCAGGAGCTGCCGCCGGGCTTCCAGCGCTCGGAGTTCCTGTTCCACCACGGTTTCGTGGACCGGGTGGTGGCCCGCCCGGACCTGCGCCGTGAGCTGGCCGGCCTCCTGCGCTACCTCGCCCCCAGCCGGACGGAGGCAGCCCGTGGTTGACCGCATCCTGGGCCGCAGCGCGAGGCCGGGCGTCGAGCCCGCCGCGCCGGAGCCCGTGCCGGCCCCAGACGCCGCCGACCAGAGGGCTGCCGTCTGGGCACGCGTCCAGCTGGCGCGCAACCTCCGCCGTCCACGCACCCTCGAACTGCTCGGCGTCATGGCGGAGGAGGTCATCGAGCTGCACGGTGACCGGCTGTTCGGCGATGACGAGGCGGTCGTGGCGGGCTTCGCGCGAATCGGCTCGTACCGGGTGGCGGTGGTCGGCCAGCAGAAGGGCAACGACACCGACGAGAACATTCGGCGCAGCTTCGGCATGCCCCATCCCGAGGGCTACCGCAAGGCGATGCGCGTGATGGAGCTCGCCGAGCGCTGCGGCCTGCCCATCGTCACCTTCGTTGACGTTCCCGGCGCGCACCCGGGCCCCGAGTCCGAGGAGCGCGGCATCGCGGAGGCCATCGCCCGGTCCGTGGGCCTCATGACCCGCCTCCGCGTGCCGATCGTGACGGTGATCACCGGCGAGGGCGGCTCGGGCGGGGCGCTCGCGATCGCGGTGGGCGACGTGGTGCTGGCCCTGGAGAACGCCGTCTACTCGGTGATCTCGCCCGAGGGCTGCGCGAGCATCCTCTGGCGGACCAGCGACGAGGCGTCCACCGCCGCCGCGGCCATGAGGATGACCGCTGGTGAGCAGCAGGAGCTCGGCGTCGTGGACCAGGTGATCCCCGAGCCCGAGGGCGGGGCCCACACCGACCACGAGGAGACCGGCAAGCGACTCAAGGCCGCCATAGTCCACGAACTGGACCGCCTGACGGCCATCCCGGTGGACCTGCTGGTGGACCAGCGCTATCGCCGGTACCGTTCACTGGGTGCCTACACGGAGGTCGTCTCCGAGGCGCCCGCGCCAGCCGCACCGCCCCGGGGCGGCCTCGCCGACCGCCTGCGCGGCCTCCTCGAGGCCGGGTCCCGGGCCATGCCCGCGCCGCTCCAGGTGGGCCGGCGCGACGAGCCACCCGCCCGCGAGGACGTCTAGGCGATGCCCGACCAGCAACGACCAAGCGACCGGACCGCCTCCCAGCGCGCCGCCGACCACGCCGGCATCGACCGCCTCGCCGACGCGCTCGTGCCGGCTCTCGTCGCCAAGCTGGGCACGGCCAGCCTCGGCGAGGTGGAGATCCGCGAGGGCGACTGGCACGTCCGCGTCCGCCGTCCCGCGGGCGCCGGAGCGCGCCGGGATCGGCCGCATCGCGCCGCCCTGCCCATCGTCGCGCCATCTGGCGCCTCGTCGCCAGCCCAGGCCGCGGCGCCCGGCAACCCGACCGGTCCACGCCAGGAGGCGGCGCTGTCACCCACCGTCGGCATGTTCAAGCCGGGCGTGCTCGCCGGGACCAGGGTCCGCTCGGGCGACCGGATCGCCACCGTGGACCTGCTGGGCATCGCCCTCGACGTGGTCGCTCCCTTCGACGGCGTGGTGCTCGAGGTCTACCCGCAGGCGGGCGACGGGGTGGAGTATGGCGAGGAGATCGCGCTGGTCCAGGCCGACGCGCCGACCGCCGATGGGGCGGAGGAGGGCTGACCGATGGTGAGCCGCATCCTCATCGCAAATCGAGGCGAGATCGCGCTGCGCATCCTGCGCGCGTGCCGGACGCTGGGCATCGAGGCCGTGGTGGCGTACTCGGAGGCAGACCGTGCCTCGCTGCCCACGCTGCTGGCCGACGAGGCCATCTGCATCGGCCCGGCCGACGCGCGGCGGTCGTACCTGTCAGCGCCCGCGGTCATCTCGGCCGCGCTGGTCACCGGCTGCGACGCGATCCACCCGGGCTACGGGTTCCTCTCCGAGGACGACGCCTTCGCGGATGCGGTCCGGGCCCACGGCCTCACGTTCATCGGCCCGCCGTCGCAGGTGCTCGAGCGGTTCGCCTCCAAGGAGGAGGTCCGCCGCCTGCTCGCCGCTCACGGCCTGCCGACCATTCCGGGTTCGGGGCTCCTCGGCGACGAGGCGCAGGCGCTCGAGGAGGCCGGGCGCGTGGGCTACCCGGTGCTCGTGAAGCCGTCCGCCGGCGGCGGCGGCAAGGGC
Source organism: Chloroflexota bacterium (assembly GCA_037446495.1). Classification (GTDB taxonomy): domain Bacteria; phylum Chloroflexota; class Limnocylindria; order Limnocylindrales; family CSP1-4; genus CAIXZV01. The sequence continues at coordinate 28,471 of JBBIIL010000011.1, read as the reverse complement.
ATGCGCATGGTCCGCTCCGCCCGCGAGCTGGCCGCGATCCTGCCAATCTGCCGCTCCGAGGCGCGCGCCGCGTTCGGCGACGACTCCCTGTACCTCGAGCGCTGGCTGGAGGACAACCGCCACGTCGAGGTCCAGGTGGCCGTGGACCACTATGGCCAGGGCGTCCACCTCTGGGAGCGCGACTGCTCCGTCCAGCGCCGTCACCAGAAGATCCTCGAGGAATCGCCGTCCCCCGCGATGACCCCGGCCGGCCGACGCGAACTGGCCGAGCGCGCCGTGCGGGCGGTCGTCGCTGCCGGCTACGAGAACGTGGGCACGCTGGAGTTCCTCGTGGACGCGGACGGCAACGCCTACTTCATCGAGATCAACTGCCGGATCCAGGTGGAGCACCCGGTGACCGAGATGCTCACCGGCATCGATCTCGTCGCCACGCAGATCCGGATCGCCGCCGGCGAGCCCCTCGGGTTCACCCAGGCCGACGTGCACCAGGACGGCCACGCCATCGAGTTCCGGATCAACGCGGAGGATCCGGCCCACGACTTCCGGCCCGGTGCCGGGACGATCGAGCGGCTCAACACGCCCGGCGGCCCGGGCGTGCGCTTCGACAGCCACGCCTACAGCGGCTACGACGTCCCGCCGTACTACGACTCGCTGCTCGGCAAGCTCATCGTCTGGGCGCCCACTCGCGAGGTTGCGATCGCGCGGGGGAAGGCCGCGCTGGCAGAGCTGGTGGTCGAGGGGGTCACCACCAACATCGCCCTCCACCGGGCGCTGCTCGAGGCCGAGCCGTTCCTCGAGGGCCGGTTCACGACGAACCTGCTCGACCGTGTGGGCGCGGCCGCCTTCCTCGCGGCCGCCGAGCGCGGCTGATGACCAGCCTCGTGCGCACGCGGCCCGCCCGCGCGTGCAGCCCTGCACACACTCCGACGCGTGCGCCACGCGAAAGAGCCTACGCTGCCGACGACCCCGCCAGGAGCCGCCCATGACCGACCAAGCCGCACCGCCCGACGCGCCCGCGGCGCCCGGGACCGTCCACACAATCCGCGAGATCGAGGGCCTCATCCCGCACCGCTGGCCATTCCTGCTGGTGGACCGGATCGTGGACTACGACCCCGAGCACAAGCGGATCGTGGGGATCAAGGCCGTCACCGCCACCGAGTGGTTCTTCGCGGGCCACTTTCCTGGGCTGCCGGTCATGCCTGGCGTCCTCCAGGTGGAGGCGCTGGCCCAGACGATGGCCGTGTACGTCGCGAAGCAGCCGGGTTTCGGCGACCGGATCGGGTTGTTCGCCGGCATCGACGGCGTCCGCTTCAAGCGGGTCGTGGTGCCGGGCGACACGCTCCGGCTCGAGGTCACGATGGAGAAGCTGGGCAGCCGCTTCGGCAGGGGCCGTGCCGTGGCGAGCGTGGACGGCGAGATCGCGTGCGAGGGCTCGCTCTCGTTCATCATCCCGCCGGCCGGGGTCCTCCGATGACGCGCATCGCCGTCCTCTCGGACATCCACGGCAACCTGCCCGCCCTCGAGGCGGTGGCCGCCGAGATCCGCCGCGAGAAGCCCGACGCCGTGCTCGTCGCGGGCGACCTCGTGTTCAACGGCCCGCACCCGAACGGCTGCGTGGACGCGCTGCGCCACCTTGAGTCCGAGGGGGCGCTGATCGTGTCCGGCAACACCGACATCGCGGTGGGCGACTTCGACTACGGCGCTGCCTTCCCGCAGTACCAGGACGGCGTGCCCGAGACGGTCACCTCCGCCGCCGAGTGGGCCCACGACGAGCTGGGCGACGACCAGCTGGACTGGCTGCGGCGCCTGCCGGCCGAGCGACGCATGCGCGCCGACGACGACACGCTGGTGCTGGTGGTGCACGCCTCGCCGGGCTCGCAGACGCGCGGCTTCGACCAGGCGCTGGACAACAACGTGGTCGTCGAGCGAGCCGCCGCCACTGACGCGCGGGTCATCTGCGTGGGCCACACGCACCTGCCCGAGGTCCGCGACCTGGGCTTCAAGCTGATCGTGAACGACGGCTCCTGCGGGTACGTCTTCGACGGCGACCCGACGGCGTCCTGGGCGCTGGTCACGATCGCGGGGGGCAGCGTCGAGGCCGTCATTCGCCGTACCGCCTACGATCCGCTCCCGGTCGCCAACGCCATCTCCGCGCGCGGCCTGCCAGGCGACGTGTACAGGGCGGCCACGGTGCGCACCGGCAAGCTCGTCCGATGAGCTGGACCTGGCCCGAGCGGCCGCGCCGCGTCGTCGTGACCGGCACGGGCATGGTCTCCGCCCTGGGCAACGACGTGGCCTCCACCTGGGAGGGCCTCGTGGCCGGGCGCTCCGGCGTGGGACTCGTGGACGCCTTCGACACCTCGCGCCTCAGCGTTCGGTTCGCCGCCGAGGTCAAGGGCTTCGACCCCTCCTCGATCCTCGATCGCAAGGACATGCGCCGGACGGACCGGTACATCCAGTTCGCCCTGTCGTGCGCCAACGAGGCACGAGTCCAGGCCGGGCTGCCGGAGCGGTTCGACGACGACCTTGCGCCACGCGTCGGCGTGATCATCGGCAGCGGCCTGGGCGGCGTGCAGACCCTGTTCGACAACGTCCTCCTGATGGGGGAGCGCGGCCCGGACCGGATCTCTCCATTCTTCGTGCCGATGGGGATCGCCAACATGGGCGCCGGGCAGGTCGCGATCGCCACTGGCGGGACCGGGCCCAACTTCGCCATCGTGTCCGCGTGCGCGACCGGCGGCCACGCCCTGGGCGAAGCCTGGGAGACCATCCGCCGAGGCGACGCCGACCTCATGTTCGCGGGCGGCGTCGAGGCGGCCATCCACGAGGCCACGATTGGCGGGTTCGCCTCGATGAAGGCGCTGTCCGCGCGCAATGCCAGCCCGGCAGCTGCCTCTCGCCCGTTCGACAAGGGCCGCGACGGCTTCGTCCTGGGCGAGGGCGGCGGCGTCGTGGTGCTCGAGGCGCTCGACCACGCACAGGCTCGCGGCGCGACCCCGTTGGCCGAGCTGGTAGGCTACGGCGCCACGGCCGACGCCTCGCACATCACCCTGCCGGCCCCGGGCGGCATCGGTGCGGTGCGGGCAGCCCGGCGCGCGCTCGAGAAGGCGAGCATCGACCCGAGCGGCGTGGACCACGTCAACGCGCACGCCACCTCGACACCCGAGGGCGACAAGGCGGAGCTGGCGGTGATCCGGACCGTGTTCGGCGACCATGCGCCCAATGTGGCGGTGACCGCCAACAAGTCGATGCTGGGCCACACGCTGGGCGCCGCCGGCGCCCTGGGGGCCATCGTGACCATTGAGTCGCTGCGCCGTGGGATCGTGCCGCCGACGATCAACCTCGATGACCCCGACGACGCGGGCGCGGGGCTGGACCTCACGCCCAATGTCGCCACGCGCCGCGACCTCCGCGTGGCGCTCTCGAACTCGTTCGGGTTCGGCGGCCAGAACGCCGCCCTGGTCTTCCGGCGGTGGGACGCATGAGCGAGGAGCCGACCGTGCCCGACGACGCCGTTGCCGCGGCCGACCCCGACGGGGCCGCCCACGCGGCTGCTGTCCGTGGCAACGGCGTGCCGGTGGGGCCCGGCACTCCGTCCACGTCCGGCGGACGATCCCGGCCCCGGGACGGCGACCTCATGTCCTCGCCCGGCGAGGCCCCCGGCTTCGCTGCCCCATCCGACGCCGGCGACGCCGCCCTGCTGGGGTTGGTGGACCGCCTGGCGGGGATCCTGGAGCGGGGCGAACTCGCCGAGCTCGAGGTGAGCGCTGGCGACACCACGATCATCGTGCGCTCCCCTGCCGCAGTCGAGCGAGCGGCCGGCGCCACGGCGTTCGTCCCGCCCGTGGACGCGGGCCCTGGACCGTCATCGAGCCCGGTCACCGCGTCCGCGGCCGCCGCCCCGGCGCGCCCGTCGGTGAAGGCACCGCTGACCGGCATCTTCTACGGGGCGCCGTCACCGGGCGCCAGGGCGTACGTGCTGGTGGGCGACCATGTGGCCGTGGGCCAGATCATCGGCCTCATCGAGGCGATGAAGCTGTTCAACGAGATCAAGAGCGACCTTGCCGGCCGGGTCGTGAGGGTGTGCGCCGACAGCGGCCAGCTCGTGAAGGCCAAGTCCCCCCTGGTCGAGGTGGAGCCCGCATGACCCCCGCACCGTCCCCGCGCTCCGTCCGCCTCACGGGCTGGGGCCGGTATGCGCCCGCGCAGGTCCTCACCAACGCCGACCTCGAGCGCATGGTGGACACCAGCGACGACTGGATCGTCACCAGGACGGGCATCCGCGAGCGTCGCGTGGCGGGAGCCCTCGAGACCACCGCCTCGATGGGCGCCGTGGCCGGCCTGCGCGCGATCCGCACCGCCGGCCTCGAGGCGGACGACATCGACCTGATCATCGTGGCCACGCTGACGCCGGACTACTGGATGCCGTCCACGGCGGCACTCGTCAAGGAGGCCATCGGCAACACGCGCGCACCGGCGTTCGACGTGGCCGCCGCGTGCTCGGGCTTCGTCTACGGGTACGCCACGGCGTCCGCGTACATCACCTCGGGGCTCGCGACCAACGTGCTGGTCATCGGCTCGGAGGTGCTGACGCGGTTCCTGGACTACACCGACCGCAGCACCTGCATCCTGTTCGGCGACGGGGCCGGCGCCGTGGTGCTCTCCGCGTCGGACGAGCCCACCGCGCCCGTGGGGATCGAGCTCACGACGGACCCGCAGGGCGCGTACATGATCTGGCTGCCCGCAGGCGGCTCGAAGGTCCCGGCCTCGCGCGAGACCATCACGCGCGGCCAGCACAAGGTCCGCATGGAGGGCAAGGAGACCTACCGCTTCGCCACTCGGACGCTGGCCTCGACGGGCCTCGCCGCGGTGGGCAAGGCGGGCTGGACCCAGGACGACGTGGACCTGATCATCCCGCACCAGGCGAACATCCGGATCATCGAGGCGGTGGCCAAGGGCCTCGACCTGCCGATGGACCGCTTCTTCGTGAACGTGGACCGCTACGGCAACACCTCGGCGGCCTCGGTGCCCATCGCCCTGGCGGAGGCCGTGAACTCGGGTCGCGTCAGGCAGGGCGACAAGCTGGTGTTCATCGCATTCGGCGCGGGGTTCACCTCGGGCGCCGTCGCCCTTGAGTGGACCGCCGACCCGGCCCGCGGTGCCGTGGGCGAGGCGTCGGTCGGTCCCGAGGACGTCACGGTCCGCCAGCCAGTCGACTGGGACTCGGTCGACCCGATCCCGCCCGCCCTCGCCGAGGTGCTCGCCCGGCCGCTGCCCGGCCACCTCGACCTCTCCGACGTCGTCCCTGGCGAGCCGGCCCACGCCGCCCACCTCGTCCGCTGAACCTCTCGCCGACGCGCCCGGCCTGAACCCCCAGGAGGATCCCGCATGCTCGACCTCTCCGGCAAGACCGCGCTGGTGACCGGCGGCTCGCGCGGCATCGGCCGGGCGATCGTGCTGCGGCTCGCCACGCAGGGCGCCGACGTGGCGTTCAGCTACAGGGGCAACACCTCGGCCGCGGCCGAGGTCGTGGGCGCCGTGGAGGCGCTGGGCCGCAGGGCGCTGTCTGTCCAGGCGGACGCTCGAAGCCAGGAGGGCGCCGAGGCACTCGTCAAGTCGGTCATCGCGGCGTTCGGCAGGGTGGACATCCTTGTCAACAACGCCGGCATCACCCGCGACAACCTGATCATGCGGATGGGCCCCGACGAGTGGACCGAGGTCCTCGAGACCAACCTCTTCGGCGCCTTCTACGCGATCAAGGCCGTGACCCGGCCGATGCTCAAGGCGCGCCGCGGCCGGATCATCAACATCACCAGCGTGTCCGGCCAGGCCGGCCAGACCGGCCAGGCGAACTACAGTGCGGCGAAGGCCGGGCTCATCGGCCTGACGAAGGCCACGGCCCGCGAGCTCGCCTCCCGCGGCATCACGGTCAACGCGGTGGCGCCCGGCTTCGTCCTCACCGACCTCACGCAGGACCTGCCCCAGAACCTTCAGGACGAGATCACCGCCCGCACGCCCCTCGGACGCTTCGGCACCACCGAGGAGATCGCGAACGCGGTGGCGTTCCTGGCGTCCGACGAGGCCGCGTACATCACCGGACAGGTGCTCGCCGTCGACGGCGGCCTGGTGATGATGTAGTCATGCCGTTCACCGTTGAGCCCACGTCCATCCCCGAGGTCCTCATCGCGCGGCCGCGGACCTTCCCCGACGACCGGGGCTGGTTCGCGGAGATCGTCCAGGTGGACTCGTTCGCGCCGCTTGGCCTGCCCACCCGGTTCGTCCAGGTCAACCAGTCGCGTTCCACGCGGGGCGTGGTCCGCGGGCTGCACTTCCAGTGGGACCCGCCCCAGGGCAAGCTCATGCGCGTGGTCACCGGGCGCGCCTACATGGTGGCCGTGGACATCCGGCCGGGGTCGCCCACGCTGGGCCGGCACGTGGCCGTGGAGGGCTCAGCCGACGAGCCGCTGCTGTTCTGGGCCCCCGCCTATTTCGCGCGCGGTTTCTGCGCACTCTCGGACGTCACCGAGGTGGAGTACTTCTGCACCGGCACGTACAACGCGGCCTGCGAATCTGGGATCCGCTTCGACGACCCGGACGTCGGGATCAGCTGGCCGGTGGAAGGCCCGCTCCTCTCCGCCAAGGACGCGGCCTCGGGCTCGCTCGCGGACTGGCTGGCACGCTCGGAGGCAGCCGAGTTCGCCTGGCGAGCGGGGGCCTGACCGCCGGTCTTCGTCACGCCCCGGACGAGTGCATCGAGGGTCAGGCGCACGCTAGTACCTCCGGTGAATGTACGGGACTCGTCGGAATCGTCACCCTTCGGCCGTGATGAGGCTCGCCCCCGCTCCAGGGTTCCGACTCGCTCGCGGTTCCTCGCGGGTGATGCGGCTGCGCGTGTACGCGCTCGTGCTGGTCGGCGGCATCCTGACCCTGGGCCTGGGGATCGCCGCCTGGGCAGTCAGGGGCGGACCGAACAGCTTCGGCGAGCTCGTGGTGCTCCTGGACTTGCTGATCGGCGGCACGCTGCTCACGACGGGCTCAGTCGTCGGAAGGGCGCGCGCGGCCGAGGCCCACCGCAACGCGCAGCTCGCGGTCCTTGCCCACGCGGCCCGTCGGATGAGCGTGGGCATCGAGCCCGGTGAGGTGGGGCTCGCGGTGGTGGAGGAGATCCGCCGGGTGATCCCGTACCACAACGCCCGCGTGTACCTGATCGACGGCGAGGACCTCGTGCCGGCGGCCTTCGAGGGGCGGTTCGGCGCGTACGAGAAGGTGGACGCGGACATCCTGCGAACCCATGTCGGCGAGGGATTCACGGGCTGGGTCGCGAGGCACGGAACCTCGCTCAAAGTGGACGACGCACGCCGCGACCCGCGGGGCAGAACCATCCCCGGCACCGATGACGTGGACGAGTCGATGCTCCTGGTCCCGATGCGCTACGACGAGCGGATGCTGGGCGTGATCACGCTCAGCAAGCTCGGGTTGCGCGGCTTCGACGACGACGACATGCAGCTGCTGCTCGTCCTCGCTGACCAGGCCGCGACGGCCTTCGCGGGCGCCGCCTCCCTTGCGGAGACGCGCCGGCTGGCCGCCGAGCTGCGGCAGCTGCTGGACATGAGCTCCGCGCTGTCCCGCTCGCTGGAGCCCACTGACGTGGCGCACTTGATGGCCGAGCACCTCGCCCGGGCGGTGGGCGCCGACCGCGCCCAGATCAGCGACTGGGACGCCGCCGGCGACCGAGTCCGAACGCTCGGCTGCTACCCGCCCGAGCAGCGCGAGGCGATCGACGACTACTACTCGCTCGCTGCATTCCCGCTCACCGGGCGCGTGCTCAACGAGGGCGTCATCGCCACCGTGGACGCCGAGGATCCCGACGCCGATGCGGCCGAGGTGGCCGAGCTTCGGCGCGAGGGGATGCGTGGCCTGATCATGCTGCCACTGGTCGCCAAGGGCGCCGCGATCGGCATCGTGGAGATCACCTCGGCCGGTCGGCCCACCGACGATCCGGGCAGGATCACCCTCGCCCGCACGATGGCCCACGAGGCCGCGATGGCGCTCGAGAACGCCCGCGCCTACGAAGTGGCGCGCAAGCTGGCCGACCGCGATCCGCTGACCGGCTTCTTCAACCACCGCTATCTGCACGAGCGCCTGTCCGAGGAGGTCGTCCGCGCGATCCGCAGTCGTCGGCCGGTGTCGGTGGTGATGCTCGACCTCGACGACTTCAAGCTGGTCAACGACACCTTCGGCCACCTCTACGGCGACCGGGTGCTGGTGTACGTGGCGGAGACCATCCGCGCAAGCCTGCGGGCGTCCGACGTTTCGACGCGCTACGGCGGCGACGAGTTTGCCCTGATCCTGCCGGAGACGACCGCTCATGAGGCCGCCATCGTGGCCGAGCGCATCCTGGCCGCGTTCCGCGCGCACCCGTTCAGCGCGGACGACCGCACGCCGCTGCCCGTGGAGATGTCGATTGGCATCGCCACGCACCCGGGTCACGGGCGCACCGCCACCGAGTTGATCGCGGCGGCCGATTCGGGGCTGTACGTGGCCAAGGCCGACGGCGGCAGCCAGGTCCGCGTCGGGCTCCACGGCCAGCGGATCTCGGAGGTGGAGCCAGATCCGGTCCCGCACGCCTTCCTGCGCCGCGGGCGCGCGGTCCCCGCTCAGGCGGTCGTCGGCACTGGAGGTGGGACGGGAGCGAACTGACCCCGTACCAAAGTACTGGCTCCAGTGCAGCCATCGGTACCAGCCCGCCTGCTTGCGGCGACCTCAAGGCGGCCCCATGCTTGCGTTCCAAGGTGAGCAATCGGGGAGAGCTCTACACCACGGGCGGCCTGCGCAGAGTGTTGCGGGCCCTCTCCCGCCGACCCCTCCCAATCCTGCTGGCAGCCATGGCCGCCACTGAGGTCCTCCGTCTGGCCCTCGTCCGCCAGCCGGCCGACGTCCTCATCCTCGCCCTGCTGGTGGCAACGGGGTTCGTGGCAGCCCGATCCAACGATGACGCTGCCGCTGTCGAGGGCGCTCGCGAGACCGAGGCCGAGAGCTTCGCCCGGATCCTCCGGGGCCTGTCGCGCTCCGTCTCGCCCGACGCGATCGTGGGTGCGATCGCGGAGGAGCTTGGCGCGGGGACCGAGGCCGACCACGTGTCGGTGGTTCGCCGGCGGCCCGAGTCGCGGAACCTGGAGGCCGTGCTGTCGCCCACGCGCGCCGGGGCTCCGACGTCGCGCACATACCTGCCGCTGTCCGAGCTCGACGACCCGCTCCTCGACCAGGCGGGAGCGGACACCTCGACTCTGACGGCCCACGGCCGACGCTACACCGCGGTGCCGATCCGGCCTGACCGCGACGGCGATCCCGAACTGGTGGGCCTCGGACTTGCCCGGCTGCAGCCCGCGCGGGCCGCCGTGGACGGTGGTGACCTCCGCCGCTCGTCTGCGACGGCCCTCGCGGATCCCCTCCCGGCCATGGTTCCTCGCCGCCGGCCAGGGGGCGGCCAGGCCACGCCGACGCGGGTTGGCGCCGAGCAGAGGATCGCGGACCGCATCGCCGATCGGCTCCGCGGCGAGTACGGCCTGCGCAATGTCGTCGCCGCGCCGCTGCGCGTGGACGGTCGCGTGGAAGGGGCGATCGTCCTCTCGCGCCGCACGAATGAACCCTGGACGCCTCGGGCGCACCGCCTGCTGGCCGCCGCCGCGATCGAGGCATCGGCCGCCCTATCGCGGATGTACACGCTGCGCGACGCCCAGGTCCGCGCCACCACCGACGCGCTCACCGGGCTGCCAAACCGCCGCTACTTCGACGAGTACCTCGCCCTGCTCGCCCGGCGCCGACGTGCCGAGGACAAGGTGGGCGTGCTGATGGTTGACATCGACCGCTTCAAGAAGCTGAACGACACGTACGGCCATGCGGTCGGCGACCACGTCCTGCGCGAGGTGGCGCAGGCGATCGCTGGCGCCGTGCGCCAGGGCGACGTGCCGGCTCGTTTCGGCGGCGAGGAGTTCGTCGTCCTGCTGCGGAACCCCGGGCCGCGCGTCGCGGTGGACGTGGGGGAGCGCGTCCGGCGGGCGGTGGCGGATCTGGACCTGCGCCGCCTGGGCGTGGCCAAGGTGTCCGTGTCGGTGGGCGTGGCTGTGGCCGACCGCCCCGAGATGGAGCTCGACGATGTCATCGACGATGCGGACCGCGCCCTGTACCGCGCCAAGCGTGACGGCCGCGACCGGGTCGTCGCGGCGTAGCTGAGGTCGGCACCGGGGGTTCCTGCCGACCTGCGTGCCAGCGGCTCCGTTGCGACTCGCCTCATCCGCGGGGCCGTACCATGGCGCCCGTGCCGAACGACGACGTCCCCGAACTGCCCACCAATGGTGAGCTCGCCGCGATCTTGCACGAGATTGGCGACCTGCTCGAGGTGAAGGGGGAGAACCCGTTCAAGACGGTCGCCTACCACCGCGCCGCCGATGCCATCGACAAGGCGCCGTTCGACGTCGCCGAGGTCTACGCCGCCGGTGACCGGCGCCCGATTGCCGGGGTCGGCGCCGCGATCGGCGACAAGGTCGTGGAGCTGGCCACGACCGGCCGGATGGCATTCCACGACAGCCTGCGCGCGGAGATGCCGGCGACGCTGGTGGACCTGCTGGCGATCCCTGGCGTGGGGCCCAGGACGGTCGCGCTCGTCTGGGGAGCGCTGGGCGTGGAGACCGTGGCAGGCCTGCGGACGGCGGCCGCGGCGGGACAGCTGCGGGGGCTCAAGGGCATCTCCGCGGGCACCGAGGCGCGCATCCTGGCGGAGATCGACGCCCTCGCCACGCGGTCCACGAGGATGCTCCTCGACCGGGCGCAGGCCATCGCCGACGGTCTCGCCGCCCAGCTGTCCGGCGCCGCCGGCGTCTCCCGGATCGTCCAGGCGGGCTCGCTCCGACGGCGGCGCGAGAGCATCGGCGACCTCGACCTGCTCGTGGAGACCTCGGACCCCGACACGGTGATCGCGCGCTTCACCACGCTCGACGGCGTCGGCCGCGTGCTCGGCGCCGGCCGAGCGAAGGCCGCGGTCATCCTGCGCGACGGTCCGCAGGTTGACCTGATGACGATGCCGCCCGGCGAGGCGGGAACGTACCTCGTCCACTTCACGGGATCCGCCCCGCATAACGTGGCGCTCCGGGGGATGGCCCGCGACCGGGGGTGGTCACTCTCGGAGAAGGGCTTCCTCCGCCTGGGCGACGACGGCGAGCCCCTCACCGGCGAGGCGGCCGAGCTGCGCACCTTCCCCGACGAGGCGGGGGTGTACGGCTTCCTGGACCTCGCGTTCGTGCCGCCCGAGCTGCGCGAGAACCAAGGCGAGATCGAGGCCGCGCGCGAGGGCCGCCTGCCGAGCCTCATCACGCTGGGAGACCTGCGCGGAGACCTCCACTCGCACTCCGACTGGAGCGATGGCGTCCACACCATCGAGCAGATGGCTGAGGCTGCCCGCCGGCGGGGTCACGCGTACCAGGTGCTCACCGACCACTCGCGGGGCCTGGGCATCGCGCACGGCCTGGAGCCCGAGCGGGTGGACCTCCAGCGATCGGTCATCGCCGAGCTGAACGCCCGCTTCGCCGACGAGGACGCGCGCGGCGCCACGCCCGAGGGGGCGGTCCCGGGCTTTCGCCTGCTCCACGGCTGCGAGCTGGAGATCCGCGCCGACGCGACGCTCGACTACGAGGACGGCCTGCTCGCCCGCTTCGACTTGGTGGTGGCGTCCGTGCACGTGGCCCGTCGGCAGACCCGCGATGAGCTGACGAGGCGGGCGCTCGCCGCCATCCGGAGCCCACACGTGGACGTGATCGCCCACCCGTCGGGCAGGCTGATCGGCGGGCGGCCCGACCTCGACCTCGACTGGGACGAGGTCTTCGCGGAGGCAGCCCGCACCGGCACCGCCCTTGAGATCAACGGGTCGCCGCCGCGCCTGGACCTCGCGCCGGAGCGCGCGCGCAGGGCGGTCGAGATCGGCTGCCTGCTCTCGGTCGACTCCGACGCGCACCGGATCGAGGAGCTGGAGCACCTGCGCTGGGGCGTGGACCAGGCGCGGCGGGCGTGGGCGGAGCCGCGAGACGTGCTCAACACGCGCCCCCTCGACGAACTGCTCGCCTGGGTCGCCGCCAAGCCCGCGCGCGTCTAGCGCGCCTTCGCCGATCCGCGGCTCCGCTCGTCCCGTACCATCGCCCCGATGCACGCCCCCGCTCCGACATCAGGCGCATCCCGCCGCGAACTCGCGCTCTCGGCCACACTGCTGGTCGCGCTCGCCTCGGTGGTCAACCCGGCCGACGCGTTCATCGTCGCGGGGCTGCTGCCGATCGTCGTGCTCCTGGCGGGCCTCGGCATGCTCGGCGACGGCCAGCCGCCAGCCCGGCGGTTCACGTCGCTGCTCCTCCCCGCGACGCTCACCGGCGGGACCGCAGCCGCGGTCCACCTCGTGCCCACGGGGTTGTGGCTGCTCGCCGCCTTCGGCGTGTTCGTCGTCGTGCTCGACCGGATCATCGCGCTCGAGATGGGGATCCTGGCGCAGCCCACCGTCGTGTCGGACGGCGACCGCGCCCGCGTGCTCGTGGCGGCCGTGTTCACCGCGTTCGTCGCATTCACCGGCGTGTCGGCGCTCGTGCCGGGCGGCATGCCCGAGCCGGCGGCCTCGCCGACCGCCGGGGCCTCCGCGATGACCCAGGGCTGGCTCCTGGCACTGGCAGTGGCCGACGCCCTGGCCGCGCTCGTCATCGGCTGGCGCATCTCTGCGCTCCGATTCGGCCAGCCGATCGAGACCGCCCGGTCGGCGCTCACCTACGCTCTCGTCACCGCGATCGCCGCCGGCCTGATCCGCGCGATCGACCTCCCGCGGCTCGTCGGCCCAGCGGTCCTGACGCTCGTCTTCTACCTGTGGGACGCCCAGCACGGCTCGGCGCCAGCCCGCCGCCGCGAGCGGCGCTTCGTGTGGGAGATGGTCCTGCTGGCGATCCTCGCGGTCGTGGTGGTGGCCTGGAACGTGCGGCTGCCGCACTAGCCCATCGCGAGCCGCCGCTGCGGTTTCCGCACGGCGCCGTCGGTCGAGGTGAGCCGAGCGCCGGGACGGCGGGTCGGCGCTCGCGAGGCCCCTGGGGGGCGGTCTGTTTGACGCGACGCCCCGAGGGTGCTAGAAACGCATGCCCGCGATCAGCGGTGTTGGTGTGCCACGCCTTCGGCCCGCCGGCACGCCGCGGCGCCTTGAGGACCCGAAAGGACGACCGCACCCGTGACCTTCCCCGAGATCGACGCCGCCGCCCAGACGCCTGCGGGCCAGACCCGCCTCAAGCGCCAGCTCGCGGAGCAGGCGATCCGGCAGGCGACCGAGGCGCGCTGGTCAGAGGCGGCGGAGACGAATCGCCGCCTGCTGGAGCTTGGCCCCGAGTCCGAGGCGGAGAACCGCCTCGCCAAGGCACTGTGGGAGATGGGCGAGCTGGGCAGCGCGCGCGAGCACTATGTCAGGGCGCTGCAGATCGACCCCACCAACCGCATCGCCGAGCGCAACATCGAGCGGCTCAAGGTGCTCCTCGTGGAGGCGGGCGAGAAGACCGTCGCGGCCAAGCCCGGCAGCAAGGCGCCGGTGAGCATCTTCGTGGAGGAGACGGGCAAGACCGGTTTCGCGCACCTGACCGGACTCGCCCGCTCGGCTGAGTTGGCCCAGGTCAATCCCGGCGACGCCGTGGAGCTCATCCCGCAGGGCAACCGCCTGATCGCGATCAGCAACGGCGTCCGGATCGGCGTCGTTGAGCCGCGCGTGGCCGCCCGCCTGCTCAAGCTCATGGCCGACGGCAACCAGTACCTCGCCGGCGTGACCAGCCTCGGCGACAAGGACGTTCGGCTGATCATCCGCGAGGTGTTCCAGGACCCGCGCAACTACGGCAAGGTCAGCTTCCCCACCGCGGCCAAGTCCTCGGACCTGCGCCCCTACACCAAGGGCACGCTGCTCCGCGAGGATGAGGAGCTCGAGGACGACCTCGAGGACGACATCGAGGACGAGGAGATCGAGAATCTCGACCGCGTCCTGCCGCCCGAGGAGACCACGGACGAGGCGTTCGTCGAGGAGACGGACGAGCTCGAGGAGCCGTAGACGGGCCACCCGAAACCGGGCTGACCGCGGCCACTGAGCCACGGCGGGCCTGGAAGCGGGCCTTCACCCGTCTGCGACAATCCCGCCATGGCGGGCCGCTCGCTCCTCCTCCGCGCTGATCCGGGGTTCTCGCTTCCGGCCTGGGAGCGGCTTGCCCCGCCCCCGCCGCCCGCGCTCGTCGCCGCTCGCATCGAGGCTGCCTCAGCACCCGGCGACATCGTGCTCGACCCGTTCGGCCGAGGCGGCTGGGTCGCGCGCGCCGCGATCGACCGCCAGCGGCGAGCTGTCAGCCTCGAGGCCACCGCGCTCGACCGGCTCCTGGCCGAGATCGTGCTTCGGCCGCCGGACCTCCGCCACCTCGACGCCGCCGTCCAGGGACTCGCCGCGTCCGCGCGCCGCGAGACCAGCCTGAAGGCGTGGATCACCAACCGCTTCGGGTCGCGCTGCGCCACCTGCGACCGCCCAGTGATCCTCGACGAGGTCACCTGGACCGTCGAGGGGTCCGACGAGGACGGCCGTCCCGCCGGCCCGCGGCCCACCCGCAAGCACTACCGCTGCCCTGTGTGTCGCGACCAGCTCGGCGGCGGTGAGCACCGCCAGGCTCCCCTCGACGCACTGGATGTCGCCCGCGCGCTCGACACCGACGATGACGATTCGCGCCCGACGCTGCGCGACCGCTTCCCGACACTCGACGGCTTCGATGGCCTGGCCGACGAGCTGCTGGGCCTGCACACGCCGCGGCAGCTGGCCGCGCTGGCGGCGATCCTCGAGCGGGTTGAGGGCGATCTGCGCGCCCGGTCCATCGAGTCCGCCCTGCGCCTCGCGCTGCTCCAGGCCGTGGCGCCGTCGAGCCGGCTCGCCGTCTCCGGCGGCCGTGTCGCCACCCTGCGGATCAGCGCAGGGCACGTCAAGGCTCCGGGTGGAACCACATGGCGCGAGCGCAATCCGTGGGTGGCGTTCGAGGACGGCATCCGCACCGTGCGCGGCTTCGTCCAGCGGCTCGAGGGCGCTTCGTGGGGGCCCGTGGCCGCGCGCATGGGCGAGGATCTCCGCAGCCTCGACGAAGGGGCAGCGACGGCCGTCCTGCGGCAGGACACGCCGGCTGGCCTCGGCGCGATCGGCATCGAGATGGAGCACCTCGCCGGGTCGGGGATCCGGCCACGGGTCCGGCTGGTGCTGGGCGCTGTGCCGCTGCGGCCGGGCCCCGACCGGCTCGCGTGGGCGTACCACAGCACGGCGTGGGCGCTGGGCCGGGACGCGGCCGCCACGCTGCCGCTGGAGCCGATCTTCGGCCCTGCGTTCCGCCCGTCGTGGTCCTGGCAGGCGGCGGCAATCACACGCTCCCTGCGCGGCGTCGCGCCCGCGCTCGCCCGCGATGCTCGGACCATCCTGCTGCTTGAGGCCGAGGGGGCGGAGTCGCTCGTCGCGACCGCCCTGGGCGGGATCGCTGCCGGGTATCGCCTCGTCTCGGCGCGCCTCCCCGAGCCCGGCGGCGACATCGCAGGGGCCGTCGAGTTCTCGCCGCCCGGGTCCAACGCCACCGCTGGCGGGCCGCGCACGCGTGCCAACGTCCAGTTGGAGCCCACGGACAGCCGTGTCGCGAACACCAACCGCACCGACCGGCACGTCGCCCCGCCGGAGCGCAGCACCCTGTCCAGCGGACCCTTCTCCGCCGAGGAGGCGGCCAACGCCGTGGTGGATGCGGCAGTGGGCGTGCTCAGGCTGCGCGGCGAGCCCGTCAGCTTCGGCGGGCTGCTGGGCGAGATCCTTGTGGGCCTTGACCGGGCCGGGCACCTCCGCCGCCTGGTCAGGCCGCCAGTCCACGAGGCCGGGGCGGACGGGGACGAGGCCACGACCCCCGACGCGCCGCCGCCCGACCACGTCGAGCGCCTTCTCGCGATCCTCCGCGACGCGCTCTCGGGCACTGACGGCAAGCGCCTGCGGAAGCTCGAGGACGAGCGCTGGTGGCTCGAGCAGCGCGCCGACCGCGATTCCGCCGCCGTGCCGCTGTCCGACCGCGTGGAATGGGCCGTGTTCAGCCTGCTCTCCACCGGGGGCCCGATGTCCGAGGCCTCGTTCTTCGAGCGGGTCAGCGCGCTGTTCACGGGCCCAGACCTCCCCGACGAGGGCCTCGTCCGGGCATGCCTGGAGAGCTACCGCAGCATCGCGAGCACGCCCGACAACCTGCTCACCGCGGACGACCTCGCGAAGCGCAGCCACGAGCACACCGAGCTGCTCGCCGCCCTCGTGGACTTGGGCCACCGCCTCGGGTTCTCCTGCTGGGTCGGTACCCGCCAGCAGGGCCGCCGCACGGGTCGCGCGGCGCTGGGCGCCCGCATGGACTCGCGCGAGGCTGCGGGCCCGCCGTATCTCGGCCGCTTGCGCGCCGAGGACCTCGAGGAGGTGGACGTCATCTGGTACGTGCGCGGCCGGATGGCGTTCCTGTGGGAGGTGGAGTGGACTGCGATGCTGGGCGACACCATCCTGCGCCGTCACGCCCGGATGGCCCCCGACGAGCGCGTCGTCCGCTTCTGCGTCGTCCTGCCGGAGCGTGTTGAGCTGGTCCGCTACAAGCTCGAGCGCTCGCCGCTGCTGCGCGCGGGGCTCGAGGAGGGCGGCTGGCACCTCATGAAGGCCGACCACCTGCGCGAGTGGGTCGGTCGCGATAGCGTCGCCGTCTCGGACTTGGAGCCGCTGCTCGGTCTGGACCCGGCCATCGAGCGCACCGGGGACCAGCTCTCGCTGTTCGGGGGCTAGGGAGCGCCGGCGCCGCCCGCCCGGTACCCTGTCCGCACCCTCGACGCCCACGTCTGTTCCGGGCGTCTCCCGCGTCTAGTCGCGCTCGTGCCCGTGGAGGAACCGTGACCGAACCAACCGCCATCGACGTCGTCGCCGCCCGGTTCTGGGAGGACGCGCTGGCCCTCCAGCCGACCGTGGCCACGATGTACGGCGACCACCGTTTCGACGATCAGCTCGAGGACCCGTCGGCGGCTGGCCGCGCGGCGCTGCGCGCCCGCATCGACCGCGCCGCTGGCGAGGCGGAGGCGGTTCCGGAGGCCGAGCTCAACGTCGAGGACCGCATCACCCGCGACATGCTCCGGATCGGCGCCGACCTCGCGGACCGCGAGGAGGAGCTAGGTGTCTATGAGCTCCGCGCCGTGAACCACATGGACGGCCCGCAGCAACTGCTGCCGCAGGTGCTGGGCTGGCAGTCGGCGGAGACCTCCGAAGGGCTCGACGCGCTGCTCGGCCGGCTCAACGCCTACCCGAGGTTCCTTGACTCCCTCAACGAGATCGCGCGTGAGGGCGTCGCCTCTGGGCTCACGGTCAGCCGCATCGTCGCCGAGCGGACCATCGAGCAGATGCGCGGCATGCTCGACACGCCGGTCGAGGCATCGGTCGTGGTCGGGGCGGCTCGCGTCAAGGACGATGCGGGCCGCGAGAAGGTGGTCGCAGCGGTTCGCGAGGCGGTTCGACCCGCGGAGCAGCGCTACCTCGAGATGCTCGAGACAACGTACCTGCCGGCCACCCGCGACGACGACCACGCCGGCCTGTGCAACATGCCCACCGGCGGCAGCCTCTACCGTTACTTCGTCAAGGCCTGGACCACGCTCGAGATCGACGCGCCGGAGATCCACCGGATCGGCGTCGAGGAGTACCAGGCGATCGAGGACGAGCGCCGGGAGCTTGCCGGCGCCGAGGGCTACGGCTCGGTCGAGGCGTTCCGCGCCGCGCTGGTGGCCGACCCGTCCAACCGCGCCGCCACGCGCGAGGAGCTCGTCGCCCGTGCCACCGAGGACATCGGCAGGGCGATGGCCGTCGCCCCCAGGGCGTTCGGCCGGCTGCCCGAGAGCGGCTGCGTGGTCAAGCCGGTCGAGGAGTTCCGCGAGAAGGACATGGCCTTCGCGTTCTACTTCCCGCCGTCCACTGACGGCTCCCGTCCGGGCACGTACTACGTCAACACCTACGACCTGCCGTCGCGGAACTACCACAAGCTCGCCTCCACGACATACCACGAGGCTGTCCCCGGGCACCACTTCCAGATCGCCCTGGAGATGGAGCACCCCAACCTCAACGTCTTTCGCCGGCTGGGCTCGCGCGTGGTTGGCGGCGCCTACGTTGAGGGCTGGGGCCTGTATGCCGAGCGCCTCGCCGACGAGCTGGGGCTGTACCGCAATGCCGCTGAACGCCTGGGCATGCTCGACGCGCAGGCATGGCGGGCGTCGAGGCTCATCGTCGATTCCGGCATCCACGGCCTGGGCTGGACTCGCCAGCAGGGCATCGACCAGCTGCTCAGGACCGGCCTCTCCCGCACAGACGCGGTCATCGAGACCGACCGCTACATCTCCTGGCCGGGCCAGGCGCTCTGCTACATGCTCGGCATGCGTGAGATCAGGAGGCTGCGCCGGGAACTCGAGGCCCGCGATGGCGACCATTTCGACCTCTCTGGCTTCCACGACGAGGTGATCGGCCACGGCTCGCTGCCCCTCGCGACGCTGGCGGCCGAGCTGCCCAGGTGGGTGAAGCCGAAAGCGGGCTGAGGGCGACGCCTGCCGAGGCGAGTGGCTCCGGCGGCGAGGAGCGAAAGGTCGGCCCCGGGCGGGCAGTCGCCGCTGCGGTCTGGAGCCTGGTGCGGCAGGCGCTCGGGAGGCGAGGCTCCCGGCAGCCGCGCGGCTGGGACTGGCTGAGCCGGCCGATTCCGTCCGAGTCACCCACAGCATGGGTGACATGCCGGTGTTCGAGGGCGATGGCCTGGTCATGCCCGAGAGGTGACGAGCCACAGGCGGCGTGGGTGACTCGGACGGAATCGCTCGATCCCCGCCGCGCGGGCTGCGCACCACCCGCTCGGCGAGTGTCCCGGACAGGGAGAGCCCCCGGCGCCACAGAACCTCTGCGTGGGACACGATCCCCGGTGCGTCCATCGCACGCCGGAAGAGCCCGCGCCGGGTCGCCCGTGGACCATCCGCAGAAGGCACAAGGGAGGGGCGGCACGGATCTGGCGCAGCTCTTGGATTCTCACGTACCACGCATCGGATCGCGGATGGATTCCCCTGATGCCGTGCGATATCCGCAGCCGAGTGCGCGTTCTGGGACGATATTCGTGTTGACGCCGCTCAAGTCGGTGTGGCACGATGAGGGGCGTCCGTTGCACAGCCCGCAACGCGCACCCGGTTCGACCGGATGCCGTGCGGGGCCCCGAGCGCTAGGTAGCTCCCCACCGGCGCGGGCCGCCAGGCCCCCGGGGTCGACACCCTGGAGGCATCATGACCGTCGAGCACACGACCCGACCAGCCCCGACGCTCGTCCGCGACAAGCAGCTCGAGATGTACCGGCGCGCACTCAAGACGCTGCCCGGCGGCACCAACTCGAACTTCCGCGCGTGGGGCGACGACACGATCTACGTGTCGCACGGCAAGGGCGGCCGCGTCTGGGACCTCGACGGCAACGAGTACATCGACCTGCGCCTCGGCTACGGCCCGGTCATCCTCGGCCACGGCGACGACCGCGTGGACGACTTCGTCAACGAGCGGATGCGCATGGGCGTCTCGTTCTCGCTCACCAGCGAGGACGAGGTCGAGGCGATGGAGCTGGTGAAGCAGCTCAACCCGTGGCTGGGCAAGGTCCGCATGACGGTGTCGGGCACCGAGGCCACGATGCACGCCATGCGCGTGGCGCGTGCGTACACGGGCAGGACCAAGATCGTGAAGTTCGAGGGCCAGTACCACGGGGTCCACGACTACGCGCTGGTGTCGGTGGCGCCGAACAACATGGCCGAGCTGGGCGACGCGGACAACCCGGTCGCCCTCGCCTGGGGCCGCGGCATCCCCGAGGCCATCAGCAAGACGATCGTCCCGGCCCGCTACAACAACATCGACTTCCTGCGCAGGCTGTTCGAGCGCGACGCGGACGACATCGCCGCGATCATCGTCGAGCCCGTCCTCGGCAATGCGCAGGGCATCCTGCCGCAGCCGGGCTTCCACAAGGCCATGCGCGCGCTCACCGAGGAGTTCGGCATCCTGCTGATCTTTGATGAGGTCAAGACCGGCTTCCGGTTCGCTCGGGGCGGTGCGGCGGAGTACTTCGGCATCACGCCGGACCTCGCGACGTACGCCAAGGCGATGGGCAACGGCTATCCGGCTGCCGCCTTCGGCGGACGTGACGAGGTCATGAGCGTGCTCCCCGACAAGGTCAGCCACGGCGGCACCTATGCGGGCAACCGGATCGCCGCCGCCGCGGCGCGCAA
Organism: Chloroflexota bacterium; assembly: GCA_037446495.1. Taxonomy (GTDB): domain Bacteria; phylum Chloroflexota; class Limnocylindria; order Limnocylindrales; family CSP1-4; genus CAIXZV01. Next base: position 8,123 of record JBBIIL010000011.1, on the reverse strand, counting down.
GACGCTTTCGATCCTGCGCGACACGGACGCGCTCGAGACCATCCACGCCACCGGCCGCAGGCTGCAGTCCGGCATCAAGGAGAAGCTCGACGCGAAGGGCCTTGCCTACCACTTCACCGGGCACCCGGCGATGTTCGGGATCATGTTCACCGAGAAGATCGCCACCGAGTACCGCGACTGGGCCAATACGGACCACGAGCTCTACGACGCGATCGCGGTCGGCATGCACGCCCGAGGTGCGATGCCGGAGCCGGACAGCCGCGAGCCCTGGTTCGTGTGCGAGGCGCACGCGCAGGGCGACATCGTGGATCGGACGGTCGAGATCTTCGGCCAGTCGTTGGACGCCGCCCTCGAGCTGCGCGCCCACCACCAGGCCCTTCCCCACCAGGACGAGGCCACATGGGGCAAGAGCCCCTCGGCAGACTGAACGCCGCCCCGGGCGACCGGCTTCCGAGCAACCTAGGAGGAGACGCCCGCATGACGCTCGACGGGAACGCCGTCAGGTCTGTGGACCGCGCGGCGGCCCTGTTGCTGGCCCTGGGGGAGAGCAGCGGCGAGGCAGGCGTGACCGAACTGGCGCGCCGACTGGGCCTGCACAAGTCCACCGCGTCCCGCCTGCTGGCGACGCTGGAGAGGCGCGGCCTGGTGGAGCAGGACGAGGAGTCGGGCAAATACCGGCTCGGCCTCGTGGTGATCCGCCTTGCTGGGCGGGCAGAGTCCACGCTCGACCTGCGCTCGATCGCCATGCCCGAGCTGGATCTTCTCGCCCGCTCCACCCGAGAGACCACCGGCCTCGGCGTTCTGGCCGAGGACCGCTTCCTGACCGTCGCCCAGGCCGACGGGCCGAATCTGGTCGCCATGGGCGACTGGACCGGCCGTGGCGCGCCGCTGCACTCGGTGGCAGCGGGCAAGGTCCTGCTGTCGGCGATGGCCGAGCGCGACGTGGTCCGCCTCGTGAAGCGCGGCCTGGACCGCTGCACGGATCGCACGATCACCCAGCTCGAGCCGCTCCTCGAGGAGCTCGCCCGCGTCCGCCGGCGCGGCTTCGCCACCGCGTTCGGCGAGTTCGACCCGTCGCTCAATGCCGTGGCAGCCGCGGTCCACGACGCGCGCGGCCATGTCGTGGCAGCGGTCGACGTCTGGGGACCCGCCTATCGCGTGACTCCCGCGCGCGTCCCAGAGCTTGCCCAGGCGGCTCGCGAGGCCGCGGCGGCAGTCTCAGTCCGTCTGGGCGGCACCCCGAGCTGACCTGACCGGCCGCACAGCAGCCGCGATAGGCTGAGCGCATGAACATCCCGCCCGCCGTGCAGACGTGGTTGCTCAACGTCACGCGAGACGTCGTCCTGCCAGTGCTGCTCATCGTCGTCATCGCACTGGTGCTGATCGCCGCCGCCCGTCGTGTCGTCCACGGCGTCGTCAGGACGGCGCTTGACCGCGAGGCCACCGAGGGCACGGCGCAGGAGCTCTCGGCGGTCGAGGTCAAGAAGCGGATGGACACGCTCGACACGCTGCTCACGGCGGTCATCCGCGCGTTCATCGTCATCGTCGCGCTCGTCATGATCCTGGGCGAGCTCGGGCTCAACATCGGGCCCGCCGTCGCCGGTCTCGGCATCGTCGGCATCGCGGTGGGCTTCGGTGCCCAGGCGCTGGTCCGCGACTACCTCAACGGCGCGCTGATCCTGCTCGAGAACCAGTTCAGCAAGGGCGATGTGGTCACGATCGCCAACGTCTCCGGCACGGTCGAGGACTTCAGCCTCCGGCGCACCACGTTGCGCGACCTCGACGGCGTCGTGCACACCGTTCCGAACGGCCAGATCATGGTGGCCTCCAACCTCACCCGGACCTGGGCGCGGATCAATCAGGACGTGACGGTGGCCTACGGCACGGACATGGAGAAGGCGACCCTCGTCATCAACGCCGTCGGGCGGGAGATGGCCGCCGACCCGGCCTGGCGACGTCGGGTGATGGAGGCGCCGCATGTCGAGCGCATCTCCGCACTGGGCGAGTACGGCGTCACGATCAAGATCCTGGGCCTCGTCCGGGCGTCCGAGCAGTGGGCCGCCGGGGGCGAGCTCCGCAGGCGCCTGCTCGCGGCCTTCTCCGCCAACGGCATCGAGATCCCGCGGCCGCAGCGCGTGGTGCTGGCGCCGGCGGGCGCGCCGACCCCAGAGCGGATCGGGCCAACGGACGAGGACCTCTCGGCCGACAGCGACTGACCGACGCGGCGCCGCCGCACCAACCTCGTCGCGCACGGCTGGACGTCCGACACGACGGCGGGTCGAGTCTGGCCCGCACCCGGGTAGAATGACCCGCACCCAGTGGTGGCAGCCGGAGGGATCCGTGAGCGACGCGTCCCAGGCCCAGGGCGGGCCGGAGATCGAGAGCCTCCTCGTCGGGAGCCGGTCATTCCCGCGGTCCCGGGCGTTCTCGGACAGGGCCGACGCCGCAGTCGCGCTCTCCGTGGAGGCGCTCTACGGCGCGAACGGCATGGGCACCATCCGGTCGAACTCGGGCAAGGCGGAGGGCTGACTTCGTGCCGTTCGGGTTCCGCAAGCGCAAGCCGGCTGTCGTGGCCAAGGCCCCCGAGGTCCGTGCCGAGCCGGACCCGATGCACCGCGGCGCCATCCGAGGCGTGGCATTCACGGCGCTCACGGAGGACTGGCGCCTGCGGGGCCGCATGGACATTTCGGGGCGGCTGTCCGACGCGCTCAACAAGCGCGAGGCGATCGCGATCGCCGACGTGTCCTGGGGACCGCCCGGGGCCGGCGCGCCGCTCGACCCGGCCCCGGGGCTCAAGAGCGTGGACCCGTACGACCTGATCCTGGTGACCGGGGGCGAGGACAGCCTCCCGCCACTGTCGGAGACGGAGCGGGCCGCGCTGAAGGTCCACAAGGTGCCGTACGCCGTGGGGCTCGAGGTCCCGCCATTCCGCGTGGTCGGGACGGTCTACATGCACCCGGGCTCGGAGCCCGAACGGCTGCTGGACCGCTCCACCGAGATGTTCGTGTCGGTCGTGGACGCCGTGGCCCGGCTTGGCGACCAGGTCGTGAGCGAGGAGGGCCAGGATGTGATCCTGGTCAACCGGTTCTACCTGCGCGGCGTCGGGCAGGTCGACCCGAGCACGGGCGAGATCCCAGGGCGCATGCCCGGACCGCCCCCCGAGGGACACGACTGACCCAGCACCGGGACCGCGCGTCAGGAAGGGCCGTCCGCACGCTGGGGCGAGCCGCCCCCGTCTGCCCGCTGTCCGGGCCTACGTGCGCACGGCGACCTGGCGACCGAACAGGCGCAGCCCCTGCTTCGAGGGCTCCGCGTTCGGATCCACGCCCATCACCCTGTCGGCGAGGGCGAGGAACTCCTGAGTGATCCTCTCGCGCGGGGCGATCTCCACGAGGGTTCGCCCCTCGTTGAGCGCTCGCACCACCAGCATGCCCCCTGACCGGATCTGGCCGAACGAGGGCAGGCCGATCGCCTGTTCGACGTCCGCAACGGACACGCCGCTCTGCGCCCGGTTCACGACGAGCGACAGCCGGTCGCGTACCCCCAGCTCGTCCGCCACCTCGACCAGCTTGAGCACAGCGCGGATCGCGGCGAGGTCGGGCGTGACCGGGACGATGATGCGGTCGGCCATGTCGAACACGGCGCGGTTGAGCGGGCTGTAGGAGGGGTGCAGGTCCACGATCACGAGGTCGGCCGCGCGCCGGGCACTGGCGAGGGCCCGGGCCACGCGCTCGGTCTCCAGGATCTCCGTGTGGATCGGGCTCGATGACAGCGGCAGGACCTTGAGGCCTGATTGGTGGGCAGACGCCTGCTCGTCGAACGAGAGGGCTGGCCCGCCGTCGAGCTCGTCGCGCCACGCGTCCACAACCGTTCCGACGCCGTCCATGCCGAGCGAGCTCGGGATGTGGCCGGTGACCGTGTCGGCGTCCACGAGCAGGACGCGCTTGCCCCGGGCAGTCAGGGCCGCCGCGAGGTTCACCGAGATCATCGTCTTGCCGACGCCGCCCTTGGGGTTGAACACCGCCACGAGCTGGCCCCGACGCGCCCAGTCGCCGGCGTCGAGGTCGCCGCCGAGGATCGGGCCGCTGCCGTCGTCGATGGCCGTGGACCGGATGACCATCGCCTCGACGCGCCAGCGGATCGACTCGGCGGAGTAGGGCCGCGTCAGGTACTCGTCCGTCTCGTGGCCAGACGCGGCCGGGTCGAGGCGGTCGAGCGTCTGCGGGTTGACCACCAGCAGGGAGGGAATGTCCCGCTTCCCGTGGAGCAGATCCCAGGCGCGGGTGGCATCCGCGGGGTCGCCCTCGACGTCGACGATGCCCACGCCGATGTCGCGGCGAGTGGCGAGGAGGTCGGCGAGAGCGTTCGAATCCTCGACGGTCAGGGGGTCGTAGCCGGCCTTGCGAAGCTCGTCGACAACCGGGGTCCGCTCGGCTGGCGGAAGGAGGACGGCAACGGCAGGATGGCCAAGCGTCTGGGACATCTTGGCCTCAGCCCTCTGCCTCCGGGTCGTGAGCGGTCACGGAGACCACTCCCTCGCCGGTGGCAACGACCCGCGCGGCGAATCCGGGCATGGTCGGGACGGCGTCACGGAACGACACCTCGGGTCGATGGGTGACGTTGAAGATGAACTCGCCATCCGGACCTGAAGCGACGGCGACGCCGACGACGCCAGCGAGGCGGCCGAGATGGCGCTTGAAGGATGCGATGCTGGCGACCGAGACCAGGCCCGTGACAACCACCTGGGTGGTGCGCGGCGCGTCGTCAGGCGCACCCTCCGTGTGGCCCGGGAGCAGGCTCGCGAGGCGGTTCTGGTAGGACTCGGTCTCGAACCCGCCGGCGTCCACGCGAGCGGACAGCGCGGCCTGGGCCTCGGGATCGGCCTCGCTCACCTGGCCGGATCGGCCGGCGAACAGCTCCGCGGCGGCCTCCGCGACATCCGCCGCGGCCTCGGCCGTCACGGCGGACTCAGCTGCGGACTCAGCGGCCACCACCGCTTCTGCGGCCGCCTCGAGTGCGGCCATGATGGCGCCGCGATCGACCGGGTCACCGCTCTCGAGCGACTCCGGGAAGCCCTCGGGAGTGTCGCCGGCGGTCCAGTGCAGGACCTCGTCGTCCTGGGGCTTGGCCGGCTTGACGATCTCGGTGCTGTCCGCGACCGCCTCGACGGGGCCAGCGAGGTCCTGCCCGGTCAGCCCGAGCGCGTTGGCGATGCGGTCGTCGCTGATGTGGATCTCGTCCTCGACCATGGCCTCGGAGCCGTCCTGGTCGGGCTCGACTGGCTCAGCCACGACGGCCTCGGCAAGGTCCTCGGGCTTCGCTTGAGACTCCGTCTCGACCCCCGCGGCGGCGCGCCGTGCGGCGGCGCCAACAATCGGGAGGTCGTCGAGGTCGGATAGTCGCTCGAGCGCCGGCGGCTCTGGCATGGCCTCGGCCATCGTCGCCAGGCGGGCCGGGTCGTTCTCGGTGTTCAGGCCCTCGAAGTAGGAATCCATGGCGCGACGGTAGCCGAGCACTGTGCTCTGGACCTCGGCGCAACGGTCCTCGATGGCCGCCGCGTGGTCCTGGACCTCCTGCTCGAGCAGGTGCTTGCGATCGGCGACCTTGGCCTCGGACTGTTCCTTGATGCGGGCGATCTCGGCCTTCGCCCAGTCGCGGATCGAGGCGACGTCTTCATCAGACTTGCGACGCAGCCCCACCGCACCCTCGTCGCTCTGCGCCCGGATCACCTCGATGATGCCGTTCGCCTCGACGTCGAGCTGGCTGAGCCGCTGGTCACGCGCGGCCTCTGTGGTGGCCCGGATCGCCGTGGCCAGGTCGGCCATGAGCTTGGTCGGCTTCCTCGGAGCCGCAATCGTCTGTTCGGCGGTCACGTGCGGCGCCTCCTGGGTTGCTTCGGGAGCGTCTGCGGGACGCTGCTGGGCGGCCGGGAAGCCGGTGCGCGACGCGAAGTCGCTCTGCGGCCACGCCACAGACGGCTGGGCGGGTTCGCCCGCTGGCTCCGGGGCGTCGTCTCCGGCGTCTCGGGCCGCGGTGTCCTCCTGCGTCCGGTCTGAGCTCCAGGGGAGCCGGAAGCCGGATCGAGTGTCGGTGCTCGCCATCGGTGTGGTTCCTCTGCAAATCTCCGGGGCCTGCACGCACCATAGGCTGCGGTGTTGCCGGCTGGCAGCCGCTAGAGGTACCAGTTGGTTCAGACCGGTGGTACCGCTCACTGGGCAGGTCGTGATTCGAGCCCGTTGTGGCCCACGCCGGAGGGATCGGCGGGCAGGGCGCGTACGATGTTCCCGTGCAGTCGCGCGTCCCGCCCGAGCCAGCCCCGCCCAGCCGGACGTCGGCGCGCCTCGTCCCCGCCGCGCCGGCCGCCGCGGTCGCCTCGCGGACGTTCGACGGGCGCCCCGGCCTGCCCGACACACGAGGGCGCGCCCTGCGCGATCTCCGCATCTCGGTCACCGACAGGTGCAACTTCCGATGTCCGTACTGCATGCCCGCCGAGGTCTTCGGGCGCAACTTCGCCTTCCTGCCACGCGAGATGGTCCTCTCGTTCGAGGAGATCGCTCGGCTGGCCGCGGTGTTCGTGGAACTCGGCGTGCGCAAGTTGCGGATCACCGGCGGTGAGCCCCTCGCCCGGCGCGATCTGCCGGTGCTTGTGCGCTACCTGTCCGAGCTGCGGACGGTGGACGGGGAGACCGTGGACCTCACCCTCACGACCAATGGGTCGGCGCTGCGCGCGCTCGCCGGCCCGCTGGCAGGCGCTGGGCTGCAGCGGATCACGGTGTCGCTCGACTCGCTCGACGATGCGGTCTTCGGGCGCATGAACGGGGTGGACTTCCCCGTGGCGCGGGTGCTCGACGGGATCGCCGCCGCGCGCTCCGCCGGACTCTCGCCGATCAAGGTCAACACGGTGATCCGGCGCGGGATGAACGAGGAGGCGGTCCTGCCGCTTGCCCGCTGGGCCCGCGAGGAGGGGCTGATCCTGCGATTCATCGAGTACATGGACGTGGGGCACACCAACGGCTGGCGCCTGGATGACGTGGTGTCAGCAGCGGAGATCCTCGCGGTCCTGGACGCCGTGATGCCGCTCGAGCCGGTGGACCCCGGGTACCGCGGCGAGGTCGCCGGGCGCTACCGCTATCGCGACGGGGCCGGTGAGGTGGGCGTGATCGCGTCCGTCACGCGGCCGTTCTGCGGAGACTGCACACGCGCAAGGCTCTCGGCGGACGGGGCCCTGTACACGTGCCTGTTCGCGGTATCGGGGACGGACCTCAAGGGGCCGATGCGCAACGGCGCGACCGACGATGAGCTGGCCGCCCTGATCACAGAGGTCTGGGGTGTGCGCACGGACCGATACTCCGAGCTGCGGAGCGCCGCCACGAGGAACCTGCCGAAGGTGGAGATGCACTCGCTCGGCGGGTAGACGTCTCGAGGCCCGCCGGCGCATCCTTCCCGGCCTTCCCTGACCCCCGTCCACACCTCGTCCACAACGGTGGAAAAGTCGTGGATGGTTTTCCTGTGACGCGGCCGAAACTCGTGGACAACCCTGTTGGAGACGCCAGCGCCGGCCCGTAGAGTGGGTCTTGCCCGAAGGGACCACCGGAGGCCAGGGACGGAGGCGACAACCTCAAGTCCGACCCGACTCGGCGGCGGAGATCACCTCAACGCCATCGAGGGGCCAGGGAGAGCGGAGGCGATTGCCTCAATGCCGCTCCGACGACCGGCGGACGCCGCGATTGCATCAAGGCGGGGGCTCCCCGGGGGCACGGTCCGCGATCACATCAAGGACGGTGCCGCTGGGAGGTCCGAGCTTCGGAAGCTTCGTGGCCGATGGTGGGCAGCCCGCAAGGGTCGGCCGCCTCGGGCGCCCGGTAGGACGCGACTGGCATCCCGGTGTCAGTACTCCTGCCGGGCGTCGAAGCTTTAACGGCCCGAATCGCCAGCGCTCGGTCCTCGACGCCGGCGCCGAGGCCGGTCGGCGGCTCGCGCACGCTGCAGCGGTTCATCGCCAGCCGGCCAGGCGGTCGCCGCCTCGTCCGCGCGGGGGCCCCGGCGCCGCGCCCCCCGGATGCCGGCCGGGGGGGGTCGCCGCCCTTCGTTCGTCCGGGGGCCCCGCAGTCGCCCTCCTCGGG
>JBBIIL010000010.1:0-60548 GCA_037446495.1 Chloroflexota bacterium | reverse complement strand
CGCGCCACGCCGCCGACCAGCTGCGGGCCGACGAGGAGGCCGCACGGCAGGCCGAGCAGCAGCGCCAGGCGGACGAGGCCGAGGAGCAGCGGCGGGCCGCGATCCCGCCGCCGCGGCGCGGCGGCCCGTCGAAGTCGGCGGCCATCACCCTTGGATCGCTGGCCGCAGCCGACGCGGTATCCCCGCCGACAGCGCCGCCGCCGCCGGCGCCGGGTCGATTCGCCCCGGGCTCTCAGTGGGGTCCTGCCCCGACCGCCCCGGCGACCGAGCCGACACCACAGTCGCCCGTACCCGTACCGGCACCTGCCAAACCGAGTTCGGGCGCGCTCTGGGGCGCTGTCCCGGCGGCGCCGACGAACCAACCCGGCCCAGCCGCGCCGCCATCGGTCCCGCCCCATCCCGTCACGGCCGAGCCAGCCCCGGCGAAGCCCGCCCAGCCTGGCCCGGTGCAGCCGGCGGCCGCAGCTCCTGCGCCGCCGGTGGCACGGCCACCTGTGCCGCAACCCGACCAGCCCGCCGCGCGCCTCCCCAGCGCCCCGGTCGTGCAGCCGCGGACCGCAGCCGGGGCCGCCGTCGTTAGCCGTGAGGCCCAGCCCGGCGACCGCATCTGCGTCAACTGCAGTGAGGCAAACGACCCGTCGCGCAAGTTCTGTCGCCGCTGCGGCACCACGCTGGTCAACGCCCAGATTGTCGGTGCAAAGAAGGTTCCCTGGTGGAAGCGCCTCCTCCGGCGTGAGCCGAAGCAGTACGCGGCCGGCGAGCGGACGAAGTCGATGTCGAGCGAGGCCGCCAAGGCGGCTGGCGGCGGCTCGCGAATCGGACGGATCATCTCGGCGATCGTCGTGCTCGCGATCGTCGCGTCGCTGGCGGGCTATGTGGCATTGCCGTCGTTCCAAGGCGCGGTCAACTCGGCGGTGAGCGGCGCTGCGGGCGCCATCACTCGGATCGTGAACCCCAAGCTCGACCCCGTGCGGCCGGTCTCGGTCACGACCAGCGACCAGCTCGCCGGCCACCCGGTGACGCAGATGTTCGACAAGTACGCGAACACGGACTGGCGGGCGAGCGGCCAGCAGCCCTCCGCGACGGTCAAGTTTGACCACACGTTCAACTTGGGCGCCCTGATCATCTACTCGGGGGCGTCGGACAACTTCACCGCGTTCCGCCGGCCCAAGACGCTCCTGCTCAACTTCCCAGACGGGTCGTCCGCGACGGTCAGCCTCAAGGACGACAACGGGAAGCAGACGGTCAACCTCGACAGGAGCGGGATCGACAGCTTCACGATCACGGTGACAGAGTCGTACGGGCCGGCCGACCAGCCGCTCGTGATCTCCGAGATTGAGGTCTTCGCGAAAGGCTGACGCCGCTACCGGGCGACCGACCCCTCGTCGCCCGCGCCAAGCCCGGCCAGCACCGCCTCGTAGTGGCGGCGGTCGCGGCTGGCCGCCCCGGCATCGCCAGCCCGGTCGTCGGTCTCGATCAGCAATCGCCAGAGGGGGTCGTGGAAGCGGTCGAGCGCAAGGCCCGCCCTGCACGCGCGCACCGCGGCCTCGTGGTCCCCTGCCGCCAGCGCCCCCCGCGCCGCCGAGACGGCGGCCGCCACGCCCGCCGCCTGGAGCTGCTCGCGCCGCTCGATCACCCAGTCGGCTGGGCCGTCCTCCGGGAGAAGCTCCGCATCGAGCTGGTCGAGCACTGCGAGGTACCGGTCCGCGACGGCCTCGCCGCGAGCCTCGGCCTCCCGCGCCTCGGCCACCGCCCGCCCCACGCGCCGCAGGTCGAGCGCGTCGTCGGGGGCAACCAGCCGATAGGCGTCGCCGTCCCGGGCCACCGCCAGCGAGGGACCACCGGACGCCAGCACGCCCCGGATCGCCGACACGCACACCTGCAGGCTGCGCGCGCCGGTGGCAGGGTCCGCGTCGGGCCAGAGCGCGTCCTGCAGGACCTCGCGGTGGACCGCCTTGGGGGCGTGGATGGCCAGCAGGTGCAGCAGCGCACGGGCCCGGGGCTTGAGAGGCGACAGGTCCAGCGCCTCCCCGTCCACCTCGATCACGAACCCGCCCAGGGTCGAGATGCGCACCGGCGCCCGCGAGGCGTCCCTCATCGCGACGTCCTCACCCGCCACCGGCGTGGCGTGAGCCGGCCTGGGACCCGGCAGCGCGAGGCCCGTCTCCGCCTCGACGCCCGCTGCCAGCTGTGCGTAGTCGCCGGCGCGGACCGGGTCGACGCACTCGAGGGCGCGGTACGCCGGCAGTCGCGCGCCAGCGGCACCGGCCGTGCGCGCCAGCGCCTCGGCACCCAGGGCGGCATCACGGGCCGCGTCGGCGTCGCCACCGACGCCCGCCAGTGCGGCGAGTCCTCGCGCCCACGCCTCGAGCACCCCTGAGCCCAGCCGACGAAACGCGACCGCCGCCGCCTCGGCTGCCTCAACCCGGGCGTCAGTGCCCGCCCCTGAGGCCGGCGTTCCCTCGCGAGACGTCCCGGCACCGTCGAACCACGCCGCGGCGAGGCCGACCAACGCGGCGCCCCACGGGTCGTCAGGGGTGCCGAGCCCGTCGTCCGCTGCGGGATCCAACCGGTCCGACGCGGAGCTCACGCGGGTCCGCCGCTGGGCTAGCTCCCTGCCGAGTCCGGCCAGCCACCGCGCGCCCGCCCGCTCCGCCAGCTCAACGGCCCCCGCCACTGCTGCGAGTGCGCCCGGCTCGTCAGCCAGCAGCTGCGCCGTGGCGAGGCAGAGCGCTGCGGCTGCGTCGAGCGTCGGGTCGAGGCCCGACTCGGCCCGGGCGATCCGGAGCCATCGCACGGCCTCGGGGAGGTTGCCGGCGGCCAGCCACAGGACGCCCCGGACCAGCGGCCGGTGGAGCTCGTCGGCGGCGTGGGCATCACGCGCCATTGCACCGGGCTCGCGCACCAGGCCCGCCCGCAACGGCCCGGTCCAGTGGGCCGGCATCGGTGTCTGCGGGTCGAGCCATGCCGTGAGGACGGTCCGCTCCTGCCGGCAGACGGTGGCCGGCACTGCGGCGCCGAACCCAGACTCGGCCCGGGCATACCACTCGAGGGCCGAGCCCCAGCGCCCGTCGGCGCGGGCCTGGCGCGCGGCCGCGAGCATCAGCCACGGCTCATGGCGCACCAGCGAGGGCGGCAGGCGCTCCACCCAGCCGTGGCCGCTCGCCACCAGCCGCTCGCCGCGGACGCGGAGGAGGCGGTCAACGGCATCCCAGTCCTGGGCGCGCGACCACGCCGTCAGCGCCTCGGCGAGGGCTCCGTCGGCCTCGAGCAGCGCCGCCGCGCGGGCATAGCGTGCGCGCGCCTCTGCCTCGCCCAAGTCGCCCGCCAGCAGGCGGTCGAGATACGAGCGCAGGACCTCGTGGTACCGGTACACGCCATCGGCGTCCTCCACCGGAACCGTGAACACACCTCGCCGGACCAGATCCTCCAGCAGCGCCTCACTGCCCGTCGAGCCCAGGAACCGGTCGCACAGTGGACCGGACAAGCGACCGAGCACGCACGTCGCACGGAGGAACTCGCGAAGGTCGGCCGGCAGCTCGGCGAGCACGTTGCGCGCAAGGTACTCGCGCACCATGCGGCTCTGCCGGCCGACCCCCGCCAGCAGCCGTCGCCGCTCGTCCGCAGACTTCCCGGCCGAGGCAAGGTGGAACAGCTGGAGACCCGCCGCCCAACCCTCCGTGCGTCGCGTCAGGTCCGCCAGGATCCCCGGCGGCACCGGGTCGCGGTAGACCTCGCGGTACAGCTGCTCCACCTCCCACGCGCGGAACCGCAGGTCGTCCGGGCCGATCTCGAGCAACTCGCCGGCCACCCGCATCCGGCTCAGGTTGAGCCCCGGCGTGACCCGCCCACCGACGAGGACCGACAGCGACGCCGGCGCGAAGTCCACCAGACGGGCGAAGGCGGCCTCCGCAGCCGACCCCTCGAGCGCGTGGAAGTCGTCGACCACCAGGACCGCCCGGCCACCGGGTCCGGCCTCGAGTGCACGGACGACGTCGTCAACCACGCTCCAGCCACCGCGCAGGCCAGGCAGGACGGGGACGAGCGCCGCCTCGAGGTGGCGGACCAGCGCGTGCTCGTCACGATCCAGCGCCTCGGCGCGGTACCACGCGACGGGGACGTCGCAAGTGGCTGCGTAGCGGGCCAGCAGCGTTGTCTTGCCCGACCCAGCGGGCGCGATGACGAATGCGAGGCGCCGATGGGCGGCGGCCGCGAAGGTTGACTCCAGGCGCTCGCGCGGCAGGGCGTCCGTCAGGGGGGCGCGCACCTTCGCCGGCACGACGGCCGGCAGGACCGGATCATCGGCGCGGGCAGCGCGCCGCCCACGGTCACGACCAACGGGCAATCCCGTCCTCCGTCTGGGCTGCGCCGGAAGCCCCCCGTGGCTTGCCGACGGACCCGTATCGTGCCACCGAGTTGTGCCCGGGTCTACCCCCGACAAATGCCCGATTGCACATCTGCCGCGGATCGGGCAGGCGCCGAGTGGTGGCCACGGGCGAGCGCGGCGCGAGACGGAGGAGGCGCTCCCCTCGAACGAGGGAGCGCCTCCGCATGGTTCGCTGTGCCGGGCGGCGGCCCGGCGGGTGGCCTACTTGTCGTGCTGGGTGGCCAGCACCGCCTGCGCCGCCGCGAGACGCGCCACCGGGACGCGGAACGGCGAGCAGGACACATAGTCGAGGCCGATCTGCTCGCACTTGTGGATCGACTCGGGGTCGCCACCGTGCTCGCCGCAGATGCCGAGCTCAAGGTCGGGCCGGGTGCTCCGGCCCTTGTCCACGGCGATCTTCATCAGGCCGGCAACAGCGTCGTCCAGCGTCTGGAAGGGGTTGACCGGCAGGATCTTGTCCTCGACGTACTTGAGCAGGAACCCGCCCTCGGCATCGTCACGGCTGTAGCCGAACGTCATCTGGGTCAGGTCGTTGGTGCCGAAGCTGAAGAACGCCGCCTCGGTGGCGATCTCGTCGGCCGTGAGGGCGCCGCGCGGGATCTCGATCATCGTGCCGAACTTGTAGTCCACGGAGACGCCGGCGCCCGCGGCGATCTTGTCCGCCTCAGCGGCGAGCAGGCTGCGGGTTGCGCGCAGCTCGTTCACATGACCCACGAGCGGGATCATGATCTTGGCGATCGGGTTCCCACCGGCCTTGCGGACGGCGACCTGGGCATTGAGGATCGCCCGGGTCTGGATCTTCACGAAGTCCGGGATCATGATGCCCAGCCGACAGCCGCGAAGGCCCAGCATCGGGTTCTGCTCGTGCATCGACTTGATCGTCGCGAGCAGGTGCTTGTCCTCGGCAGTCGCGCCGCCGTGCTCCTCGGCGATGGTGACCTTGACGAGCTGGTCCTCGAGGTTGGGCAGGAACTCGTGCAGCGGCGGGTCAATCAGGCGCACGACGACCGGCAGCCCGTCCATCGCCTTGAAGATCCCCTCGAAGTCACCCTGCTGGAGCACCTCGAGCTTGGCCATGGCGGCATCGAACGTGGCGACGGCCTCGGCCTCGTCGTCGTTCAGCGACTCGCCAGCCGCAGCCTTGGCCTTGGCGCGGGTGGCCACGTTGGCCACCAGGATGGCGCCGCGGACCATCGCGAGGCGGTCGCCTTCGCGGAACATGTGCTCGGTGCGGCACAGGCCGATGCCGTGCGCACCCCAGGCCCGGGCCTGTGCGGCCTCCTCCGGCTTGTCGGCGTTAGTCCAGACGGCCATCCGGGCGAAGCCGTCCGCCCAGCCGAGGATCTGCTGGAGCTCGGGCTGGTCCTCGAAGCGGGCTTCGACGGTCGGCAGCGCGCCGATGTAGACCTTGCCCGTGTTGCCGTCGACGGAGATCCAGTCCCCCTGGGCGAACGTCCCGCCGGAGACGGCCGTCGCCAACTTGGTGGTGTAGTCGACCGTGAGGTCGGCGCAGCCCGCGACGCACGGCTTGCCGATCTGGCGGGCGACGACGGCGGCGTGGCTGGTCGCCCCGCCGCGGGCGGTCAGGATGCCCTCGGCGATAGCCATCCCGTGGAAGTCGTCCGGGCTGGTCTCGACGCGCACGAGGACGACCTTCTCGCCCTGCGCCTGCCATTCGACCGCGGTGTCGGCGTCGAAGACGGCCTTGCCGACAGCGGCGCCCGGCGACGCGTTGAGGCCCTTGACGATGTCCTTCGACGCGGCGAGGGCCCTGCGGTCGAACTGGCGGCGGAGCAGCTGGTCCACCTGCGCGGGTTCGATGCGCTCGACGGCCTCCTGCTTGGTGATGACGCCTTCGTTCACCATCTGGACCGCGATCTTCACGGCCGCCTCGGCGGTCCGCTTCGCGATGCGCGTCTGGAGCATGTACAGCTTGCCGCGCTCGATCGTGAACTCGAGGTCCTGGACGTCCTTGTAGTGCGCCTCGAGCTTCTGCCCGATCGCGACGAACTCGTCGTACGCCTCGGGCATCTCCACCTTGAGGTGGCTGATGTCCTGCGGCGTGCGAATGCCAGCCACCACGTCCTCGCCCTGGGCGTTGACGAGGTACTCGCCGTACAGCTCCTTGGTGCCGTCGAAGGTGTTGCGCGTGAACGCGACGCCCGTGCCGGACGTGTCGCCCATGTTGCCGAAGACCATGGTCACGATGTTCACGGCGGTGCCGAGGTCGTGGGCGATCTTCTGGCTGTTGCGGTAGTCGTTGGCTCGCTTGCCGAACCAGGACGCGAAGACCGCCTTGATGGCGAGGTCGAGCTGCTCGTAGACGTCGGTCGGGAACTCGCGGCCGGTGTCCTCGCGGACGACCTGCTTGAACGTCTCGACCAGCGCCTTGAGGTCCTCGACGGTCAGGTCGGTGTCCTTGGCGTCGGCACCGTGGGCGTGCTTGCGGGCCTCGAGCGGCTCGTCGAAGCGCTCGGCCCTCACGTCCATGACGATGCGCCCGAACATGCCGATGAACCGGCGGTAGGCGTCCCAGCCGAAGCGCTCGCTGCCCGAGAGGGCGATGAGCCCGGCCAGCGTCTCCCCGTTGAGACCCAGGTTGAGGACCGTGTCCATCATGCCCGGCATCGAGAACTTGGCGCCCGAGCGGACTGAGACGAGCAGCGGGTTCCTCGGGTCGCCGAAGCCCTTGCCGGAGCGCTCCTCCACCTGCTGCATCGCGCCGAGGACGTCCTGCCACAGGCCATCGGGGAGCTGCTTGCCGGCGGCGAAGTAGTCGTTGCAGGCGACCGTGGTGATGGTGAAGCCAGGAGGCGTTGGCAGGCCGGCCAGGGTCATCTCGGCGAGGCCCGCGCCCTTGCCGCCGAGGAGGTCCTTCATCGTGCCGTTGCCCTCGGCGGTGCCGGCGCCCCAGGCGTAGATGTAGCGCTTGGCGGCGGCGTGCGGACGCTGGGGCGTGGTCTGGCTGTCGGCCATGCTGTGTGGGCTCCTTTGGCGTGCGAGCGGGCCCATGGGTAGTCGGCCCGCGGGAGGTCACCGTTCGGGATCGCTGGGAATTGTACGTCGGCAGGCGGAACCACTCGCCGAACCCACGGACCCACTGGCGGGGCCACGGGTCCCGGCGAAACGGGCCGTTCGGAGCCCCTCGGCGGTCCACGGGGCAGGGGTGCCCCGGCGGTACACTCAGGACGGCCAGACCGCGGCCCCAGCCCCTGTCACCGAGCACGGAGCACCACCGTGACTGATCCCATCGCCGAGGACGACCGCGTCATCGACATCTTCGCCGATGCCTACAACGCGACCCTCGTGCACCGCGAGGACCTGACGTCGGACCTCGCGTACTTCCGCGTCAAGCTCGACGGCCCGGCGGCTCCCTTCACGCCCGGGCAGTACATGACGGCCGGCGTGCTGGCGGACGGCAAGATGCTCCAGCGGCCCTACTCGGTCGCGTCTGCGCCAGCCACCGCCGACACCACCGGCTACGAGCTGTTCGTGCGGCACGTCCCGGTTGTGCGGTTCACCACCGCGCTGTGGCGCCTCCAGGTGGGGCACCGGATGCGGATGATCGGGCCCAAGGGCAAGTTCATGCTCGAGCCCGAGGACGCGCGCACGCACCTCTACGTGTCCACGGGCACGGGCATCGCGCCATTCCTCTCGATGATCCGCGAGACCATGGCCCAGGGGAAGCCGCGCAAGACCGTGCTGATCAACGGCTGCTCGTTCGCCGACGAGCTGGGCTACCGCGCCGAGCTCGAGAGCTGGGAGCAGGACCCCGCGTACCGCCTCTCCTACGTGCCCTCCATCTCCCGCCCGGCCGACCCGCGCAACGCGGGCTGGGCGGGGCGCACCGGCCGCGCAGAGCAGGTCATCGCAGGCACCTGCAAGGAGTTCGGGCTCAAGCCGGACAAGACGGTCGTCTACATCTGCGGCAACCCGGAGATGATCCTCAACGCAGAGCGCACCCTGATGGACCGCGGCTTCCCGGAGTTCCACGTGAAGAAGGAGCTCTACTGGCCGAAGGGCAAGCCAGGCGCGCCCACGCCCGCTGGCTGATCCCGCAGGGCACCGCGGGACGCGCGGGCACGCCTGAGGGCGCACCGGACCCGCATGACCTCCGGACGGACTACCCTGTTGTGACCATTGGACCGCCCCGCGGGGCCATGGGCAGGTAACGCGCGCGGGAGGCCAAGGGCGATCATGGCGTATCTGCCCGAGCACGGGCTGATCCGTGCGTCCCGCCCCAGAACAGCTTCGAGGTTGACTTGCACCCCATCGTCGAGCGAGAGCAGCTCTCACCGAACGTCGTCCGCCTGGTGGTCGAGGCGCCTCGGATCGCGAAGGTCCGACGTCCCGGCCAGTTCGTCATCGTCCGGAAGGGTCCGGGCGGCGAGCGCATCCCGCTGACGATCGCCGACAACGACCCCGAGGCCGGGACGATCACGCTGATGATCCAGGCCATCGGCCGCTCCACCACCGAGCTGACCAACATGCAGGTGGGCGAGGCCATTCAGGACGTCGCCGGCCCGCTCGGCAGCGAGACCCACCTGCTCAAGGCCGGCCACGCGGTCTGTGTCGGCGGCGGGGTTGGCACCGCGGTGCTCCTGCCCATCGTCCGCGCACTGTCCGACGCCGGCGTCCACGTCACCAGCGTGATCGGCGGGCGCTCCAAGGAATGGGTCATCCTCGAGAAGGAGCTCACCGCGCTCGGCGACGTCGTCACCTGCACGGATGACGGCTCCTACGGCCGCCACGGCTTCGTCACCGAGGCGCTCAAGGACCTGCTCGACGCGGGCGGCGTGGACGCCGTCTACGCCATTGGCCCGGTGCCGATGATGCGGGCCGTCTCCAACCTGACCCAGCCATACGGCGTCGCCACCACCGTGTCGCTCAACGCGATCATGGTTGACGGGACCGGGATGTGCGGCGGTTGCCGCGTGACGATCGACGGCGAGACCAAGTACGCCTGCGTGGACGGCCCCGAGTTCGACGCGCACAAGGTCAACTTCCAGGAGCTGGCCGACCGTCTCACCACCTACAGGAGCTTCGAGCAGCAGGCGCTCGACAAGCTGGGCGCCTGCGCCACCACCGAGGTGAAGTCGTGACCGAGCCCGCGGCCCCGCTGCCGGCCGGCGACGAGGCTGAGCTCCCGGTCAAGCCCGCCAGCAACAAGGAGCGCATGGCGATCGAGCGGGTCGCCATGCCGGAGCAGCCCGGCGAGGTCCGAGCCCACAACTTCGGCGAGGTCAACCAGGGCCTCACCTACCAGCTGGCGATGCTCGAGGCCGAGCGCTGCATCCAGTGCCCCAAGCCCTTCTGCGTGGACGGCTGTCCGGTCCGCGTGGACATCCCGCGGTTCATCAAGTTCCTCCGCGACGGCGAGATCGCGCAGGCGGCGGAGAGCCTCCTGTCCGACAACGCCCTCCCCTGCGTCACCGGCCGCGTCTGCCCGCAGGAGACGCAGTGCGAGCAGGTGTGCATTCGCGTCAAGAAGGGCAACCCGGTCGCCATCGGCTACCTCGAGCGGTACGTGGCGGACTGGGCGCAGGCGAACCTCGACCAGCTGCCCAAGGCCCACCCGGTCCAGACCGGCAAGAAGGTGGGCATCGTGGGCTCCGGCCCGGCCGGCCTGACCGCTGCCGGCGAGCTCGTCAAGGCGGGCCACGACGTCACGGTGTTCGAGGCCTTCCACGCCCCGGGCGGCGTGCTGATCTACGGCATCCCCGAGTTCCGCCTGCCCAAGGACATCGTGCAGGCCGAGGTGGACCGCCTCGTGAGCGAGGGCGTCAAGCTGGAGCTCGACGCGATCATCGGGCGCACGTACACGATCCCCGAGCTCCGCGACGAGTTCGACGCGCTGTTCCTCGCCGTGGGCGCCGGCCTGCCGGTGTTCATGAACGTCCCGGGCGAGAACTACAAGGGCGTCTACTCGGCCAACGAGTACCTCACCCGCGTCAACCTCATGGGCGCCTGGAGCCCGGACTCCCAGACCCCGATCCTCCACGGCCAGCGCGTCGTGGTGGTGGGCGGCGGCAACGTGGCGATGGACTCCGTCCGCACCGCGCGCCGCCTGGGTGCCGAGGAGGCCACGATCGTCTACCGCCGTTCTGCGGTGGAGCTCCCCGCCCGCGCCGAGGAGGTTCACCACGCCAAGGACGAGGGCGTCATCTTCGAGTACCTGGTCGCCCCGGTCGAGGTCCTCGCGGACGAGAACCGCTGGGTCACGGGCCTGCGCTGCGTCCGCATGGAGCTGGGCGAGCCCGACGCCTCCGGCCGCCGCCGCCCGACCGTCATCCCCGGGTCAGACTTCACCATCGACTGCGACCTCGTGGTCGTGGCGATCGGCACCAAGGCCAACCCGCTGCTCACGGGCTCGGCACCCGAGCTCAAGGTCAACGAGTGGGGCTACCTGATCACCGACGACTACGGCATGACGAGCCTGCCGGGCGTGTTCGCGGGCGGCGACATCGTGCGCGGCGCGGCGACCGTGATCCTCGCCATGGGCGACGGCAAGCGGTCCGCGGCGGCGATCAACTCGTGGCTCAACGGCGCCTGGCCGCCGCCGCCCGAAACCAACGCGAAGAAGCCCGAGAAGGAGGCGGCGGTCGCGGCTGGCTGACCGCTCCCCCACCCCAAGAACCCCGACACGGCGGGCGGCGCACGGCGTCGTCCGCCGTTCGATCCCCCGGTGACGTGGACGGACGCGGCCGCCGGCGCCTCGTGCGCGACGACCGCGTCCCTGAGCGAGGATGGTCCCCGACGCGCGGGCCGCGCGCCATGGCCCGGGAGTCCGGGGCGGTGTGGCTCCGCACCGGACCGGTGTAGCCCAGCGGCGCCCGGCAGCGGCGCCCGGCAGCGGCGCCCGGCAGCGGCGCCCGGCAGCCCTGCCCCAGCGAGCCCTCGCCTACTCCATCCCTACGGCCGGGCGGCCGCCATGCGGTCGAGGATCAGCCGCTTCACGCCCTCGAGCGGCACGCGCTCCTGGGCCATCGTGTCGCGGTCGCGGACGGTCACGGCGCCGTCCTCGATCGAGTCCACGTCCACCGTCACGCACCACGGCGTGCCGATCTCGTCCTGGCGGCGGTACAGCTTGCCAATGGCGGCGGTGTCGTCGTAGACCGCCATGAGGTCGCGCTTGAGATCGCCGAGGAGCTTGTGGCACAGGTCCACGATCTCCGGGCGCTTCTTGAGCAGCGGCAGGACGGCCACCTTGTACGGGGCGAGGTCGGGGTGCAGCCCGAGGACTACGCGAGTCTCGCCCCGGACCTCCTCCTCGCGGTAGGCGTCGATGAGGAACGTGAAGGCGGCGCGATCGGCGCCGGCGGCCGTCTCCACGATCCACGGGATGTAGTGCTCGCCCGAGGCCTGGTCGAAGTACTCGAGGTTCTCGCCGGACGCCCGCGCATGGTTGCCGAGGTCGAAGTCGCCCCGGTTGTGGATCCCCTCGAGCTCCTTCCAGCCGAACGGAAAGCGGTACTCGACATCGATCGCCTTCTTCGCGTAGTGCGCCAGCTCGTCGGGAGCGTGCTCGCGGAAGCGCAGCCGGCTGGGCATGACGCCGTAGGCCTCGTACCACGCCTTGCGCCGCGGCAGCCAGTACTCGAACGCCTCGGCCGCGCCTTCCTCGGGGCGGACGAAGTACTGCATCTCCATCTGCTCGAACTCGCGCATCCGGAACACGAAGTTGCCCGGGCTGATCTCGTTGCGGAACGACTTGCCGACCTGCGCGATGCCGAACGGGATCTTCTTACGCGAGCTCTGCTGGACGTTCTTGAAGTTGACGTACGAGCCCTGGGCGGTCTCGGGGCGGAAGTACACGACGTTGCCGTCGTCCTCGACCGGGCCCATGTGGCTGGTGAACATCAGGTTGAACCGGCGCGGCGCGGAAAGCGCGGTCTGATCGAACGGGCACGTGAGGCCCAGGCGCGCGGTGATCATCTCGTCGCGCAGGTCGGTCTGGGTCAGCTGCTCTGTGCCGGGCAGCTCGTCGAGGCGGAACCGACGGTGGCACTCCGAGCATTCGACCAGGGGGTCCGAGAAGCTGCCCACGTGGCCCGAGGTCACCCACACCTGGGGGTGCATCAAGATGCCCGCGTCCAGGCCCACGATGTCGTTGCGGTCCTGGACCATCGCCCGCCACCAGGCGCGCTTCACGTTGTTCTTGAGCTCCACGCCGAGGGGCCCGTAGTCCCACACGGCGTTGATGCCGCCGTAGATCTCGGACGAGGGGAAGACGAAGCCGCGGCGCTTGGACAGCGAGACGATGGTCTCGAGGCTCGCGACGGCGGGCGCGACGGCGTTGGGGTCGGCGACGGGATCGGTCACGGGGCCTCCGAGGACCCGCGGCCTTGGCAGGGACACGGGCTGGCGATAAGGGGGAAGGTCCTCCCGATCCTAGCAGAGCGGTCCGGGATCACGGGTACTGCAGCCCACGGCACCTCGCGGGCCACCTCAGCGCGCGGGCTCGAACCGGTAGCCCAGGCCGTACTCCGTGGCGATGAAGGTGCGCCCCGGCGACGCGGCCGCGAGCTTCGCGCGGAGGTTGCGCATCGTGACCCGCAGGAGCTGGGTCTCCTCGCCGTAGGTCGGGCCCCACACGCCGCGCAGCAGCTCCGCGTGGCCCATCAGGACGCCCGGGTGGCGGGCGAGCGTGACGAGCAGCCGGAACTCGGTCGGGGTGAGGTGGACCTCCCCTGTCTCGCCCACCACGCGGTGCGTCACCGGCTCGATCCGCAGGCCCTCGCGATCGATCACCGCTTCACCCGACCGGCCACTCGCGACCTGAACGCGCCGCAACGCGGCGGCGACCCGTGCCACGAGCTCGTGCATCCGCACGGGCTTCGTGAGGTAGTCGTCGGCGCCCGCGACCAGGCCGCGCACCACGTCCTCCTCGGCGCCCATGGCCGTGACCATCAGGATGGGCACCGTGCTCACGCGCCTAATCCATTCGGTCACCTGCCAGCCGTCCAGGCCCGGCAGGTTGATGTCAAGGAGCACCAGATCTGGCGCCTCCTCCTCGAATCGGCGCATCACCTCCAGGCCGTCGGCGGCCGCGGCCGTGCGCCAGCCCTGGCGGCTCACCCAGAGTTCCACGAGCTCGCGGAACTCCGGCTCGTCGTCGACGATCAGGACCAGTTCGCCGTGCCCGGGCCTGGACGCCTCCGAAGTTGGGGGCGGGACGACGCGCCGCCCATCGAGCGCCCGCGGACCGTCGCGGGAGGCACGGCCCCCGTTGCTCACACCGCTCCGCTGGTGTGAGCCGGCCGGCGCCGCGCCGCCGGCACGCTGAAGGAGATCGCGCTGCGCCCGTGGTCCGGGTCGACCCAGATCCGCCCGCCGTGCGCTTCCACAAGGCGGCGGCAGACGTGCAGGCCGAGGCCCGTGCCACCGGGGTGGGCGTCGCGCGCCGCGCGCCCCCGGTAGAGGCGGTCGAAGACGAGGACGCGCTCGTCGGGCGGGATGCCGGGCCCGTCATCCTCGACGGTGATGACAACCGTGCTTCGCTGGCGGCGCGCCCTGATCGCGATGGCTCCCGGGCCCCCGTAGCGGCGGGCGTTGTCCACGAGACTGACGAGGACGTGGCCGATGCGAACCGGGTCCACGGAGACGTCCGGCAGGCCGGCCGGCACGTGGACGCTCACGGGCGGCATGCCCGGCCACTCCCCGAGCCCCCCGATCACCGAGCCCAGGAGCCCGGCGACGTCCACGCGGGACCGGTGCAGAGCGAGGCTCGCGTGCTCCAACTGGGTCAGGTCGAGGAGCTCGTCGACGAGGGACTGCAGCCGTGCCGCGGCGTGCCCGATGCGTTCGACCGAGCGCCGCTGCGCGGCCGGGTCCAGGCCGAGGTCGAGAAGGCTGTCCACGTAACCCGAGATCAGCGCCAGCGGGGTCCGCAGCTCGTGCGAGACCGCGGCGAGGAAGCTGGCCCGCAGCTCCTCGGCAGCATGCTCCGGGCGCAGGTCGCGCAGGACGACCACGGCGCCGCCCTCCCGTCCTGCCATCGCCGAGAACGAGGCGGCAATGGGGATCTCGCCCGCGGCGTCCGTGACCAGGTGCATCTCGGTCTCCACGATCCCCGAGGGGCTGGTCAACACCTCCTCGAAGCGGCACCGCGGACCGCAGCGCAACGCCTCTCCGTCGCCGCACCGCAGCACCGCCTCGCACGTGGAGCCGGCCGGCGGGATCCGCCCGCCTAGGAGGGCCGTGGCCGCCCGGTTGAGCCGGACCACGCGGCGCCGCTCGTCGACCGCCACGATCCCCTCGCTCGCGCCGTCGAGGATCGCCGCCAGGAGCGCCTGTTCGCCCGCCAGCTGCTCGCGCAGCTGGGCCGCGCGGAACGCGATCGCCAGCTCATGGCGGACCAGGCCCAGCAGGCGGATGCGGTCGGCCGGGAGGCGCGCCCCGTCGGCAGGCCGGAGAGCGATGAAGCCCACGATCCGGGCGTCCAGCGCGCCCTCGCCCATGTCGCGGCGCTCGTCGAGGGAGACGCCGTGCCAACCGTTGCGCCGGACCCAGGCCTCGGCGACGGCCGCGGACGCGAACCCGGCGGGGATGACGTGACCCGGCACGTCCTCACCCCCTGCGGCGTCGCGGACAGCCTCGCCTCGCCGCCACCTGGTGGCGTCGTCCGCCTGCCCTCCGAGCTCGGGCTCCGTGGCGACGATGCGCAGCTCGACCTCGCCCGAGGCGGCCAGCCAGATCGCGCCCACGACGGCGTCGCTCGCGCGGACCAGCTCGCCGATGACGCTGCCGGCCATGAGCGGCAGCTGGCCGCCGAGGGCGAGAAGCTGGCTGAGCTGGTACTGGGCGAAGACCGTGTCGGCCTGACGCTGGGCCTCCTCGAAGGTCTGACGAAGCTCGGACTCGGTGAGCGCCGAAGTCCCGAAGCCGCCGGCCATCAGCGTCGACCGCCCGTGGCGAGGAGGGACCGCATCAGCAGGTAGCACGACGTGGCTCCCGGGTCCTGGTGGCCCCGGGAACGCTCTCCGAGCCGGAGGGCCAGGCCCCGGCGGGCGACGAGCGGCGTCGTCGCGTGCATCCCAGCGCGCGCGGCGTGGATCGCGGCCACGACTGCCGCCTCCTGGCCCGCCCCCGTCGCCAGCGCCGCAGCGAACGCGTCCGCGGCCGGGCGCAGCGCATCGTAGATCGTCTTGTCGCCCAGCCGACAGCGGCCCCGCCTTGCGAGCCCCTCGGCGGCCGCGTCCAACGCCCGGGCGGTGTCCTCGGGCTCGAGGCCCGGAAGCCCAGCGACGGCGATTCCGGCCTCGATGAACGCCGTCCCGTAGAGCGACCCGCCGGCGCCGCCGACGCCCGCGACCAGGAGGTGGCCGAGCTGCCGCAGGAGGTCGCCCACATCCCCGATGTCGCCGCCCGCGGCCGCGGCAGCCGCGGCGCGAACCGCGTCGCCGAAGCCGACGCTCATGTTCTCGCCGTGGTCGCCATCGCCCAGCTCGGCGTCCAGCCGGTCCAGCAGGACGCGATTGCGGAGGAGCAGGTGCTCGGCCCGGGCCATGACCGCCAGCAGGTCAGTGCCCGTGATGGTCGCGGGCCCGGGCGCGGCGTGGCGCCTCCGGCCGGCGTCCGGCTTGGGACCGGGCGCGGCGGCGGGTTCGGGAGCGGGAGGATCGTCGCCGCTGCGGTGGCTCATGGGCGAGCGTAGTGTAGGACCCTGCGTCGCCCGCGCGGGCCGGGCCGCCGCCCACGAGCGGCAGGGGACGCCATGACACGATGGCCGGACGGAGCGTGAGGGTGGTCGGTCTACTGCTGGTGGGGCACAGCGAGGACGTGGTGCGCGGCCTGGTCGCGATGATCGCGCAGGCAGCTCCGTCGGTCCCGGTGGCCGGGGCAGGGGGTCTCGGCGACGGACGCCTCGGCACGAACGGCCTCGACGTTGCCGATGCACTCCGGTCCGTCCTCGCCAGGACCGCGGACGACGGGGTGCTGGTGCTGCTGGACCTCGGCAGCGCGTCGATGGCGCTCGACGTGGCGCTCGACGAGCTGGATGTCGCCGCGAGGGAACACATCCGTGTGTCCGAGGCACCGTTCGTCGAGGGTGCCGTCCTGGCCGCCGTGGTGGCCGCGGGCGGGGTGGACCTCGAGGCCGTGGCACACGCTGCGGAGCGCGCCGCGTCCGTCCCGAAGCGAACCCGTGACTGACCCGCGCCCTCCGCAGCCGCACGACGCCGAAACCGCAGCGACGCAGGCGCGCGTCGTGGACGCCTGGCTGCGGTGCGCCGCGTCGAGGGTCCACGAACGGCGCCTGTGGCTCACGGAGCTGGACGCCGCGATCGGCGATGGCGATCACGGCATCAATCTCGATCGCGGGCTGATGGCGGTCTTGGCCGATCTCGACGCTGCCGACGGCCCGGGTGACGATGTCGGCGCGCTGCTGACGGCCGCCGGACGGCGGCTCCTCGGCGTGGTCGGCGGGGCAAGTGGCGCACTGTACGGGCGGGCACTCATGACGGCTGGCGAGCGGATGCGCGTCAGCGCGGGCGAGGCAACCCCTGGCGCCCGAGGGCTCGCGCTGGTGGTCCTCGACGGGGCGGTCAGCGGGATCGCGGCCTTGGGCCGGGCGGTCCCCGGCGAGAAGACCATGCTCGACACGCTGGTGCCGGCCCTCGAGGCCTTGCGGGGCGCGCCCACGGACCTGCCCCTCGACAGCGTCATGCTGGGTGTCGCCGAGGCCGCGGAGGCCGGTGCCGTCGCCACGATCCCGCTCGTCGCCCGCAAGGGCCGCGCAAGTTACCTCGGGGAGCGCTCGGCCGGCCACCTGGATCCCGGTGCTGCCTCGAGCGCCATCCTCGTCCGCTGCCTCGCCGACGCCGTGGCGACCGCACAGCGCGACCTCGGGGAGAACGGGGTCGACGGTCCGGCGCCAGGAGCTCCTGGCGGCCCCGGCGATGAGCTCGCGCCCCAGCGGCTGTAGCCTCGCGGGCCAACCGGCGGAGCCGTCGCGACCTGCCGTCCGGCCTGTGCTCAGGGGCCGTCCGTCCCCATGCCGGAGGGTAGCGGAAAGGATGCGGGACGGATTCACTTTCTCTTGAGATTCACTGGCGCCTTCCGCCTCTAGAGTCGGGCCATCCGCGCTTGCAGCGGTGGGTCTTCGCGCAGTCTGATCGCTGCGGCGTTCCCACCGCGAGGTTGCGAAAGGAGGAGCCACCGGAGGACCTTCGCACCTATTCGACCTGCGGCGGCCGCGCACCCGAGGAATGCGGCGCAGCCCGCGGGCGGAGGGATCTGGAACCCCGGCCCCGTGGGGGCCGATTCCACCAGAGGGAGTGACTGCACATGGTTTGGGATACCAACATCTTCTTGGCCGAGGTCTTCGGGACGGGGCTCCTGATCCTGCTCGGCGACGGCGTGGTGGCCGGCGTGCTGCTCGCGAAGTCCAAGTCCAACAACGCGGGCTGGATCGTCATCACCGCGGCATGGGCCTTCGCCGTCTTCGTCGGCGTGGTCGTGGCCGGCCCCATCAGCGGCGCCCACCTGAACCCGGCCGTGACGATCGGCCTCGCGGTCACCGGTGGCATCACCTGGGGGCAGGTCCCCGAGTACCTCATCGGCGAGTTCGTCGGCGCGATGATCGGCGCGACGCTCGTCACGATCCACTACTGGGATCACTTCAAGGCCACCGAGGACCAGGGCCTCAAGCTCGCGGTCTTCTCCACGGGCCCGAACATCCGCAACCTCCCGCTCAACTTCGTCTCCGAGGTCATCGGCACCTTCGTGCTGGTGTTCGTCGTCCTCGCGTTCGGCACCAACGGCACCGCCGACGGCGTCCACATCGCCAAGGGTGGCATGGCCGCCCTCGGCGCCCTGCCGGTCGCCATCCTCGTGTTCTCGATCGGCCTGTCGCTCGGCGGCACGACCGGGTACGCGATCAACCCGGCCCGCGACCTGGGCCCGCGCATCATCCACGCGATCCTGCCGGTCCCCGGCAAGGGCGGCTCGGACTGGGAATACTCCTGGGTCCCGGTCGTCGGCCCGATTGTGGGCGGCATCGTGGCTGCGCTGGTCTACAACGGTGTCTGGGTCAACTTCATGAAGATGTAGCCAGCGCGCAGTCGCTGACGAACGTCCCGCTCGCCGCCGGGGTTCCCTCCGGTTCCCGGCGGCGAGCCCTCCACCAGAATGGGGAGAGTGCATGAAGAAGCTCATCAACGCACCCGAGAACGTCGTCGACGAGGCTCTCGCCGGGATGCTCGCCGCCCACCCGGACTACATCCGGGTCGAGGAGCCGAACATCGTCGTCCGCAAGGACGCCCCGCGCGCCGGCAAGGTCGGCGTGATCTCGGGTGGCGGCTCGGGCCACGAGCCGATGCACGGCGGCTTCGTCGGCATGGGCATGCTGGACGCAGCCTGCCCGGGCGCTGTGTTCACCTCGCCCGTCCCGGACCAGATGCTCGCGGCCACCAAGGCCGTGGACAGCGGCGCGGGCGTGCTGCACATCGTCAAGAACTACACCGGCGACATCATGAACTTCGAGATGGCGGCCGAGATGGCGCGTGCCGAGGGGCACGAGGTCACGGCCGTCGTCATCGCCGATGACGTCGCGGTGAAGGACTCCCTGTACACGGCCGGCCGGCGCGGCGTCGGCGGCACCGTGCTCGCGGAGAAGATCGTCGGCGCGGCCGCCGAGGCCGGTGCTGACCTCGCGACCGTCACGGCGCTGTGCCAGAAGGTCCAGGACAACGTCCGCTCGATGGGCATGGCCCTCACGAGCTGCACGGTGCCCATGGCCGGCAAGCCCACGTTCGAGATCGCGGACGACGAGATGGAGATCGGCGTCGGGATCCACGGCGAGCCGGGCCGGTCCCGGGAGAAGCTCGCCACGGCCGACGAGATCACCGAGATGCTCGCCACCCCGATCCTGGACGACCTGCCGTTCGCGGCGGGCGACAACGTCCTCGCCTTCGTCAACGGCCTCGGCGGCACCCCGCTCGTCGAGCTCTACATCGTCTACAACAAGCTCGCGCAGATGTGCGCGGCGCGTGGCGTGACGATCATCCGCAGCCTGGTCGGCAACTACATCACCTCGCTCGAGATGGCCGGCTGCTCCATCACCCTCCTCCGGCTCGACGACGAGCTCACCAAGTACTGGGATGCCCCGGTCAACACGCCCGGCCTTCGCTGGGGCGCCTGACCTCGCAGCCCGCAACCGGCAGGGGGCGTAACACGATGAGCACCGCGTCAAGCATCAGCTACGACGACGTGGTGGCCTGGGTCAAGCTTGTCGCCGAGCGGGTGCACGCCGAGAGGGAGCACCTGACGGACCTGGACTCCGCCATCGGGGATGCCGACCACGGCATCAACATGGATCGGGGCTTCACGGCCGTGGTGGCCAAGCTCCCCGCGCTGCCCGTTGGCGATGTCGGCGCCCTCCTCAAGGGCGTCGGGATGACGCTCGTCTCCACGGTGGGTGGCGCGAGCGGGCCGCTCTACGGCACGCTGTTCCTCCAACTCGGGGGCGGAACGGCCGGCAAGGCCGAGATCGAGCTGGCCGACTTCGCCACGGCCCTGGATGCCGGGATCGCCGGGATCCAGCGCCTGGGCAAGGCCGAGCCAGGCGACAAGACCATGCTGGATGCACTGCTGCCGGCGCGCGAGGCGCTGCATGTGGGCCTGGACCGGGGGGACACCCCATCCGCCGCCCTCGATGCAGCGGTCGCCGCCGCGGAGCAGGGCATGGTCGCCACCATCCCGCTCGTCGCCCGCAAGGGCCGGGCAAGCTACCTCGGAGAGCGCAGCGCGGGTCACCAGGACCCGGGCGCGACGTCCTCGCATCTCCTGCTCAAGGCCGCAGCCGACGCGTTCTACGGCGCGTAGGCACCAAGCACCATACGGGAGCACAGATCCGCATGAGCAAGTACGTCGGAGCCCTCGACCAGGGCACCACCAGCACCCGCTTCATGATCTTCGACCACGCCGGAGCGGTCGTGGCGATCGACCAGAAGGAGCACGAGCAGATCTACCCGAAGCCCGGGTGGGTCGAGCACGACGCGAACGAGATCTGGGCACGCAGCCAGGAAGTCATCAGGGGCGCTCTGGCCAAGGCCGGCATCACCGCTGCCGATCTCGCCGCCGTCGGCATCACCAACCAGCGCGAGACCGCGCTGGTCTGGGACAAGACGACCGGGCAGCCCGTGTTCAACGCCATCGTGTGGCAGGACACCCGCACCGACGTCCTCGTCAACGAGTTCGCCAAGGACGGCGGCCAGGACCGCTTCCGCGCGAAGGTCGGCCTGCCGCTGGCCACCTACTTCTCGGGCCCCAAGATCCGCTGGATCCTGGACAACGTCGCCGGCGCCCGCGAGAAGGCTGAGGCCGGCAAGCTGGTGTTCGGCAACATGGACACCTGGTGCATCTGGAACCTCACCGGCGGCGTCAATGGCGGCGTGCATGTCACGGACGTCTCCAACGCCTCCCGCACCATGCTCATGAACCTCGAGACCCTCGACTGGGACGACGAGATCCTGGGCATCATGGGCGTGCCGAAGTCCATGCTCCCGGCGATCAAGGCTTCCTCGGAGGTCTACGGCACGTGCGTCGGCGACCTCGCCGGCGTGCCGGTCGCAGGCGACCTCGGCGACCAGCAGGCGGCCCTCTTCGGCCAGACGTGCTTCTCCGCCGGCGAGGCGAAGAACACCTACGGCACCGGCTGCTTCATGCTCATGAACACGGGCGAGAAGATCGTCCCGTCCAAGAGCGGCCTCCTCACCACCCTGGGCTACAAGATCGGCAACAAGCCGGCTGTGTACGCCCTCGAGGGCTCGATCGCGATCACCGGCGCCCTCGTGCAGTGGCTGCGCGACAACCTGGGCATGATCGAGCAGAGCTCCGACATCGAGGCCCTCGCGGCCACGGTCGAGGACAACGGTGGCGTGTACTTCGTGCCGGCGTTCTCGGGCCTGTTCGCCCCGTACTGGAAGGGCGACGCGCGCGGCGTCATCGCCGGCCTCACCCGCTACGTGACCAAGGGCCACATCGGGCGCGCCGTCCTCGAGGCGACCGCCTGGCAGACCCGCGAAGTCCTGGACGCCATGAACGCCGACTCCGGCGTTCCGCTCACGGCCCTCAAGGTCGACGGCGGAATGGTGTTCAACAACCTGCTCATGCAGTTCCAGTCCGACGTCCTCGGCGTCCCGGTCATCCGGCCGGTCGTCGCCGAGACGACGGCGCTGGGGGCGGCCTACGCCGCCGGCCTCGCGGTCGGCTACTGGGCCGAGGTCGAGGACCTGCGCGCGAACTGGGCGCGCGGCGCCGAGTGGAGCCCGGCCATGTCGGCCGAGCTCCGCGACAAGGAGTACGCCCAGTGGAAGAAGGCCGTCACGCGGACCTTCGCCTGGGTCGACTAGTCCTCGTCGGGACCTGAACCCGTACAGCCCCGACGCCCCAACGGGCGTCGGGGCTGTCACTTGAGCGGGAGGAACTCGTGACCGCAGCAGCCGCCGCTTGCGTCGGGCTCGTCGTGGTCTCGCACTCGAGCCGCATTGCCGATGGGACGGCGGAGCTGGCGGGCCAGATGGCCGGGCCCGGCGTGCGCATCGTTCCCGCGGGCGGGATGGAGGACGGCGCCATCGGCACGGACGCCGCCCGCATCG
The DNA here is from genome assembly GCA_037446495.1 of Chloroflexota bacterium. Lineage (GTDB taxonomy): Bacteria > Chloroflexota > Limnocylindria > Limnocylindrales > CSP1-4 > CAIXZV01. Next base: position 38,561 of record JBBIIL010000010.1, on the reverse strand, counting down.
CCGCCGCGATCGGCGAGGCGGACGCGGGGTCCGGCGTCGTGGTCGTCGCGGACCTCGGCAGCGCCGTGCTCGCCACGAGGACCGCGCTGGAGCTGCTCGGCAACCCCGACAACGTGCGCCTCAGCCGCGGGCCCATCGTGGAGGGGGCCGTGATCGCGGCCGTCCAGGCCAGCACGGGCTCGAGCCTCGACGAGGTCCTGGAGGCAGCCGAGGGGGCCGCCTCCCTGCCCAAGGGTTAGAGTGAGGCCGGGCAGTCGCCATCGGGCGACGGGGTCCGGCGAATGACGCAGCCCGGGGCGCGTTGACCCGCGGGCACGCAGCGAGGTGACCACCATGGCGGTGCCGCACACCGTCGACGTCCTCGTCATCGGAGGAGGCGTCACCGGCGCCGGGGTCCTCCGGGACCTGGCCCGACGAGGTCTCAAGTCCCTGCTCGTCGAGCGCGGCGACTTCGGCACCGGGACGACGGGCCGCTACCACGGACTCCTCCACTCCGGGGGTCGCTACGTGGGCAAGGACAAGCTCGCGGCCCGGGAGTGCATCGATGAGAACCGCGTGCTGCGCCGGATCGCGCCCGCGAGCATCGAGGACACCGGCGGCTACTTCGTGGCCACGCCCGACGATCCCGACGACTACGTCGAGGCGTTCGCCGACAACTGCACGCAGAGCGGCGTTGACTTCGACGAGGTGAAGGTCGCCGACCTTCTGACGAGGGAGCCAGCGCTCAACCCGAGGATCCGTCGCGCCTTCAGGACCCCGGACGGCTCCATCGAGCCCTGGCAGCTGATCGAGTCCACCCTCGCGGACGCGAAGCTCCACGGCAGCACCGCCCTGACCTATCACCGCGTCATCGGCATGGAGCGGATCGGGGACCGGATCTCCGAGGTCACCCTGCGCGACGAGCGCACCGGAACGGTATCCCGCGTGTGGACCAGGTTCGTCGTGTCAGCCGCGGGCGCATGGGCCGGCCAGATCGCGGCGCTCGCCAACGTCAAGGTGGAGATGACGCCCGGCAAGGGCACGATGCTCATCTACAACCACCGCATGACCGACGCGGTCGTCAACCGCTGCCACCGCTCGAGTGACGGCGACATCATGGTCCCCGTCCACACTGTGGCGATCCTTGGCACGACCGACATCAAGGTCCCGGACCCCGACAACTACGCGATCACGCGGGAGGAGGTCGTCCGCCTCGTCGCCGAGGGCACGAAGATGTTCCCGGACCTGCCGCGGATGCGCATCCTGCGCGCCTACGCCGGCGTGCGTCCGCTCTACCAGCCGCCTGCGGACGCGGTGCCGGGCGTGGGCAACCGTTCGATCTCGCGGGCCCACGCGATCATCGACCACGCGGACCAGGGCGTCGAGAACTTCGTGTCGATCGTGGGCGGCAAGCTCACGACCCACCGGCTCATGGCTGAGCAGACCGTGGATGTCGTGGCTTCCAAGCTGGGCGTGACCGCCCCGTGCACCACCGCCCACGAGGTGCTCCCCAACCAGGCGGCCGGCCACACCTACTGGCTGGGCCACCGCCTGGCTGACCACGAGGCGGAGGGCGGCGGCGACGCCGACCTCCTGTGCGAGTGCGAGATCGTGTCCCGCCGGATGGTGGACGCCTACCTGGACACGCACTGGCCGTGCAGCATCGACGACGTCCGGCGCGGGACCCGCGTCGGGATGGGACCCTGCCAGGGCGCGTTCTGCACCTTCCGGGTCGCGGGCCTCGTGGCGGAGCGCCTGGACCAGCACACCGCCGCCACCGGCCAGCCGGCCCCCGGTGCGCACGTCGTGGACGGCCACGGGCCCGGGACGGGCGCACTGCACGCGGCCATCGCCGACCGTGCACTCACAGGCTTCCTGCGCGAGCGTTTCAAGGGCGTCCGGCCCATCGCGGAGGGCCGCGGGCTCCAGGAGCTGATGATGACCAACGGTGTCTACGTCGGCGTCATGGGCCTCGAGTCCATGGCCTCGGCGCCCGCGCCCGCGGTGGATGAGGAGAGCCTCAATGCCGCACGCTGACGTCGTCGTCATCGGCGCCGGCCTCGCGGGCCTGGTTGCCGCCGCGCGCCTCGCCGAGAGCGGCGCGGCCGTCACGCTGGTGGCCAAGGGCCACGCCAGCACACACTGGGGAGCCGGCGGCATGGATGTCGCCGCCCCCGTGGGGTCCGGGACCCCGGCCGAAGGCGTCGCGCGCCTGGCGAGGGAGGATCACCCCTACAGCTTCCTCGCCCCGGACGTGGCGCCGTCGATGGCGTGGCTCCTGGAGCGCCTCGAGGCCGGCGGGCTCCCCTACGCCGGGAACCTCGACACGCCGATCCGGCGCGTGCCCACCGCCATCGGCGGGACCCGCCGCGTCGCGATCGTCCCCGCCGCGCAGGCCGCGGCACAACGGCCCTGGGACCCGGACGAGCTGCTCGTCGTGGCGGGCCCTGCGGGCTTCAAGGACTTCTGGCCAGCGGCGATCGCCGACAGCCTGGGCCGCGAGGCGGTCTGGCAGGGCTCGGACCGCCCGCGCCACGTGGCCGGGGTCGCGGTGGAGCTCGCCGGCATCAGTGTCCGCAACAACCTCAACGCCGTGCACCTGGCGAACCGCCTCGACGACCCGGCGCTGCGCGCCGACGATATTCGGCGGTTCGCCGCCGCGGTGAAGCAGGCCGCCGGCGGGCGGCCCGGGCGCGTCGCCGTCCCGGCCGTCTTCGGCCTCGCGCAGCACGCCGAGGTGTGGGCCGAGCTGTGCGCCCGGCTCCCGCTGGAGCCGTTCGAGGTCCCGCTCGTGCCGCCCAGCATCCCGGGCGTGCGCCTGTGGCGCGTCCTGCGCGAGCGCATCCGCGCCGCGGGCGGGCGCGTCCAGATCGGCGAGGCCGTCCACCGGATCCACCTCGAGGCAGGCCGCGTGACTGCCGTCGAGATGGAGGCCGCGACCCGCACCCAGCTGATACGCACCGACGCGCTGGTCCTCGCGACCGGCGGCATTGCCGGCGGCGGGCTGGTGGCCACCGGTGACGGGCGGATCGTCGAGCCGCTGCTCAACCTCCACGTGGACGCCCCGGAGCACGAGGCGTGGCTGGCGGCCGACGCGCTCGACCCGTCTGGCCACCCGATCGAGGCCGCCGGTGTCGCGACGGACGCAGGGCTCAGGCCCCTCCCCCACGACGGCCGCCCGGCGGCCCTGGCCAACGTCGTCGTCGCCGGGGCCCTGCTGGCCGGCCAGAGGTCCCTGCGCGAGCGGTGCGGCGACGGGATCGCCGTCGCCAGCGGCTGGCGCGCCGCCAACGAGCTGGCCACCCAGGCGACCAAGATGCCGATCGGCCGCGAGCCGCATGCTGTGAGGATGGACCCGTGAGCATCGCCGACATCGTCCGCGAGGCGGCCGAGGAGCGGCCAGTCTCCGCGTCCTCCGACGAGTGCCTCAAGTGCAACGTCTGCAACACCGTGTGCCCGGTGCTGCGGGTGACCGACCTGTTCGCCGGGCCCAAGTACTCCGGGCCGCAGGCCCAGCGATTCCGGCTCGCGGGCCTGCAGCAGATCCAGGGGCCCTTCTCGGTCAACCCCAAGTCCCCGGACCACTCCGTGGACTACTGCTCCGGCTGCGGCTGGTGCACGACTGTGTGCCCGGCCGGCGTGAAGATCGCCGAGATGAACAGCCAGGCCCGTGGCCGGCTGCGGGAGGGCAGGATCCCCAAGCTGCGCGACTGGGGCCTCGCCCAGACAGACCTGGTCGGCACGATGGGCGTCCTGTTCTCGCCGATCGCCAACTTCGCCTTCCACAACCGTGTCGTGCGGGCGGGGTTCGAGCTGGTGCTCGGCGTCCACCGCAAGGCTCCGTTCCCGCAGTTCTCCAAGCGGACGTTCCAGTCGACCTGGAAGCGGCGCCAATCCCGGCGGCCCGACGGCGGCACGACGAAGACGCGTCCGGGCCCCGACAAGGCCGTCGTCTACTTCCACGGCTGCGCGGCGAACTACTACGAGCCGCACGTCGCCGAGGCAGCGATCTGGGTGCTCAAGCGGAACGGCTTCGAGACGATCGTCCCCGAGCAGGTCTGCTGCGGCCTGCCGCTGATCAGCAACGGTCTCTACGACGACGCCCGCGAGCGCGCGTGCAAGAACGGCACGGTCTTCGCCGAGTACGCGCGGGCCGGCTATCGGATCATCGGCACCTCGACGTCCTGCACCCACACGCTCAAGGCCGAGTACGCGGAGATGCTCGACATGCGTGACGACGACACGGCCGCCGTGGCGCACGCAACGTGGGACATCTGCGAGTTCCTGCTGGACCTCCACGAGCAGGGGCGCCTGGACACCAACTTCGGCCGGCTCGACGAGGACCTCCCCTACCACGCCCCGTGCCAGCTCCGGAGCCACGGGATCGGGCTCCCGGCCCTCGACCTGTTCGCCCTCGTCCCCGGCCTCCGGGCGAAGGACATGGACCACGACTGCTGCGGCATCGCGGGCACGTACGGGATGAAGAAGGAGAAGTACCCGATCGCTATGAAGGTCGGCGAGCCCCTGTTCCGGAAGGTCAGGGGCTCGGGCGCCTCGGTGGCGGCCTGCGATTCGGAGACCTGCCGCTGGCAGATCGAGACGGCGACCGGCGTCCGGACGAAGCACCCGATCGAGATCCTGGCCGAGGCATACCGCGCCGCAGACAAGGCGAAGGGGGCCAGAACCGCAGTCTGAGGGCGGTGCTCTCGACCCGGTCATCGTCGCGCTCGGGAAGGGCATCCCCGGCCATCGGTACGTGGCAAGCATCGCCGCGCCCGCGGGTGGTGCTGCGCGCCTCCGGGTTCGCCGCGCGGGCGGAGCACCTGATCACGCGCGGGCGGGCCATCGTGGGGGTCACCGCCGTCGGGTATGGTCTGTGGCTGACGGCGCCGATCACCGCCCCCGGGTGATCGGCGCGCCCGCTGGAGGAGCCCGTGCCCGAGCAGACGGACCCGCTGCGCGTCGTCGTCGTGGGCGCGGGTGCCGTGGGCTCATTCCTGGGTGGCACACTGGCGGCCGCCGGCCACGAGGTGGTGCTCCTGGGTAGGCGCATCCCAGAGGACGCTGAGGCGACCCGCCTCGTGATCGAGGAGCCGGCCGGCCGCCGGAGCGTCCCCGTGCGGCGCGTCGTGGACCCGGAGCGGGCGGGCGACCCGGACCTCGTGCTGGTCGCGGTCAAGATGTTCGATCTCGACGACGCCCTCGCGACGGCCGGCCGCTGGCCCACAGCGGCCCTCCTGACCGTCCAGAACGGCGCAGGCGCCGAGGAGGCGGCACGGGCGGCCCGAACGTCACCCATCCTGGCCGGCTCGCTCACGACGGCCCTGGAGCCCGTCCCGGGCGGCGTTCGGCGGCTGCGCACCGGCGGGATGTGCGTCGCCGCCTTCCCGGGCGTGGGCGAGGCCCGGGCCGGCCTGCTGGCGAAGCGGTTGGCCGCCGACTGGACGGCCGCCGGGCTGCCCGGGCGGGAGTACGCGAACGCGGCCGAGATGAAGTGGTCCAAGCTGCTGGCCAACCTCGTGGGCAATGCGACCAGCGCGATCCTGGACATGGACCCCGGGGCCGTCTACGCGGATCGTGCCGGCTTCCACGTGGAGCGGCGGCAGATCCGGGAACTGGTGGCCGTCCTGCGGGCGACGGGCCTGCACCCGGTTGCGCTGCCCGGCGCCCACGTCACGGCGCTGCTGGCCGGCCTCGCCCTGCCCGAGGCCATCGGCCGCCCCATCGTCGCACGGGCCGTGGCCGGGGCGCGCGGCGGCAAGCGGCCTTCGCTCAGGCTCCACGTCCGGGGCGGCGGGACGGGCTCCGGGATCGCGCCCGCCCTGGGGCCGACGGAGGCTCGCTGGCTGAATGGCGCCGTGGCGGCGGCCGGGACGCGCGTCGGGGTTTCGGCGCCGGTGAACGCGCGCCTCGCGGTGCTCGTGGACGAGTGCGCGGCGGACGCCGGCCGCGCGGCGTGGTTCGCGGGCCGCCCCGACCGGCTGGCAGCGGCGATCGCAGAGCGGGAGGCGGCACCCTAGCCCGGTGGCCTGGGCCTATACTCCCCCACCGTGCAACTCTTGCCGATCCTTCGCGCCGTCCTGCTGGTCGTCGCGGGCTACCTCATCGGCGGCATCCCGTGGGGCGTCATCGTGGCCAGGGTCACGGGCGGCACGGACCCGCGCTCGACGGGCAGCGGCCGGACGGGTGGCGCCAACACGATGCGTGCCCTCGGGCCGAGGCTCGCCCTCCTCTCGGGGCTCCTGGACATGTTCAAGGGGACGGCGGCCGTCCTCCTGGCGCGGGCGCTGGGGGCCGGTGTGGAGGTCGAGGTGCTGGCGGGCCTTGCGGCGATCGTCGGCCACAGCCGATCTCCGTTCCTCGGCTTCGGGGGCGGGCGGGGCGTCGCAACGGCCTTCGGCGGGCTGCTCGCCTTCGCGCCCCTCGCCGCGCTCGCGATCCTGCCAGTGTTCGTGGGCGTGATCGCGCTGACTCGCTACTCGTCGCTGGGGTCGCTCGCCGGGTCCGCGTTCGGCGGCCTCCTGCTGGTCGTGATGATCGTCATCGTGCCGCTCGACCCCTTCCTCGCCGTCTACGGCATCGGGGCGCCAGCGCTGGTATGGCTGTTCCACTGGGACAACATCGGCCGCTTGCTGCGCGGGCAGGAGCGCAAGATCGGGGCGCCTCGACCCTAGGGCTGATGGACGAGGCGTCGGGGCCGCAGCGAAGCGGGGCCCAGCTCCTCGACAGACCCGCCGACCCGACACGATGCCCAATCGCGGGGGCCGGGCTGGCGGCGCGGGGCAGCGCGTCAGTCCGGGATCGCCTCGCCCAGCCCGGCGTCGATCGCGGCCTCAAGCGCATCGATGGCGGCGTCCTCGTCCGCACCCTCGGCGGCGATCCGCACGATGTGGCCCTGCCTGATCCCCGAGCCCATCACGGACAGGATCGACTTCGCATTGATGGCGGACTTGCCGGCCGTCGTGTCCTCCACCGTGATGGCGGATGCGAACGTCGCCGCGAGCTTGACGAACGTGGCGGCGGGACGGGCGTGGATGCCGCTCGGGTTGAGGATGGTCTTGTCGGTCGTGCGCATGGCGCGACTGTAGCCGACCCGCGCCCGTGCCGTTCAAGCCGCTGGGAGCACCGCCCCGAGCACCCGCAGCGCGTTCTCCCCCATGACCAGACGGGTCTGCGCCTCGTCCAGGCCCACGCGCAGCAGCTGCTCGGTGAGGAGCACCAGGTTGGCGGCGTCGAACGGCACCTCCACGGCGCCGTCCCAGTCCGAGCCCAGCGCAACGTGCTCGGCCCCGACCAGTTCGACGGCGTAGGCGATGCTGCGGGCGATCCACTCGGGCTCCTTGCCGCCCGAGGCGACGTCCCAGAACCCGATCCCCACCACGCCCTCGGTCGCGGCAACGCCACGGAGATGCTCGTCACGGAGGTTGCGGCTGTTGTCGCAGACGCCCTTGACGCCCGTGTGGGAGACGACGACGGGCCGGGTTGCCATCGCGAGCGCGTCGTCGATGGTCGCCTCCGACGCATGGGCAAGGTCGAGGATGATCCCCTTGGCCTCCATGCGCTGGACCATCGCGCGGCCCTTCGCCGTCAGGCCGCCCTGCTCCACGCCGTGGGCGGAGCCGCCGAAGGCCGTGTCGAAGAAGTGCGACGGCGCGATCATCCGGACGCCGGCGTCGAACACGACGTCCACGTTCGCCGGGTCGTCGTCCAGCGCGTGCGCGCCCTCGATGGACAGCATGCCCGACGTGATCGTGGGGTTCTCCGCGCGCTCCGCGAGGAACGCGACGAGGTCGCCTCGTGTGCGGATCAACCGGAAGTCTCCCCCGGAGCGCGCCTCGAACCGCTGTGCGGCGGCCGCGAGGTGGAGGACGCGTGCGGTCAGGCTGCGCCACGTCGCCGGCGGCCAGCGCTTCGCCAGCGCGAGCGTGAGGATGTCGTCCGTGTCGCCTGTGTTGTGGTCGTAGTTCATGCGCCTGGGGGTCTTGGTCGGCATCGAGAAGACCTGGAGCGCCATGTTGCCGGCCTGCATCCGCGGAATGTCCACGTGCCCGCGCGCGGAGCGGCGGACGAGGTCGCGCCCGAAGAGCAGCGAATCCGCGTGCAGGTCGGCGATGCGCAGGGTGGCGTGCAGGGCAAGCGCCTGTTGGGAGGGAGCCGGCCACGGCCCCGGCGTGACGGGGTTCATGGCCGCCTCGGCCCGGGCGGCGACCCGGTCCAGGACGGGTCTTGCCACGGCGGCGGCCCCCACCACGGCGGCGCCGGTGGCCAGGGCGAGGGAGCGGCGGGTGTTCACGGCCGTCAGTACGGCGACCGGCCGCGGGTGGGCCGGATCACGATCGGCACGCTGTACCGCTCGGCAAATCGCTCGGCGTCCGGGAACGACGACGCGATCCAGTCGGCGTACTTGGCCAGGTAGGCCGCGTGCTGCTCGATCGGCCCGACGCTCGGGTCCACGGCCGCCTCGCCCTCGATGAACACGATGTCGCTGCCCGTCCCGTCGTCGGACAGATGAAACGACACCTTCGGGTTGGCGGCCAGGTTCCGGTTGCGCTGGGCTCGGTTGTCGCCGTAGACGAGGAGGCTGCCGTCGGCCCACAGGAACCAGATCGGCAGGGTCTGCGGCTGTCCGTTCGGCGTGACGCTGGTGAGCCACGCGACACGGTCCGTCGCGAGCCGCTCCAGCGCTCGCTGGTCCCTTTCGCTGCCGGTGTCGAAGATCATGCGAGACCCCTCTGCTGTGCGGGCGGCGTCACGATGGGCGGTGCGGCGGGAGTGTCCCCCGGCGCAGGGTGGGCACGGACCTCGTCGAGGAAGGCGAGCGAGCGTGGGTCGCGCTCGAGGGCGATCCGCATGAACTCGCGCATCGCGGCCTCCACCTCGCGCTCGGTGGCGTCGGGGAGACGGAGCCCGGCGATGGCCTCGATGTCCAGCCGCTGATAGGCCTTGAGGACCTTGAGCGCGTCGAGGCTCAGCCCCGTGTGCGCTGCGGCCGGGCCCGGGCAGCGCCCGCACAGAACGCCACCGAGCGGCGGAACCCAGCGGAACTGCTCGCTCGCCTCGAGCATGCGGTCGCACTCCACGCAGCGGTCCACCTCGGGGCGCTGGCCCAGCTCGTCGGCGAGGTGCATTTCGTACCAGCGGGCAACGCGGCCCGGGTCCATGCCGGCGTCGAGCAGCTCGTAGGCTCGGTGCAGCAGGGCGTACTGCGGCTCGGCGGCGTGTCGCTCCTCCAAGCTGCGGTCAGCGAGCTCGGCGAGGTACCAGGCGGTGGCCGCGCTCTCGAGTGAGTCCCGCAGGCGGAGCCAGGCGTGGCCGACTCGAACCTCGGTCACCACGTCGAAGGTGCGGCCGCGGGCCAGGGCGACGTTGAGCTCGGCGAAGGGCTCGAGGCTCCCGCCAAGGCGCGAGGACGGCCGGCGGATCCCCTTGGCGATGGCCTTGAGCTTGCCGTGCTCGGGGGTGATCAGCGTCAAAACGCGGTCTGCCTCGCCCAGGTCGAACCGGGAGAGGACGATGGCATCGGTGACGTATCGTCGCGGGACGGGCACGAGCCGACGGTAGCACTCCCGCCCAGCGCGGTGGCAGTGCGGCGCAACCCATGGCCGCGTGCGCGCCCTAGCTCGGCGGTCGGCCGGGCGTGAAGCGGATCAGCCTCGCACATGGGGCACGCAAGCCGCGCCGGGAGGCGATGCCCGCGCTTGGCGCCGACGAACGGCCGCCTGCCGGCTACGCCAGCCGTGCCGCGGCTGCACGGTGCGCCGACAGCATGCGCCAACCACCATCAGGCCCGGTTGTGCGTTGACAGCCGAGCAGCAGGCCCCCAGCGGCACGAATGAGCCGCCTCAGGGCTGGGGTGTGCCAGCGGCGCACCATACAGCCGCAGGATGGCTGAGCGTCCCCGGGCCGCCCGTCAGCTCCTCCGCGGCAACCATTCTTCAGATCCTCGCCAACAGGCTACTTTTGGCGAACACGTTTAGCGGCACTTTGGGTACACTGCACCCCACCATGACCGTGACCAACGACCTCGATCTGGGGCAGATGCTCGCCGATACGGAATCGGAGATCCTCCGCGTCGTCGGCGAACGCGCGGGCCCGACGTCGGGTGTCTACGAGATGATCCGCTACCACCTCGGGCTGGACGGATCGGACGGTCCCCGCGGCAAGCGCATGCGCCCGCTGCTGGGCCTGCTCGCGTACACGTCGATCGCGGGCGAGCACGCGCGCGCACTGCCGGGTGCCGCCGCCGTAGAGCTGGGCCACAACTTCAGCCTCGTCCACGACGACATCGAGGACGGCGACGTCGAGCGCCGCCACCGCCCCACCCTGTGGGCGATCCACGGTGTTCCGCAGGCGATCAACACCGGCGACCTGATCTTCAGCCTCTCGCGCGTGGCGCTTCACCGGCTCACCGACCTCGGCTTCTCAGACGCCAGGGTCCTGCGCCTCATGCGCCTGTACGACGAGACGTGCGTGCTGCTGTGCGAGGGGCAGTACATCGACATCGCCACGTCCGCGCAGGACGAGCCGATGACCGTCGAGCTGTACTTCGACATGATCGGCCGCAAGACCGCGGCGCTCATCTCGGCGTCGATCGAGGCGGGCGCCCTGCTCGCCACCGACGACGAGGCGGTCATCGGCCACTACCGGCGGTTCGGCTGGAGCCTCGGTCTGGCCTTCCAGATCAACGACGACCTGCTGGGCATCTGGGGCGAGGAGCAGAAGACCGGCAAGGTGCCGACGGACGTGGCGCGCCACAAGAAGACGCTGCCGGTGCTGTACGCGTTCGAGCGCGCCACGCCCGCTGACCGCGAGCGCCTCGCCGAGCTCCACGCGACGCCCGAGCCCACTGACGCCGAGATCGCCGAGATCGTGGCGATCCTCGAGCGGGCGGGAGCCGACACGTTCACCCGTGCCGAGGCGCGCCGCCACCGGGACGCCGCCCTCGCCGAGCTCGACGGGCTGGCGGTGGTGGAGCCGGCGGCTCGCGAGCGGCTCGCCGGGATCATCAACTCGGTGATCAGCGCGTAGGCTCCGGTCCTCGGGGCCCCGCGGCAGGCCCCCGCCCCGCGGCAGGCCCCCGCCTCGCGCCCGCCAGCGCGTCTCGGCACTCGCCCCCGGCGACCCGCCTTTCGGAAGGTGCGAACAGGACCCCGGGGCCCCGCGGCCCGCCCCGGCACTCGCCCGCGGGCGCGTCTCGGCACTCGCCCCCGGCGACCCGCCTTTCGGAAGGTGCGAACAGGACCCCGGGGCAACCGGCCCCGGACGATCCAATGGCCTGCCCGGGGCACCGCAACGTCACCCACCGCAAGCCCACCAGACCGTGAGGCCGCCCGCCTCAAGCCCGCGGGGCGTGCAAACGGCCGGGAGCCCGGCGTTGGGCGGCGGGTTTGTTCGAACTAGGCGAAAAGGCGCGGGCTTGGGCCAGCTGTCGTGGCGCGCCGACTGTCGCCAGCCGACCGCGTCGCTCCTCGCACCCAGGATGAGGACGATGCCCAGCGGCCTGGCCTGCAGGATGGCGCGGGCCAGGCCGCCGAAGACTAGTCCTCGCCGTCCCCCGTGGACTCGTCCCGGACGGACGTCTCGCGCTCCACGAGCACCTTCGACACGCGGCGGCCGTCGGTGGACTCCACCGTCAGGTGCAGGCCCTCCACGCGGATCTCGTCGCCCACCTGCGGGATCCCACCGATCCGGTGGTAGACCAGGCCGCCCACCGTGTCGTACTCGTCCTGGTCCTCGAGCTCGACCTTGATGTCCCAGATGTCGAGCAGGTCCTCGATCGCGGCGCGCCCGTCCACCCGCGCCAGGTGCTCGCCGATGTTCTCGACCAGCGGCTCCTCGACGTCGTACTCGTCCTGGATCTCGCCCACGATCTCCTCGAGCAGATCCTCGATCGTCACGAGGCCGGCCGTGCCCCCGTACTCGTCGAGGACGATCGCCATGTGCACCTTCCGGCGCTGGAACTCGTGGAGCAGGTCGTCGATCGAGAGCGACTCGGGGACGAACACCGGCGTCCGGAGCAGCGTCCGCAGGCCGGGGCGCTCGGCGACCTCGGACTTGAGGAACGGCAGCAGGTCCTTCGCGTACAGGATGCCCACCACCTCGTCCACCGAGGTCTCGTAGACGGGAACTCGCGAGTGCCCGCCGTCAACGATGAGGTCGATGGCCACGTCGAAGGACGCGTCCGCCCGCAGTCCGATGATGTCCACGCGGGGCACCATCACCTGGTGCAGGCGCCGGTCGCCGAGCTCGATGACGGCGTTGATCATCTGCTCCTCCTCCGCCTCGAGGATGCCCTGCTCCCCGCCGCGCTCCACGATCAGCCGGAGCTCCTGCGCGGTGATCTGCGCCTCGGCGTTGACGTCGGCGCCGAACGGCCTGGTGATCGCGCGGGTGATGCCGGTGAGCAGGGCGACGACCGGGGAGAGGATGCGCCCGAGGAGGTCGAGCGGGACGGCCAGCACCAGCGCGAAGCGCTCCGCGTACGCGAGCGCGAGGGTCTTGGGGACCAGCTCTGCGAAGACGATCGTGAACAGGGCCAGCACGCCGGTAACAGCGATGAGCGCCAGCGTGTCCGCGGTGGACGCGCCGATCCCCGCCGACACGAGCGCCGCCGACAGCTGGGCGGACAGGCTCACGGCCGCGAACGCCGAGGCGAGGAAACCGATGAACGTCAGGCCGATCTGGCAGACCGCGAGGAAGCGACCGGGCTCGTCGAGCAGGCGGCGCACGCGCTTGGCGCCCGGGCGGTCCTCGTCCACCAGCTGGTCCACCCGGCTGCGGCGGATGGACACGAGCGCGATCTCGCCCGCGACGAAGAAGCCCTCGAGGACCGTGAGGACGACCAGGAACAGGATCTCGGGGATCGGCGCGTTCACCCCGCGGCACCGTCGGGTTGCGGGACGGTCGCGGCGCCCGGTGCGCCGTCGGCATCGTCCGGCTTGCGAACCTCGCGGATCCGCGCCGGCACGCCCACCGCGAGCTTGCCCGCGGGCACGTCCCTGGTGACCACGGCGCCCGCGCCCGTTTTCGACCCGTCGCCAAGGGTCACGGGCGCACGGAGCATCGTGTCCACGCCCAGGAACACACCCTCGCCGATGGTGGTTCGGTGCTTGTGGACCCCGTCGTAGTTGGCGGTGATGGTGCCGGCGCCGACGTTCGTCTCCGCGCCCACGTCGGCGTCGCCGAGGTAGCTGTTGTGGTGCTGGCGGACGTGCTCGCCCAGGCGACTGTTCTTGACCTCGGCGAAGTTGCCGATCTCCGAGCGGCGACCCACGTGCGCGCCGGGGCGCAGGTGGGACATCGGGCCCACCGTGACGGCGTCCTCGATCGTGGACTGCTCCACGACGCTGGCCCAGACCACGCAGTCCTCCCCGATCGTGGAGTCGAGGATTTGCGAGCCCGCGCCGATCCTGGTCCCCCGTCCCACGCGGGTCCTGCCGCGCAGGATCACGTTGGGCTCCAGCGTCACGTCCTCGGCCAGCTCCACGCCGTGGTCCACATACGCCGTGGACGGGTCCAGCATGGTGACGCCGGCACGCATCAGGCGGTCGTTGATCTCCACCCGCATGTCCCACTCGGCCCGGGCCAGCTGGGCGCGGTCGTTGATGCCGGTGAGGCGCCCGTCGTCCTCCACGTCCAGCGCGGCGACGAGGCGCCCGTCCGCGCGGGCAAGGGCGACCAGGTCGGTCACGTAGAACTCGCCCGAGACCTGGGAGGGCTCAAGGTCGCCGATCCTCCGCCGCAGCCACGCCGCGTCCACCGCGTAGAGCCCCGCGTTGATCTCGGCGATCCCGCGCTCCTCCTCGGTGGCGTCCTTGTCCTCCACGACCCGCTCAACCGTGCCGCCCTCGTTGCGGACGACGCGACCGAGGCCGGACGGGTCGATGGCGTCAACGGCGACAAGCGCCAGCGCCGCGTGGTCCAGCCGCCGCGCCTCGAGCAGCGCGGTCAGCAGCTCCTCGCGCATCAGGGGCACGTCGCCGCTGAGCACGAGGACCTCGTCCACCTCCTCGGGGAGGGCCGTCAGCGCGGAGCGGACCGCGTCACCGGTGCCCCTCGGGACATCCTGCTGCACGGTGTCGGCGAGGCCGCTCACCGCGTCGCGCACGGCAACGGTGGCGGGCGAGTACACGACCATGGGCCGCCCACCGGTGGCGCCGGCAGCAGCGTCGATGACCCACTCCACGATGGTGCGGCCGCAGATCCGGTGGAGGACCTTGGGCGTGGTGGACTTCATGCGCGTGCCGAGCCCGGCCGCCATCACGATGGCCACCGTGCGGCGCGCGGGCCTGCCGGGTGCGGGCCGGGTCACGGGATCGGTCGCCGCGCGGACCGCGGCTCGACGCGCGCCGGGGTAGCGGCGGCGTCAGCCTGGGGTGTGTCGGTGTCTGTCATGTCGGGCCGGGCGATTCTGTGGGCCGCGGGCAGGGGGTGTCAAACGGACCCGCGGGCGCGGGGCGCCGCGCTCGGCGCAGCGCGGGCGTCGCCTCAGCTCCGACCGTCGTCGTCGCCTAGCCTTGCCGGGCGATCGCCTCGATCTCCACCCGGCCGCCCTTGGGCAGCGCCGCGACCTGCACGGTCGAGCGGGCGGGCGGCGGGTCGGGCATGAACCGCGCGTAGATGGCGTTCACGACCGTGAAATCGTCCATGTCGGCGAGGAAGATCGTGGTCTTGACGACGTCGTCGAACGTGGCGCCGGCGGCGTCGAGGACCTCCCGCAGGTTCAGCATCGCGCGCTCGGCCTGGGCCTCCACGCCGTCCACGAGGTCGCCCGTCGCCGGGTCGAGGCCCAGCTGGCCGCTGCAGAACAGCAGGCCGTCCGTGGCGATGGCCTGGCTGTAGGGGCCGATGGCGGCGGGCGCGCCGCCGGTCGAGATTGCCTCGCGGGTCATGGCTGGCTCTCCGGTGCTGGGGCAATGATGACGGTGGCCTCGATGAACAGCGGACGCGTTCCCGGGCCGACGAGCGCACCCGCGGCCACGGCCTCGCGCAGCCGGCCGGCGGCCGCCTCGGCCTCGGCCCGCGAAGCATAGAGCGCCCAGTGGGTCGGCCCCGAGCCGGACAGGCCGACGGGACGGGCCAGCAGGCGCAGCAGCGCCCGCTTGAACGGCACGAGCGCGGGCTCCACCGCCGCGGCCGCGGGCGCCAGATCGTTGGCGGCCGCGAGGACCGATGCTCGGGCGAGGAGCATGTCCGAGGTCAGCATCCCGCGCCGGAGCTCGTCGGCGAGGTGCGCGGAGGCGAGCCTGGCCACGCCCCCCGGAACTCGGGCCCCGGCATCCCAGGCGCGGAACACCGCGGGCGTGCTGAGGCCCACCGCGGGCGTCACCAGCAGCAGGCCCGGCCGGTCCGGCCAGCCGGCCGCGTCGCGCAACCAGGACAGCGGCGTCACGCGCTCGCCGCGCCCCTCGACCAGGGCCGGGCCGCCGGCCAGGAAGAACGGGACGTCGGAGCCCAGCCCGGCGGCGAGCGCACGACGGGTGGTCGCATCGAGCGTCACGCCCCACGCCTCGAGCGCGGCGTCCACGGCGGCATCCGCGTCTGAGGAGCCGCCGGCCAGACCCGCCGCGACAGGGATCCGCTTCTCCAGGCGGGCTGCGAGCGGCGGCGGCACGTCAGGGCCGAAGCCTGCGTCGCGCGCGGCGCGCCGGGCCGCTGCGATGGCGCGCAGGACTAGGTTGTCGGCGGTCGGCCCGGGGTCGAACCCGGACACGTGGAGGGTGTCCTCGCCGCCCGGCGGCTGCACGGCGACCGACAGCCGGTCCGCCGCGCCAGTCGGGACCATCACGCTGTGGAGCTCGTGGTAGCCGTCCTGACGGATTCCGAGAACGGCGAGCGTGAGGTTCAGCTTGGCCGGCGCCAGGCGCACGACGGGCGCCAGCCGGTCGCGCGGGTCGGTCGGGCTGGTCACCGGCCTGCTCGCTGCGCAGCTGCCGGGGGCCAGGACGCCGCCGCGTCATTCGTCGGCTCGTCGAGGACGGCGACCCGGTCACGGATCTGCAGGAGGGGAAGGTAGGCGGCGCCGAGCGCCGCGGCCGAGCCGAGGACGAGGCCGGCCAGGTACGCGTAGCCGGAAGGGAGTCCGAGCCATGCGGCCACGATGATCGGCCCGACGAACAGGACGAGGACGAGCACGACGTAGACCATGGCCAAGATCTGCCCGGCACAGCCCATCGCGCCGCCGCTCATGCGACGCGGGTCGTCCCAGGTGAAGTTGGCGCCGAGCACCCCGAAGGCCAGCAGGATGCCGGTCATGCCGGCCAGGCACAGGCCGGAGGCGACCACGCAGTACAGGAACTGGCCAGCGTCCATCTGGCGCACGATCGCGATGACCACGTTGAGCGCGAGGCTCAGCACGAGAACCGGCGCGTACGCGACCACGAACTTTGCGGCGAGGAGCTGGCCGGAACTGACCGGCGCCGTCTTGACGAGCCAGTACGACCGGCCCTCGCGCGAGAACCCCGTGGTGGCGAGCCTCGCCAGCAGCATCCCGCCGACGAACAGCGACATCCCGACGCTGCTGAACGCGGACAGCTCGCTGAGGGGCCCGCCGAGCTCCTCCTGAGCGCCTGCGCCGCCTGCCTGGCCGGGTCCCCCACCGCGGAACAGCAGGACGGTGTAGACCATGCCCACGATCAGCGGGGTGACCAGCTGGGAGAGGTTGCGGAGGTCGCGGCGGAGCGTCAGCGCATCACGCCACACAAGCCCCCACAGCGGCTGCGAAACCCGGCGCGCAAGCCAGGGCACGGCCGTCCGGGTGTCTCCGGCAGGCCGCGCGGGCGACGCCTTCCTGTGCCGCCGGCGCTCGACGACCTGCATGCTGGCCCAGCCGGAGTAGTACCAGCGCTCCGCGGTCACGACCGCGCCCCAGAAGGCGGCGAACGCCAGCCCCAGGGACAGCCCCGCCAGCGGCAGGCCCGTGAGCCAACGGCCCTCGCCCAGTTCAACCAGGCCCTCTCCCACCCAGTTGAGCGGCAGCCATGGCGCGCTTGCCAAGCCCAAGATTCCGCTCACCGACGCCCCCGACGCGCCGCCGCCCCCACCGCCCATCGCGTTGCCCAGGTTGAACGCCTGTGACGCGGAGACCGCGAGGATCGCCCCGACAAAGGCGAGGATCTCCGCCGCGCGTCGCGGCGGGACCACGCGAACGACGAGCATGACGAGCAGCGCGGACAGCCCGGCCGCCGCCAGGGCCAGCCCGACCATCGCCACGAGCACCAGGGGGTAGTAGAGCGGGACGTAGCCGCGCGCCAGCCCGAGGCCAACGAGCACGGGCCCCCCGAACAGCGAGAACAGGCCAAAGACCGGCGCCACCGCCTGCACCACCTTGGAGATGAACACGGCCCGGATGGGCACGGGCGCGGCCAGGAGGAAGTCCATGTCGCCCACGAGGTACAGCGCCTGGAGCAGGCTGCCGAAGCTCATCAGCAGGACCACCACGAACAGGCCGGTCAGCACCAGGACGGGGATGGCGGCGGCGACCCGGGCCGGATCGACGGACAGGCTCCGACCCAGGTCCGGGGACTGCAGGAACGACAACAGGAGCCAGCTCATGGCGAGCAGGAAGAGGGCGAACGCGCCCAGCAGCAGCCCCACGATCACGGCGCCGACCCGCGCCCGGCCCTTCGATCGGCGCAGCCCGTTCACCGCAATCCGCACGCGCAGGCGCAGCAGCATCCAGGCCGCGGGCAGCGTGCGGCCGTCGAGCCGGCGGTCGTGAGTCGCGGCGGATGGGCTGCTCACTGGAGGAAGTGCGCGAGGTCGGCGACGTCGGCGCCCCCGGTGAGATTCAGGAAGATGTCCTCAAGGCTCGCCTCGCCGGACGAATCCCGGGCCCGCAGCTCGTCCATCGTGCCCACCGCGATGAGCTCGCCCCGGTCGATGATCCCCACCCGATCGCACATGCGCTCCGCGATCTCGAGGATGTGCGTGGAGAGCATCACGGCCGCCCCCCGGTCGGCCATCTGGCGCAGGATGTCCTTGATCAGGCGGGCCGATCTCGGGTCGAGGCCCACGGTGGGCTCGTCGAGCACGAGCACCCTCGGGTCGTGCATCAGGGCTGCGGCGAGCGAGGTCTTCTGCTGCATGCCGTGGCTGTACGAGTCGATCGTGTCGTCGGCGGCCGCCGCGAGATCGAACATCCGGAGCAGCTCATCGATCCGCCGGGCGGCCGCACGGCGGTCGAGGCCGTAGAGGTCGCCCACGAAGCGGAGCAGCTCGCGCGCGCTCAGCTTGGCGTACAGGTTCGGGGTGTCCGGCACGTAGCCGCTGGCCGCCTTGGCCGCGAGCGGCTCCGCCTGGACGTCATGGCCGGCCATCCGCACGGTCCCGGACGTCGGCTGCAGGAGCCCCACGATCACCTTGATCGTCGTGGTCTTGCCCGCGCCGTTTGGCCCGAGGAAGCCGAACACCTCGCCGCTCCGGACGTCGAAGCTCACATTGTTGACGGCGAGCTTGTCCCCGAAGCGCTTGACCAGATCGCGGGTTTCGATGAGGGCCTCGGACACCATGGCACCTGTGGGACTGGGGGCTCGCCCATCGTACGCGGCAGACGCTGCGGGCGCGGCCGCGCGGCGGGTCGGGTGGGCGGCCTCGCCGTTGACGCTCAGCGGCCGTCGGGGATCGGTCCCAGCGCCTCTGCCAGCGCGATCCACTCCCCCACCGCCATCGTCTGGGGACGGCGGTCGGGCGCGATCCCCACCGCGGCAAGCGCCGCGTCCACACGCGCCGACTCGATCGGCAGCTGACGGCGCAGGACGTTGTGGAGCATCTTGCGGCGCTCCCGGAACCCGGCTTGGACGAGGCGCCACAATCGGTCCTCGGCGACGGCGGCGAGCCGGTCGTCGTGCGCGTAGGGCTCAAGCACGAGCACCGCCGACTCGACCTTGGGCGCGGGCTCGAACGCCTCGCGCGGGACGCGGAAGGCGACGCGGGCCCGGGCATGGTATTGGACGAAGACCGAGAGGTAGCTCATCTCGCCGGGGGCGGCCGCGACACGCTCCCCCACCTCGCGCTGCACCATGAGGACCAGGCGCTCGGCCCGCGGCGCCTCACCCAGGAGGCGGTGGAGGATGGGGCTCGTGATGTGGTACGGCAGGTTCGCCACCACGTCGTACGGCGGCTCGACCAGGCGCACGAGGTGCTGGTCCAGCGCGTCGCCCTCGATGAGGCGGAGCTGCCCGGCGTCGAGCTCGCCAGCGAACTGACCCCGCAGGAAGTCGGCCATTCCCGCGTCCAGCTCCACGGCAGTGACGGCGGCGCCGCCGGTCAGCAGCCCACCGGTGAGGAAACCGAGCCCAGGGCCGATCTCGAGCACGCGGTCGCCGGGTTCGGGGTTGGCCTCCTCGAGGATCCGCTCCAGCACCTCGACGTCCGCGAGGAAGTTCTGCGACAGCCGGTGTCGCGGACGCAGGCCCGCCTCGGTGAGGGTGCGGCGGACGTGCCGCGGATCGAGGCGCAGGTCGGCCATGCCTAGGCCGACCGCTTCGCGAGCGGCAGGGACGGCCGCGCATCGAGGTCCAGGCCCGCGCGCGCACCGCTCGCGAGCCGCCGAGCCCCCGCCGCGCCGATCATCGCCCCGTTGTCGGTGCACAGGCCCGGCCGCGGGATGACCATCGCGATCCCGCGCGCCTCCGCCTCGCCGCTGATCCGCGCCCGGAGCTCGCTGTTGGCCGCGACGCCCCCGCCGAGCACGATGCCGAGCGCGCCGATCTCCTCCGCCGCCCGGATCGTCTTGGTCGCCAGAACATCCACGACGCTGTCCTGGAATCCCCACGCCAGCTCGGCGACGGTCGCCTCGGCCAGGGCGCCGCCCTCGCGCTCGTCCGCGGGCAGGCCCTCGTCCGCCCGAGCCTGCGCCACGATGCGCCGGGCTGCGGTCTTGAGCCCCGAGAACGAGACGTCGTAGGAGTCGCCCAGCCGCGCCCGCGGGAAGACACGGTCGTGTGCCGTGGCCTTGGTCGCCTCGCGGGAGATCGCCGGGCCGCCCGGGTAGCCCAGGCCAAGCAGCCGGCCCACCTTGTCGAACGCCTCGCCCGCCGCGTCGTCGATGGTCCCGCCGAGGTAGCGGTAGTCGAGGTGGTCGCGCATCTCCACGAGGAAGGTGTGCCCGCCGGACACGACCAGCGCCACGAGCGGGAACGGCGGCGCCTCGCGCTCGGCCTCTCCCGGGTCCAGAAGCCAGCCGGCGTAGACGTGCCCCTCGAGGTGGTTGACCGGCACCAGGGGCTTGCCGTGCGCCCATGCGAGCGTCTTGGCGAAGTTGATCCCCACGAGCAGGGAGCCTGCGAGGCCGGGCCCGTACGTCACCGCCACGCCATCAACGTCGCGCACCGTCACGCCGGCGGTCGCGAGCGCCTCGTCGAGCACCGGCACGATCCAGCGGAGGTGTGCGCGCGCCGCCACCTCCGGGACGATGCCCCCGGTGGGCGCGTGGAGCGCGACCTGGCTCGCCACGATGTTCGCGTGGATCCGCCGGCCGTCCTCGACCACGGCAATGGCCGTCTCGTCGCACGACGATTCGACCGCCAGGAGCAGGGGGCCGCTCACCGGAGCTGCCCCGCCGAGTCCATGTCGTCGGGCACGGATGACGGGGCGGGCGACGCGTCCAGCTCGGCCTGAAGCCGAGCGATCCGCTCGCGCATCGCCGGCAGCTCGAGCGGCTCGGTGGTCATGATCAGCGCGTCCTCGTTGTTGTCGCTGTAATAGCGCGGCCGGATGCCGACAGGGCGGAAGCCGTACTTCTCGTACAGGCGTCGCGCCGGCAGGTTGGACAGGCGCACCTCGAGCGTGGCCTCGCGCGCTCTGCGCTCGCGGGCGAGGTCGATGAGGGCAATCAGCAGCCGCTCTCCGATGCGTCGGCGGCGGTACCGCCGGTGGACCGCGAACGTGGTGATGTGCGCCTCGTCCACCATGAGCCAGATGCCGCCGTACGCGACGACCTCGTCGCCCATCAGCGCCACGAGGTACTGCGCGAGCCGGTTGGTCTCGATCTCCTGGCGGTACGCCTGCGCCGGCCACGGCGTGGTGAACGAGGACCGCTCGATCGACTGGACGGCGACGAGATCGTCCACGCGCATCGGGCGGATGAGGAGGACGGGGGCGGTCGCGCTCATCCCCCGTCCCCCTTCGCCCCGCTCAGCTCGACGCCCGCGTCGGTCGGCGGCATGCGCACCCCGCGCGGGAGCGTGACGTACTCCGGGACGAGCGTCGCGAGATCGTCGGCATCGTCGGCCGCGATGCGCCGCGCCGCGCTCGTCAGCATCGCGGCCGCCAGCCCGTCCACGGCGGCCTCGCCGAGCCGCACGGCGTCTGCGTCCGCCCGCCCAGCAAGATCCACGGCCACGAGGCGCTCGCCCGCGGCCAGGTCGGGATCCGTCCCGCCCGGCAGGATCCGCGCCGCTTCCTCGGTGCGGACCATCACGCGGTCGTTGGGGCCGGCGGGCTGCAGCAGCACCGGCGTTCCGGCGGGCGGCATCGCGGCCCGTACGGCGTCGAGGAGCGAGCGGCCCGTCGCGACGCCCACGATCGGGAGGCGAAGCGCGTGGGCGAGCCCCTTGGCCGTGGCGATCCCGACGCGCAGGCCCGTGAACGCGCCAGGGCCGGTGCCCACGGCGATCGCGCCCAGGTCCGCCAGCGTCACGCCCCGGTCGGCGAGCAGCCCGGCGATGCGGACCAGGAGCTCCTCGCCGTGGCGGTAGCCAGCCGTCCACCGCCGCTGCTCGAGCAGTGTCCCGTCGGTCGCGCCCAGCGCGATGACCGCCTGCGTGGTGGCGGTGTCGATGAGCAGGATCGGCCCGCCGGCGGTCATGCCGCCGCCTCGAGATAGCGAGCGTAGTCTTCCGCGCCCGTGCGCAGGGTGATGCGCCGCTCGTCGTCGCCCGCGCCGTCGATCAGGACGTCAAGGCGCGCCGCCGGCAGCGCCTCGCCCAGCCGCTCTGCCCACTCAACCAGTGCCACACCCTCAAGCTGACGCTCGTCGATCAGCCCGCCCGCGAGCGCATCGGCCGCGTCGGCGAGGCGGTACAGGTCCACGTGGAACATCGGCAGGCGGCCTGCGTACTCGGCCATCAGCACGAACGTGGGCGAGCTCACGACATCGTCGATGCCGAGGCCCACCGCGAACCCCTTCGCGAACTGCGTCTTGCCCGCGCCGAGATCGCCCACGAGGCACAGCAGATCGCCCGGGCGGGCGGCGCTGGCCAGCCGGGCGGCGAGATCGCGGGTGGCCGCAGGATCGCGCGTCACGACGACACGCTCGCGGACGGCGAGATGGGACATCACGCCCGAGGGTAGCCGAAGCGCCATCACGGTGCGGCGCCCACGGCCGCGCGAGACACGCTCACCAGTGGGCGACAATCCCGGGAGCAGCGGACGGGTCTGACGCCGTCCTGCGCGTGGTTCAGCCCAGGCGCTCGAGGTCGCCCAAGGGCATCTCGATCGGCGGCTCGCCGTCCAGCTCGACCCGCGCGGCCTCCAAATGCACGCCGCCGGCGAAGCGGCGCAGGCCCACGAGCTCGAGGATCCGGCCCTCGGCCCCAAGGTTCGGGCCGGAGCTGACGCGGACCCAGTCGGGCGCGACCTCGGGCAGGTCGATGCCCGTCCCGTCGAACACGAGCGCGGGGGGGTCCACGAGCAGCGCCACCTCGCGCCCGGCGAGCCGCTCCAGGAGCGCCGCGACCGGCGTGGCGATCGGCCGCTTGAGCGCCCCGTCAAGCGCGAGCACGCCAAAGGGCTCCGGCACGTGCAGGGCGGCCCGCTGCCGGCGCTCGGACGCCTGGAAGTCGCGCACGTCCTTGCCGGCGATCGCCGCCGCCACGATCCCGTGCACGCCCATGGCCCGCGCCCGCGTGAGCGCCTCGGCATCGATGCGCGACCCCACCACGAGGATGCTCCCCGTCCGGCCCACGTCGATCCCGCCGGGCCGCAGGTCGCCGAACGGGTCGGTCGCGAGCTCGAGCCGCCCGCGCGCCGATGTGCCCGCCGCGAACGCGCCGCGGAGCGCCAGCCCCTCGATCCGCAGTCGGATCATCGCGCCCGGTCGCACCTCGATCACGATCCCGGCAACCGAGGACGTGACCTGCGCTCGGTGCTCGCCCGTCACGAGGCGCCACCGCGTCGACTTGCCGGGGATCGGCGACAGGAGCTCGCCGTCGCCCTGGCCCTCTGCGCGGCGCCGCCCCGGTACCGGCGCCCAGCGCCCGCCGGCGAGCGGCCGTTCGCCCGCGGGCGCGCGCACGTCCACCACCTCCACCCGCCGGTCGCGCACGTGCTCGAGCAGGAGATCGCCGGGGAGGACTGAGGTTCCCGGCTCGACGAGCGGCCGATCGCCGGGGAGCAAGGGTATGGCTGTCTCGAGGCCCGTCAGCACCAGCCGGCGCAACGGAAGCTCGTCGAGCCACGCCCGGGACGTCGGGGCGCCGCTCACTGGTCGAACCCCGGCCAGACCGCGGCCTGCCAGCTCGCCAGCAGCTCGCGCCGCGGCTCAAGCCGGTCAGGCAGCCGGAGCGGCACGTCTCGCAGGTCCACGACCAGCCCACCGAGCCCACCCGTGACGTCGATCGCGAGGTGGCGGGCGCGCACGCCGAGATCCACCGGCTCCCGGAACCGAAACTCCACCGTCGCGCGGCCGCCGGGCGGAACGTCCATCAACTCCAGGCCGCCCGGCACGAGGTCCACCTCGATCGGATCGCCCGGGCCGTGCACGGTGAGCACGCCCGCGCTCCGCGCCGACCGCAGCCCAGCCGCGGTGACGACGGTCCCGAGCGGCACCAGCAGATCATCCCGCAGGTCGGCCAGCAGGCGCGCGCGTTCCTCCTCGTCCTCGATCGTCCCGATCGGCGCCAGCACCCGCGCGTGGTCCAGGCCCACGGCCCGGGCACCCGGCCGCCGTGCGACGTCAGCCACGGCCAGAATCGTTGCGGTCGCGGGTGCCGCCAGCCAGGCCCCGCCGGACGCGATGAGGAGGTCCGGCGCCGGCAGTGCGTCGAACGCCGGCGTCAGCTCGAGGAGCCGGCCAGTGGCCGCCCGCACCGCGGCCATCCGCAGCACAGCGCCCTCGCCGCAGGCGTCGCCCCAGGGTGCAATCGCCATCTCGCGGAGCCGGTCGCGGGTCCGCAGGCGGTCGAGCGAGATGGGCAGCCAGCCGATGACGTGGTCGAGGTCCTTCTCGGTGAACGAGCGCGGCAGGAGCGCGGCGCGGGCGACGACAGCCGTCCGCACCGCGGACTCGGCCCCGGGCTGCCACGACGCCAGGGTGCGCGACCCGCCCGACTGGCCGATCTCGAGCACCTCGACGCGTCGCCGAAGCACCCGCGCGAGGGAGCCCGCAGCCACGGCCAGTGCCCGCCGTCCGTCGTCACTTCCACCGCGGAGGCTGTCGAGCAGCAGGCGGAGCGGCTCGCCGTGATCGTCGAGCGGCGACGGCGCGAGCACTGTGGGCCCCGGCCGATCGGGCCGGAACAGAGCCTCGGTGCGGCCGCCTGGCGCGGCGAGTCCGCCCGCAAGCACCGTGACGAGGTCCGGTCGGCGTTCGGTCGCCGCGGCGACCATCGTCCCCAGCTCGCCAATCAGGCTGCGCTCGTCCGCGCCGGGCGGCTCGGCAGACCCGGCGAGGATCGCGTCCACGTGCCGGTCCGCGAGCGAGGTGGCCACCTTGAGGATCTCGGCACCCTCGACCACCAGCTCGCGCACGTGCCAGCCCGCCGTCGCGGCGACGGCCGCCAAGGGCCGCAGGACGCGCTCGGTGGCGGCGATCACGGCAAGCTCGGGGGCCTGGGATGTCACGCACATGAGGCGTGGCAGCTCGGCGACACATCCCGGCTGGTCGATGCCGAGCGCCTCTGCGAGGTCGGGGTCCGCGGCCGCGATCCGGCGGCGCACCCGCTCCAGCAGTGCCTCGGCCGACACGCCCGCCGGCCCGCCAGTCGCGCCGAGCAGGCGATGGCGTCCGCCCGCCCGACCGATCAGTGCGACCGCCGTCGAGGCGGTCCCGCGATCCACCGTGGCGAAGACGCTTGCCGGGCTGCTCACCGACCCGATGCTAGCAGCGCCACCCAATCCGCGGATCGCCGCAAGCCCTTGACCTCGGCACGTTCCTAGGCATCCCAGCTGTCGGGTTCGTCCAGGTCCTCCAGGCGGTCGATGAGCGCCTCGATGCCGATGTCGTCGCGCAGGAGCTCGGTGGCCGACGGCGTCTCGCCGCCGAACAGCTCGCGCACGCCCCGGTCGAAGAACAGCATCGCCGGCGCACCGAGGGGGCGGTACGGCCGGCTCGCCTCGAGGAAGTGCACAGCGGGCCCGGTCAGCCCGCGCAGGCGGATCTCGCGCGCCACGGCCTCGACCAGCGCCTCACGGCGCTCGTCCACCGGCTCGAGGTTGAAGGTCACGACAGGTCCCCCGCCGAACGCGGCTCCAGCAGCGACCGCGAGGGCACGGGCTCCGTCGCTGTGAGGGCTCGCGCGAACGCCTCGTAGACGGCGCCACCGCGCAGCGCGAAGACCACATGCTCCACCGAGGTCGGCTCGTTGAGCTCATCGCGGACGGCCTCGACCGCGATCCGGGCGGCGTCGTCGAGCGGGAACCCGCCGATGCCCGTGCCGAGGGCCGGGAACGCGATGCTGACGAGGCCCAGCTCGGCGGCCCGGCGCAGCGCACCGCGGGCGGCAGCGTCGATGGCGGGGCCGCTGGTGCGCCGGTCTCGCTCGAGGGACACGGCGTGGATCACCACCCGGGCGGCGAGGCGCCCGGCCGGAGTCACGATGGCATCGCCGAGCCGGGCGGGACCCTGACGGACCGCGGCGAACTCGATGGAATCGCCCCCGGCCCGCTTGATCTCGCCTGCAACGCCGGCGCTCATCCACAGCGAGGTGGCTGCGGGGCTCACGATCGCGTCGACCTCCAGGTCGCAGATGTCCCCGTTCCACAGCTCGATCTTGGCCACTCGGCCTCCCCTAGACGAGGGTACGGACCCCCACGGGCGAACCGGCGGCATGGTACACCCGGGCCAGTCGGCGGGACATCCCCGTCAGGACCTCGTAGCTGATCGTCCCGCCAGTCGCGGCAAGCTCAAAGGCGGTGATCCGCTCCTCGCCCTGCTCCCCCAGCAGCACGAATTCGTCGCGCTCTGTCACCGGTTCGCCGGGCACGTCGGTCACGTCCGCCATGACCGCGTCCATCGCCACCCGGCCCACCAGCGGCACGCGAACGCCCCGGACGAGCGCACAGGAACGGTCCGACAGGTAGCGGCGCCAGCCGTCCGCGTAGCCGATGGGCAGCGTGGCGATGCGGCTGGGACGTGTCGTCACGAACGTGGGCCCGTACGAGACGCCGTGGCCCTCGGGCAGTTCGAGCACGCGCACCGGGCGCGCATACGCCGCCATGACCGGCCGCAGCGCCCGAGCCGCCGGCGCGGTCGAGGACGGCGGCACCAGGGCGTCGGGGACGAGCCCGTAGACTGACAAGCCGGTCCGGACCGCATCCCAGCGCGGCACCGCGTCACCCAGGACGCCGCCGCTCCCTGCGAGGTGCCGTCGAACACCGGACGCCGGTCCAAGGACCCGCGCCACCGCGTCGGCGAGGGGCGTCATGGCGGCCGTGAACCGGCGGTCCTGCTCAATCGTGCGCGCGTTGTCGTCAGCGGCCGCGAGATGGGTCCACACGCCGTCGAGTCGAACGCCCGGGGTGGCGAGCACGGCGTCAATCGCCCGTGCCACGTCCTCCGGCAGCACGCCGCCGCGCCCGAGGCCGGTCTCCACCTCGAGGTGCACCCCAAGCTGGGGGGCACCCGTCCCGGCGGCTGCCCGCGCCCGGGCGAGGGTCTCGTCCGCCGCCGCTCCGGCACCGAGCGCCACCGCAATCCCCCGCCGGGCGGCCTCGTTCAGCCAGGTCACGGGCACTGGGTAGAGCACGAGCAGTGGGAGCGCCACCGCAGCGTCCCGCAGCTCCACCGCCTCGTCCATCGTGGCCACCGAGAGTCCGTCGGCGCCGGCCGCCTCGAGCGCCAGCGCCACCTCGACTGCGCCGTGACCGTACGCGTCGGCCTTGACCACCGGCTCCACGCGCACGGCGGGGCCCACCGCCGCACGCAGTGCGGCCAGGTTCCAGCGCAGCGCGTCGAGGTCGATCTCGAGCCACGCGTGGCGGGCCAGCGGCGCGAGGCCCGCGGCGCGCAGTCGCTGCTCGATGGGGGTCCGCCGTTGTGTCGGCTGCTCCGTCACCATCGTGAGGTCAGGCGTCGGTGCCCGGCTCGAGCGTGCCGCCGTCGTCTTCGTGACCGTGACGCGCCCCAAAGCCCAGCCTCCGGCCCGACTGGAGCCGCTCAGCGATGCCCGCCAGCCGCTTGCGCACCATCGGCAGCGCATCCGGCAGGTCACTCGCGAGCAGACCCGCGTCGCCCAGCCGATCGCGGACCAGCTCGCCCGCGTTGCCGTGGAGGTAGACGCCGAGACGCGCTGCGTCGAACGGCGGGAGGCCCTGGGCCAGCAGCGCGCCGATCGTGCCGGCGAGCACGTCACCGGTGCCGCCAGTGGCCATGGCTGGGTTCTCGAACGGGGCCATCGCGGTGGCGCCGTCGGGCGCGGCGATCACCGTGTTCGCGCCCTTGAGCACGACGACCTGGTTCCACTCGGCGGCTGCCGCCGATGCGGCGCGCACTCGCGCCTCGTCGTCCTCGCCGAGGTCGCCGTCGTCGGCCGGGTCGTGGCCGCTGCCCGCCCGGAGGCGTGCGAACTCCCCGGTGTGTGGCGTGAGCACGCACCGGCGCGTGACACCGGCCCACCACTCCCCGACCGACGCCAGAGTGCGGAGCGCCTCGGCATCGACCACCGCAGGCGGGTTCACGCCTTCCTCGGGCTGGGTCAGGATCAGCCGCAGAAGGTCCGCGCCAGCGAGCGAAGGCCGGAGTCCGGGCCCGATCACGAGCGCGTCGTGCTCGTTGTCGAGGATCGCAGCCAGCGCGGGTTCGGGATCGACCTCCTCGACGTCATCCTCGGGGAGAGCCATCGTGGTGGCCTCGACCACCTTGGAGGCGAACAGCGGCTGCAGCGACTCGGGCACAGCCAGGGTGACCAGCCCGGCACCGGCACGCCCGGACGCCCGGCAGACGAGCAGAGCGGCACCGGCGTAGTCGAGCGAGCCGGCAATCACGAGCAGCTTGCCGAACGTGCCCTTGTGGGCCCGCTTGCTGCGCTCGGGGAGCAGCCGGGCCATGGATTCGTCGTCCAGCCTGGCTGTGCCCGCCGGCGGGACCGTCCCGCCGTGCTCGCGCCGCCCGAACCCTACCGGCCGGTCAGCCATCCGCGTCCTCCTCGCGCCGCTCATGGTTCCCTGCGGGGGCCGCCGCCCCAGCCCGCCGGCTGGCCTCGTGGAGCGCGGTGAGGCGCTCCAGGCGGCCCAGAAGCTTGCGCTCGCGCTCGTCGATGCGCTCATCGATGTCGAGGGGGAGGACGTAACGGCCGCCCGCCGTGCGGACGCCGAAGGCGATCGCCACCGCGTAGTCCGACTCGTGGGTGATCGAGAGGGCAATCCTGCCCATGCCCAGCTGCTGTGCTCGCTGCGCTGCGCGGCCGTGGAGGCGAACTGACGGCTGTCCGGTGGGCAGGCGCTGAACCTCGATGTCACGCCAGCCGATGCCCCGCACGCCAAGGCCGAGCACTTTGGACACGGCCTCCTTGGCTGCCCAGCGGCCGGCAAACGTCTCGGGCCGGTCACGGACGTATCGGCGCTCGAGGTCCGTCAGGACACGCCGTGAGAACCGGTCGCCGAACCTCTCCAGGGCGGCGCGGATCCGCTCCACCCTGATGATGTCGATGCCCAGCTCGGTGGTGCCCTCTGGGACCATGCCCAAGGACAGGCCCGGGTCCTCCGTGCCGGACGCCGGCATCGGCCTACTCCACCGTGACCGACTTGGCGAGGTTGCGCGGCTGGTCCACGTCGGTGCCGCGGGCGACAGCGGTGTAGTACGCGAACAGCTGGAGCGGGATCACCGCGAGCACCGGGCTCAGGGCCTCGTGCGTCTCGGGAACCCAGACCACGTCGTCGGCGACCCGGCTGATTCCCTCGTCGCCCTCGGTGGCCACCGCGATCACCTTCGCGTCGCGGGCGCGGCCCTCCATCACGTTGCTGATCAGCTTGTCGTACACGCGCGACTTGGTGGCAACCGCCACGAGCGGGCACTCGGCGTCGAGCAGCGAGATCGGCCCGTGCTTGAGCTCGCCGGCGGCATACCCCTCTGCGTGGATGTAGCTGACCTCCTTGAGCTTGAGCGCGCCCTCGAGCGCGCCCGGCAGCGTGTAGCCGCGGCCGATGAACATGAAGCCGCGGGCGCCGAGGTAGCGCCTCGCGAGGTCGGGCACGCCGGAGGCCAGCTCCAGGGTCCGCGCCGCCGCCTCGGGCAGCGCTCGAAGGGCCTGGCCCAGCTCCAGCTCCTGCTCGAGCCCGAGCGATCCCCGCGCCTTGGCGATTGCTGCCGCGAGCACGATGAGCGTGGTGACCTGGGTGACGAAGGTCTTGGAGGCCGCGACCGCGATCTCGGGGCCGGCCTGGAGGAACATCACGGCATTGGCCTCGCGCGTGATCGCGGAGCCCATGGTGTTGGTCACCGCCACGATCGGGCAGCCTTGCTCCTTCGCCCAGCGGACCGGGGCGATCGTGTCCGCCGTCTCGCCGGACTGCGTGACCGCGATGACGAGCACGTCCTCGTCGAGTGGCGGCGGCGCGTAGCGGAACTCGGAACCCACTGTCACGCGAGCCGGAAGCCCGGTCCAGTCCTGGATCGCGGCAGCACCCACCAGACCTGCGTGCGACGCGGTGCCGCAGGCGACCACCTCCACGCGGGTCACGCGCCGAAAGGCATCGGTCAGGCCCGCGACCTCGGGTGCGTGGACCCGGCCGGTGTGGCCCACACGGCCCGCCAGCGACTGGCGCAGGGCATCGGGCTGCTCGTGGATCTCCTTGAGCATGAAGTGCTCGTAGCCGCCCTTCTCGGCGGCCTCTGGCGTCCAGTCCACAAGGGTCTCGACCCGCTCGCGGGCGACTCCGTCCACACCGGTGATGGTCGCACCCCACGGGCGCAGGTCCACCACGTCGCCCTCCTCGAGGAAGATGACGCGCCGGGTGTGGGCGAGGATCGCCGCGACGTCGCTGGCCAGGAATGCCTCTCCGTCGCCAAGCCCCACCACCAGCGGCACGTTCTCGCGGGCGCCGACCAGCCGGTCCCTCTCGCCGCGATGCATGACCGCGACCGCGTAGGCGCCCTCGCACTGGCGGAGCGCGTCGCGGACGGCCTCGGCCAGGTCGCCCTGGTAGCACTCCTCGACGAGGTGGGCAATCGCCTCGGTGTCGGTCTCGGACGTCAGCCTGTGGCCGCGCGCCTCGAGCCCGTCGCGCAGCTCGCGGAAGTTCTCGATGATCCCGTTGTGGATGACGGTGATCGCGCCGGTGCAGTCCTGATGCGGGTGGGCATTGAGGTCGTTCGGCCGCCCGTGCGTGGCCCATCTCGTGTGCGCGAGGCCGATGGCTGCGTGGGGTGTCCGGTCCGCGATGGCCGTCTGCAGGTTCGCGAGCTTGCCGGCCTTCTTCTCGACGAACATGTCGCCGGCCTCGTCCACGAGCGCGATGCCCGCGGAGTCGTAGCCGCGGTACTCGAGGCGCCGAAGCCCCTCGATCAGGATGGGGCCAGCCTCGCGGGGACCGGTGTAGCCGACGATTCCGCACATTCCGCGCCGGGTCTCCTCTCGGGGGCAGCCGCAGCGTGCCGCGGCGGCGCTAGTGTAGACGCTCCCCCGCGAGGGCCGCGATCGTGTCGGCCACCTCGGCGACCAGCGCCGCGTCGTCGCCCTCCACCATCACCCGCAGGACGGGCTCGGTTCCCGAGGGGCGCACGAGGATGCGGCCGTGGGGCCGTAGGCGCGCCTCAGCGTCGGCGATGGCCCTGCCCAGCACCTCGTCGGCGTCCCACTGGTCGCGGTGGCGCACGCGGATGGCGCGCTGCTGCTGGGGCAGGAGTGGGATCTGCGTGGCGAGCTCGTCGATTCCGGCTGCGGCCGTGGTCATGACCCGCAGGAGCTCGGTGGCGGTCACGATGCCGTCGCCCGAGTTGGTGTGCTCGCGGACGATCACATGGCCGCTCTTCTCGCCACCCAGGCCTGCACCCGAGACCAGCATCGCGGCGAGGATGTGCTTGTCGCCCACGGGCGTGCGCACGAGCCGACCGCCCGCCGCCTCGATGGCACCCTGGAGGCCACCGTTCGAGAGGACCGACACCACGAGGCTGCGCTTGTCGAGGGCGCCGCGCGCCAGCCGCTCGAGGGCGAGGATGCCGAGCACCTGGTCGCCGTCCACGAGGCGGCCTGTGCGGTCCACGGCCACGCAGCGATCGGCGTCACCGTCGAGCGCGAAGCCCACGTCGGCGCCATGCTCGAGAACGGCCTCCATCAACGATTCGGGCGCAGTGGCGCCGCAGCCGCGGTTGATGTTGTCGCCGTCTGGCTCGTCGTGGATCACGGTCACGCGGGCGCCGGTGGCGCGCAGGATCGCCGGGCCGACCCGGTGGGCGGCACCGTTGGCGGTGTCGAGGATCACATGGAGGCCGGTCGCGTGGACGGCCGCGGCCAGGGCCGTGCGGTGCGCGATGTACTGCCCCAGGAGCGGCGATGCGTCCACCGACCGTCCCAGGAGGCCCGGCAGGACGCCAGGCAGCTCGTCGGCGCGGAGGGTCAGCGCCTCGAGCTCGTCCTCGAGGTCGTCGTCGAGCTTGAGCCCGTTCGGGTCGAGGACCTTGAGGCCGTTGTCCTCTGCCGGATTGTGCGACGCGGAGACCATGATCCCCGCGGCGAACTCCCCGTCCCCGGCGAGGAATGCGAGGGCCGGGGTCGGCACCACGCCCACCGAGTGGACGTCCACCCCCATGCTCGTGGCACCGGCGGTGATCGCTGCGACGAACATGTCGCCCGAGCGGCGGGTGTCCTGACCGACCACGAGCGAGCCGCCGACCCCGACCACGCGATACGCCGTGGCGCGGCCGAGCGACGTGGCGAGCGACGGGCGCAGGTCGACGTTGGCGGCGCCGCGGATGCCGTCGGTGCCGAACAGGCGGGTCATGGGGCTCCTCGTGCGGTGGGTTCTGGATGAGGTGCCCGGCCGTGCTGGCGCGAAGGCCGGCTCAGCTGGGCGACGGGGCGGGAGACAGGCCGGGCGACAGCGGGACTGGCGACGGCAGGACATCCGACGGGGCCGGCGACGGCGCGCCGATGTCCACGGTGACCGTCGTCGGGTCGACCGCAACCAGGGTCACGCCCGAGGGCAGCGACGGGACCACGGTGACCTGGTGCTTGCCCGGGCCCATGCCGGCGACGTCGAGGCCGACCACCAGCGGGACCGATGCGAGGCGGTCAAGGTCGGCCGTGGAGCCGTACAGGGTGAGCAGCGCCGAGTCGACATTGAGCGTGTAGGCCATGCCCGGCTGCTGTCCGTCGAGCCGGAACCCAGCTGCCAGCGTACGCGTGTCAGTGAGGGCGGCGACGTGGACCGTCACGGTGACCGTTCCCCCGCCCGCCACCGCCACGCCCGTGGGCAGAGACAGGGCGACCACCGAGGAGACATCCCTGGTCGCCCCGAACACCCCGACGGGCGCCGTGTCCACCTCGATCATCTTGACCAGCTGCGTGGCGTCCCCCTGGACGAGGACCGTGGCGGGCGAGACGGCGATCCCCGACACTCGGAACCCGGGGGCGGGATCGCCGCTGAGCACCGGGTTCACCGGCAGCGACCGCGTCTGGCCGTTGGTGATCTGGGGGATCTGGACGTGGAATGTCGCCGGCACCACCGTCACGCCGGTCACGGGCGCGCCCGCGATGTCGACTGGGACGCCCTCCACCTCCTGATCGTAGTTGAGGCCACTCGGATCGAGGGTGACCGTGACCCGCACGGCGACGACCCGGCCAACCGCGGCGGCGGGGCCGAGCACCCTGGCCTGCTGGGGCGTGAAGACGGTCTCGCCAACGGTGACCCCGGGCCCAGACTCGCTCTTGACGACCGTGACTGGCACATCGGCCGCGGCCGACTTGTCGAGGATGACGGTGACCGTCCGCGGTTTGACGTCGATGATCGTGACCCGCGGGTCATCGGCCTGGACGTCCACCGGCAGGCTGACCGGGGTGCCGGTGGGCTGGACGTTGGCCAGGTCCACGGTGGCCTGGAAGTTGCTCCCGGTCAGGTGACCGACGTCGGCCGGCGCCAGGTACCTGATCTGCTCCACGTCCTTGAGCTGGTTCGTCACGACGGAGTCGGGCGGCAGGTGGACGTAGGTGACCGTGATCGGGCCGGGATACACGCTGCTGTCCTGCGTCGCGACAAGGCCCACGTAGAGCAGCGCGGCCAGGGCGAGGGCCGCCACCTTGAGCGGCCAGTTGTGGACGATCGCGCCCATCACCATTCGCGCGAGTCGGCGAGCGCTCACGCAGCATCTCCCGCGGCCGGCAGATGTGCGTCGGCGGCGCTGGCGACGTCGTCCGGCTCGGCGCCGGCCGTCATCGACCCGGGAGTGTCACGGTCGGCACGCGAGAACGCCTGGGCGCTCCCATCGGGCGTGCGAGCAGAGATCGGCTCGAGTCCGCCCTCCTCGACCACCCGATCGGCCTCACCGCTGAGGGGCTCCGCGAGCGGTGTCTCTGGACGAGCGGCGGTTCGCCTGGCGATGCGCAGGCGGGTGCCCGGCCGGCGCGGCGCCCCCAGCCCGCCCCGGCGACCCAGACTGAACCCGGACCCAACCTCATGGGTCTCGAGCAGACCGGCCAGCGCGCGCTCCAGCTGCGCTTCCGTGGGCACGCGGACGATGCGCGCCCGCTCCACCACGCTCATGTGGCCGCTCTCCTCCGACACCACCACGGCAACGGCGTCCGTGTCCTCGGTGATGCCGAGCGCGGCGCGGTGGCGCGTTCCGAAGCGCTCGGAAAGGCGCATCTCCGTCAGGGGGAGCAGGGCGCCGGCCGCGAGGACCGTCTCGCCGCGGATGATGACCGCCCCGTCATGGAGTGCCGTGCGGGGCATGAAGATCGTGAGCAGCAGCTCGGCGGTCAGGTCAGCATGGAGCATGACGCCCGTCTCAGCGGTGTCCTCGAGCCCGGTCTCGCGCTCGATCACGATCAGCGCACCGTGGCCGCTGGCCGAGAGCGCGGCTGACGCCTTCGCGATCGCCCCCGAGATGCCCTCAATGCGGCGGTGCGAGGAAGCGGGCACCAGCCAGCCAAACGTCCCCACCCGACCGATCCGCTCGAGTGCGCGCCGGAGCTCGGGCTGGAAGATGACCACGAGAGCGAACACGCCCACGAACGCGCCCGCCTGAAGGAGCTGGGTGAACAGCCGCAGGCCGAGGAACTGGGCCAGGGCGTAGATGCCGAGCAGCACGGACACGCCGATCACCAGCGTCACCGCGCGCGTGCCCCTGATCAAGCTGAACAACCAGTAGATGAACAGGGCGGTGATGCCGATGTCCAGCAGTGCATTGGGCGTCACCTGCCGGACCAGCGATTCGAGGAACGCGAGCATCTTCCGGCGAGTCTACACCGACCCCCGGGCGATCTTGGCGACCGCTAGGTGCGCGCGGCTCGCACGCCCGCGATGTCGGCGACCGCCCGGTCGTCCCCATCGAGGTGGGCCAGGCGCTCCAGAAGGTCGAGCTTCGCGGCCGCAAGCCCGTCCCAGCCGCGCTCCGAGTACAGCTCCACGAGCATCAGGTGGAGCGCCACGCTGTCGGGATCGAATGAGACCGCGGAGTAGCACGCCTCGAGGGCGGCCTCGATGCGGCCGTCGCGGGAATGGAGCGCGGCGAGGTCGAGGAGAGCCTCCACGGCGGGCTCGGGCACGCCGGCGCCCACCGCAGCCTCGGCACGCGCGGCGAGCCCGGCAGCCGTGGCGCCGGCGGGGACCTGGCGGGGCTCGGGCACGGCGGGGGCGGGCGCCGACTCGCTCTCCGCCTGGACGCCGGGCGCCGGGGCGGCTTCGGCCAGCTGCTCAGGCGCTGCCTCGACCTGGTCGGCCGCCGGTCCGACGAGGCCGTCGCCAACGGGTGGCACCGCCCCGGCTGGCACGCCGATGTTGGCCTCCGGCGTGACCGGCTCGGCCGCCGTCGCCGGCATGGCACCGTCCGACGGGACAGGGATGCCATCGGCGGGCTTGGGATGCGGCACCGCCAGCCCGTCGAGGACCTGCAGGGCGCGCTCGAGCGCCAGGCGCCCCGGCTCCCCGGGCTCGGTTGCCCGGAGTCTGGCGATCAGCCGCGCCAGCGTTCGCCGGCGCTCACGGCCCTCGGCCAGCTCAAGACCGCGCCGTGCCGCGTCCACCGCGTCGGCGAGCCGTCCGACACCGGACTGGACGTCGGCCAGACTGTCAAATGCGTCGGCCGCCTCGCCGCGCCGGTCAAGTGCCGCCAGCGCCTGGGCGCGGCCGAGCAGCGCCGCCTCGTCCCGGGGGGAGACGGACAGGGCCACCTCGTAGTGCCGGAGGGCATCGGCCGGGCGCTTGTGGCGAAGCAGCGCCGCGCCGGCGGAGGTGTGCGGCGTGGAGCGTTCGGGCGCGATCCGAGCCGCCTCCGCATAGGCGAACAGGGCCTCCGCCATGTGCCCGCGCAGGACCGCGACGTGCCCGCGCTTGAGCGCTTCCTTGTACTGCTCGTAGAGGGCCTCGCTGTTCACCACCACCCTCCCCGGGTGCCCGTTGCCGCTTCAGCCCGCGAGCAGCTCGACGAGGAGCGCCTTCTGGGCGTGCAGCCGGTTCTCGGACTGCTCGAAGATGATGCTCCTCGGACCGTCCATCACGTCGGACGTGATCTCCTCGCCACGATGCGCGGGCAGGCAGTGCATCACCACGGCGTTGGGCGAGGCGGCCAGCAGCGCCTCATTGACCTGGTAGCGCGAGAACGCGTCCCGCCGCTCCTCCGCCTCCGCCTCCTGGCCCATCGACGTCCAGGCATCGGTGTAGACGACGTCCGCGCCTGCCACGGCTTCGTGCGGGGCCTGCGTGAAGGTCACCGACCCGCCTGCTGCAGCCGCCAGCTCCTGTGCCCGCTCGACGATCCTGCCGCTCGGCCCATAGCCCACCGGGTGCGCGAGGCGCACGTGCATGCCCAGGGTGGCCCCCATGAGCGCGAGCGAGTGGTAGACGTTGTTGCCGTCGCCCACGAAGGTCAGCACGCGGCCCCGGAGATCGCCGAACCGCTCGTGGAGCGTGAACAGGTCCGCCAGCGACTGGCACGGGTGCTCGCGGATGGTGAGGCCGTTGATCACCGGGATCGAGGCGCGCGCGGCCAGCTCGACCACCACTTCGTGCGGGCCGGTGCGGGCCATGATCGCGTCCACGAAGCGCTCGAGGTTCCTCGCCACGTCGCTCACGGTCTCGCGGCCGCCCAGCACGATCGTCTCCTCGAGGTAGATCGCGTGGCCGCCGAGCTGGGTCATGCCCGCCTCGAACGTGACGCGCGTCCGCAGGCTGGGCTTCTGGAACAGCATCGCGAGGGTGCGGCGCTCGAGCGGCGGGTTGGCGTGGCGGCGCAGGGCGCGGTACTCGGCCTTGAGCTCCGCCGCGCGGGCGAAGAGCCGGGCGAGGTCCTGGGCCGAGAGGTCGGCCGCCGAGATGAGGTCCCGTCCGGCAAGCGCTGCGTTCGTCATGCCGCCACCCTACCGCGTCCGCGCCGCGAATGAGGTGCCGAAGCGCCCGGCGTCACCGGCGGGGCGGACGCGAGCAGAACGCGAGGTAGCCGATCTCGCCGGGCGAGTGGCCAAGCTGGGTGAGCAGCAGCGCCGCCTCGGTGAACTGCTGGGTCCCGTGGTTCACGACGTACAGGATGCAGCGCCATGTCGCGACGGAGCCCGCCCCGACGGTCACGTTCGCCTCGAGATCGGCGTCGGACAACCCGTCCACCAGCGCCAGCAGGGCCGACTCGTCAAGGCGCCAGCGGGCGAGCAGATCCCCGAGCGTCGCGAAGTCGTCGGGCAGGACGTCGCCATGCGGAAAGGCGCCCTGGCCCAGGCGGATCCGCCACGCCCATTCGCACTCGACTTGGTGGGCGAGCGTCCCGCGGAGGGTTCGCGTGGCTCTCGGCACCTCGCAGCAGAACTCGGCATCCGTCAGCGCGGCAGCGGCGACGGCAATCCGGTCGCGCGCCCAGTAGAGGTACTCGAGCGCCTCGCCGATCGACGCGCGGTCCATGCCGGCAGTCTAGTGCGGTCGTGATGCGCTGTTCACGCCGGTGAGCCGCCAGGCACTACCTGGCATCAGCCGCGAGCGCCGCGCGGAGCGCATCGCGCAGGCCAGCGTGCTTCGCGACGTCAGACCGTGTCGCACTCTCCCAGTCGTGGAACCACGCCGGCAGCCGGCGAAGATCCTCGGGCTCGGTCGCGTACCTCGGGAAGATGTGTGCGTGCAATTCGGGATCGGAGTTGCCGAGGAGTTCGTAGTTGACGCGCGCAGCCCCCGTGACCCGGAGGATCGCGTCGCCCAAGCGGGCCATGTCACGAAGGAATGCCGCACGGCCCTCGGCGTCGAGGTCGTTGAGGCTGGGCACGACAGGATCGGCGAGGAGGAGGCAGTAGCCGGGCAGGAACTGCACATCGCCGAGGACGGCCCACCCCGACGGGAGGCGACGGACGACGGTGTCGTTGAGGCCGCGGCGGGCGAGGTCGACGCGGTCGGCAATCAGTCCCATCCTGGCTCCACCCGTCTCGACGACTGGGGAGACGCGAAAGCACCCGCCCCGGCCCCGGGACGGGCGCTTCGATGCTGCGGGACGGAACCGGCTACCGCTTGGTGTACTGCGGGGCCTTGCGGGCTCGCTTGAGGCCGTACTTCTTGCGCTCCTTCATCCGCGGGTCGCGGGTGAGGAGGCCGGCCTGGCGCAGCGGGAGGCGGTACGCCTCAGGATCGGACTGGAGCAGGGCACGTGCCACGCCGTGGCGGATCGCGCCGGCCTGGCCGGTCACCCCACCGCCCTCGACCTTGATCGTGACGTTGTAGCGGCCCTCGGTCCCGGTGACCCGGAACGGCAGGAACAGCTGCGAGTCCGACAGCACGCCGCCGAAGTGCTCCTCAGGCGTGCGGCCGTTGATGACCATGGACCCGTCACCGGGGATGAGGCGGACCCGGGCAACCGCGGTCTTGCGGCGGCCGGTGCCCCAATAGAACGCAGGCGTCGACATCAGGGCTCCTCGATCAGGCCATCGGCTCGGGCTTCTGAGCCTCGTGCGGATGCTCAGAACCGGCGTAGACCTTCAGCTTGCGGAGCATCTGGGCTCCGAGGCGGTTGTGGGGCAGCATGCCCTTCACGGCGCGGCGGATGGGCTCCTCCGGCCGACGGGCGAGGAGGTGGCCGAGCGTCTCCTCCTTGAAGCCGCCGGGGTAGCCGCTGTGGCGGGCGTAGACCTTGGTCGTGAGCTTGTCGCTCGTGACGGTGATCCTGGCCGCGTTGAGCACGATGACGTGGTCGCCCGTGTCCATGTGCGGCGCGTACCCGGGCTTGTTCTTGCCCTCGAGGACGCGCGCGATCCGCGTCGCGAGGCGGCCGAGCGTCTCGTCCGTCGCGTCGACGACGTACC
>JBBIIL010000009.1:47299-62128 GCA_037446495.1 Chloroflexota bacterium | reverse complement strand
GCTCGTCGGCCTCTACCTCGTCAGCGCGGTGTTCTCCTGGGGCCAGGCCTACATCATGGCCGGCGTCACGCAGCACACGGTCTACCGGCTGCGGCTCAAGGTCTCCGAGAAGCTCGGCCGCCTGCCCCTGTCCTACTACGACCGCGAGTCGCGCGGCGACATCCTCTCGCGCGTGACCAACGACATCGACAACATCAGCCAGACGCTCCAGCAGAGCCTGACCCAGCTGATCACCTCGGTCCTGACCGTGGTCGGCATGCTGATCATGATGCTCACCATCAGCTGGGAGCTGGCCGCCATCTCGATCCTGGTGGTGCCGGTGTCGGTGGTCGTGACCATGTTCATCGCGAGGCGGTCGCAGGTGCAGTTCACCGCCCAGTGGGAGCGGACCGGCACCCTCAACGGGCACGTCGAGGAGATGCACACCGGCCACGCGATCGTCAAGCTGTACGGCCGCCAGGATGCGGCCATCGAGGTCTTCGACCAGCGCAACAACGGACTCTACGAGGCGTCCTGGCGGGCCCAGTTCATCTCGGGCCTGATCCAGCCCACCATGCAGTTCGTGTCCAACCTCAACTACGTCGCGATCGCGGTGATCGGCGGTGTGCGGGTGGCCACGGGCACGATGACCCTGGGCGACGTCACAGCGTTCATCCAGTACTCGCGCCAGTTCACCTTCCCCATCGTCCAGGCGGCGTCGATCGCCAACGTGCTCCAGAGCGCCGTGGCGTCTGCAGAGCGGGTGTTCGAGCTCCTTGACGAGCAGGAGGAGATCCCCGACCCGGTCGAGCCGGCCATGCTGCGGGAGCCGGCCGACGGCCGCGTGACCTTCGAGGATGTCGCGTTCCGCTACCTGCCCGACAAGCCGCTGATCGAGGACCTCGACCTCGTCGTCGAGCCCGGCCAGACCGTGGCGATTGTGGGGCCGACGGGCGCCGGCAAGACCACGCTCGTGAACCTGCTGATGCGGTTCTACGACGTGGACCACGGCCGCATCAGCGTGGACGGACTGGACACGCGCACGCTCACCCGCGACAACCTGCGCAAGACGTTCGGGATGGTCCTCCAGGACACGTGGCTGTTCAAGGGCACCATCCGTGAGAACGTGACCTACGGCGCGGAGGGCGAGGTGCCCGAGGCCCAGTTCCGCGAAGCGGTCGCGGCCGCCCACGTGGACCATTTCGTGCGGACCCTGCCCGACGGCTACGAGACGGTTCTCGACGATGACGCGACGAACACCTCGGCGGGCGAGAAGCAGCTGCTCACGATCGCCCGCGCGTTCCTCGCCGACCCGCCGGTCCTCATCCTCGACGAGGCGACCTCGTCGGTGGACACTCGAACCGAGGTGCTCATCCAGCGGGCCATGGCCCGGCTGATGGAGGGCCGGACGTCCTTCGTCATCGCGCACCGCCTGTCCACGATCCGCGATGCGGACGTGATCCTGGTGATGCGCGAAGGTCGGATCGTGGAGAAGGGCACGCACGCCGAGCTCCTCGCTGCGCGTGGCTTCTACTACGACCTGTACGCGAGCCAGTTCGACGAGGCACTGGACCTGGTCGCCTAGGCACCGGACCTGCCGTCCACTCCTCCGCCCCGTCGGCACCGCCGGCGGGGCGGTTCGATCCATGGCGCACGCGAGCCTGCCGTGCCCCCGTGCTGGCCGGGCATGCACCCTCCGGGGCACCGTCCGGTCCGCCCGACCCGTCGCTTCGGGACGCCCCGACGCGCCGAACGGGCCACAGGCCCCTATGTCGCGGCCGCTCCGCGGGCCACCATCGCGACGATCCACGGTGGGCCCGTCCGCTGGCCCGCGGGTGCAGCGCGCGCCGGACGACGGGCGCGGCGAGGCGACGCAGCACGGCGTCGCGGGTGCGTGGGAGAACCCCCATGACCGGTCCGGTCATCGAGGCGGTCGGCCTCACCAAGCGGTACGGGCGCCAGCGCGGCGTGGATGACGTCGCCTTCGAAGTGGTCGAGGGTGAGGCGTTCGGCTTCCTCGGCCCGAACGGGGCCGGCAAGACGACCACGATCCGGCTGCTCCTCGGGTACCTGCGGGCCTCCGGCGGCACGGCGCGGGTGTTCGGCCAGGACGCGTTCCGCGACGCGCCCGCCATCCACGGGCGGGTGAGCTATCTCGGATCCGACCCGGGGTTCCTCGGCGAGCTGACCGGCGCCGAGCAGCTCGAGTACCTCGCACGCCTGCGTGGGCTGGCACGCCGAGCGTGGCGCCCCCTGACCGAGCGCCTCGAGCTGGACCCCACGATCCGAATCAAGCGGCTGTCGCGCGGGAACCGCCAGAAGATCGGCGTGGTGGCGGCGTTCATGGGCCACGAGCCCCTGCTCGTGCTCGACGAGCCCTCGAGCGGCCTCGACCCGTTGATGCAGCGCGAGTTCCTCGCCCTGTGCGCGGAGGCACGGGCCGACGGGCGGACCGTGTTCCTCTCGAGCCACAACCTCATCGAGGTGGAACGGGCGTGCGACCGGGTCGCGATCATCCGCGATGGCCGCATCGTCGAGGTCAGTGCCGTCGGCGACCTGATGGGCTCACACTGGCGGTCCATCAACCTGGTGCTGGCGGCGCCACCGCCGCCCGAAGCGTTCGAGCTGCCCAACGTCGAGGTGGTCGCGATGACCGGCCGGGAGGTCCACCTCATGGTCCGCGGCGACGTGAACGCGCTGCTGGCGCAGATCGCCACCCACCGGGTCGAGGACATCGCCATCACGACGCCTGACGTCGAGGACCTGTTCCTGCGCCTGTACCGCGACGACGCGCCCGGGGCCGCCAGCCGGTCCACCGAGGAGGTTCCGGCATGACCGCCTTCCGCCTCGAGCTCCGGCGCTGCCGCTCGCTCGCCATCTGGCTCGCCGTCGCCCTGGCGGCCTACGGCGCGATCATGGGCGTCATGTACCCGGTCCTCAAGTCGAACGACGCCCTGATGACCGAGTACATGAACACCTTCCCCAAGGAGTTCCTCGCCGCGTTCGGCATGACGGGCCTGCTCTCGGACCCGGGTGTCTTCTTCACCACCTACATGGCCAGTTGGCTGTGGCCGATCATCGCCACGGCGGCGGCCCTGCTCCTCGGCACACGCGCCGTGGCAGCCGACCTCGACCGAGGCTTTCTCGACCTGCCGCTTGCTACGCCGATCTCGCGGGCACGCTACCTCGCCACCAACATCGCCGCCCAGGCCGTGGTGCTGGCACTCCTGGCCGCGTCGGCAGTGCTCGGCCTGTGGCTGACCGCGGCCGCCACCGGCAACGTCTTCGACCTCGGCGGGTATGCGGCCGCGGGCGTCCTTGCGTTTGCGTTCGCCTGCGCCATCGCCGGCCCGACCACGCTTCTCTCGGTGACAACCCTGAGTCGGGGCAGGACGGCCGGGATCGTGGGCGGCGTCATCTTCGGGATGTACGCCGTGTTCGTGGTGACGCAGATCTCCAAGGACTGGGCGTGGATCGCGCCCATCTCAGCATGGGATCACTTCCGGACGACCGCCCTGATCGACGAGGGCGTGGTGCCCGTGGGCGACCTGGCGCTGTTCGCCGTGATCGCCGTCGCAGGCTGGCTCGGGGCGGCGTGGGCCTTCCGGGAGCGCGACCTGGCGGCATAGTCACCCCTCAGGGTCGGGCATCTCCGCGTCGTTCGCGAGCATGCCGGCGACCAGCGCGAGGATCTCCGCGCCGTACCGGTCGGCCTTGGAGGGGCCGATGCCCTTCACGCGCCAGAGCGCCTCGATGGTTCCGGGCCGAGCCTCCGCGATGGCGGACAGGGTCGTGTCGTGGGCGATGACGTACGGCGGCTGGCCCAGCTCGCGCGCCTTCTCGAGGCGCCAGGCGCGCAGCGCGTCGAACAGCGGGTCGTCCGTTGGCGCGGCCGTCTGCCGTCCGGTCCCGATCGCGGTCCCGCCGCGGGTCGCCGCCGCTCCCCTCCCAGCTGCGCTCCTCTGGCCAGCCGGTGGTCGGAGCGACGCGAGATATCGGCTCGGGCGCCGCCGGCCCTCGCTGCCGCCGCGGCCCAGCCGCGTCTCGGCCCACGAGAGCAGCAGCTCCACGCGGGCGCGCGTGATCCCCACGTAGAGCAGCCGCCGCTCCTCGGCGAGCGCCACCGGGTCCTCGCCAGCCTGGCGGATGGGGAGCAGCCCTTCCTCGAGGGACGGCAGCGCCACCGCGTCCCACTCGAGCCCCTTCGCGCGGTGGTACGTCAGCAGGTTCACGCCGTCGGCCGCCCCGTCGCGCTCCGCCGCGGCCCTGGCCTCGAGCTCCGCCAGGACGTTCGTGGCGTCCGCAGCCGGGTCCGCG
The DNA here is from genome assembly GCA_037446495.1 of Chloroflexota bacterium. GTDB lineage: Bacteria > Chloroflexota > Limnocylindria > Limnocylindrales > CSP1-4 > CAIXZV01. The sequence continues at coordinate 57,832 of JBBIIL010000009.1, read as the reverse complement.
TCGATGACACCCTCGACGATCGCGAGCAGCGTGTCGAGCGAGGCCTGGCGCTCTCGCGCCTCCTCGCCGCGTTCACGCGAGGCCGCCTCGTCGTCCTCCAGCCCCAGATCCCGCCGCCAGTGCCCCTCGACCTCGGCCCGCAGCTCACCGCCGCGGATCCGGGCAGCCCGGCCCGCCGAGCCGGCCATCCGCCGCAGGACCGCCAGTGCGCCCCGGACCTCACTCCGCTCGTAGAACCGCACGCCGCGCACCTGGTACGGAATGCCCGCGCGGGTCAGCGCAGCCTCGATCGGGACCAGCTGGGCGTTGACGCGCACGAGCACCGCAACCTCCGCCGGCGCCGTGCGCTCCCGGATGCGAAGGCCGACCCACTGCACCAGCGCGTCGAGCTCCCCCTCCGCCGACGCGTGGCGTGCGATGACGGGCTCCGGTCCGTCGGGCCGCGTGGGGACGAGGCGCTTCGCCCGCCCCTCGCCCGCGAGCAGCCGATTCGCGAGCATCAGCACCTGAGGCGACGAACGGTAGTTGCGGACCAACACCACCTCGCGAGCCCCCGGCCAGCGCTCAGCAAACGAGGTGAGGAACCTCGACGTGGCGCCGGTGAACGTGTAGATGGTCTGATCCTCGTCGCCGACGACGCAGAGGTCGCGCCGGTCGCCCAGCCAGAGCTCCAACAGGCGCTGTTGGAGCGCACTGGTGTCCTGGTACTCGTCCACGCTGAACCAGGACTTCCGTGAGCGGACCAGGGCGGCCGCCGCCTCGTCGGTCTCGAGCAGGTCCACCGTGCCGAGCAGCAGGTCGTCGAAGTCGATGCGGCCCGCCCATGCCTTCGCCCGCTCGTACCCGTCGTACACGCGTGCCAGCAGGTCAGGCGGGATCGGGGGCTCGCGACCCGCAGCCGCGGCTGCCGCCTCGTAGCCATGCGGCGGGACCCGGCGCGACTTCGCCCACTCGATCTCGTCGGCGAGGTCCTTGGCGGGCGTGAACCGATAGTGACCGGGCAGCTGGCGTGCCAGCCGGCCGACGAACGGCAGCTTGGAGTCCAGCAGGTCCGGCAGCGGCTGGCCGTCGTGGCGGTCCGGCCAGAAGTGGCGCAGCTGGCTCAACGCCTGGGCGTGGAACGTGCGCGCGGTCACGCCGGGCAGGCCGAGGAGCCGAAGGCGCTCCGCCATCTCGCCCGCCGCCTTGTCCGTGAACGTGACGATGAGCACCTGGTCCGGGCGGACCGCCCCGGTGGCGATAGCGTAGGCCGTGCGGCGGCTGATCACGCGCGTCTTGCCGGAGCCCGCGCCCGCCAGGATCGCGACCGGCCCGTCGTTCGCCAGGACGGCCTCGCGCTGCTCCGGGTCCAGGTCCGAGAGGAGGGCTTCAGGGTCGAGTCGGGGCACGCCCCAAGGCTAGCAGCGCCAGCTCACCGCGGGCTTACCGCCGGAATGGCGCGGCGAGCTCGGTCAGCCGCGCCAGGTCCGCGTCCGACAGCACGAGGTCGGCCGCGGCGGCGTTCTGCTCGAGTTGGTGAATCGTTCGGGCGCCCGGGATGGCGATGGTGTTGGGGTGGGAGACGACCCAGGCGAGCGCGACCTGCGCAGGCGTGGCCGCGTTCGCGATCGCGATATCTGCGAGCGCCCGCTGGAGCTCGGCGACACGGGACCCCGCGTCCGACGAGTAGGCGCGGCCCCGCTGGGCTCGCCGCGCCCTGGGCATCGAGCCCGGGTCGCGGCCGGCCAGCACTCCCTGCCCGATGGGCGAGTACGCCACGATCAGCCGGTCGTGCTCTGCCGCGTACGGGACGAGGTCGTCAGCGGGCCCGGGGGAGACGAGGCTGAATCGAACTTGGTTCGCCATGGCCTTGGCGCGCAGGCCGCGCTCGAAGTCCTGCCACTGCTCGATCGAGTGGTTGCTGACGCCGAACCGGCGGACGTGCCCGTCCTGCAACAGCGGCCGCACGGCCTGCCCCACCCGCCTGGGCGAGACGAACGGGTTCGGCCAGTGGATGTAGTAGAGGTCGAGCCGGTCCATGCGCAGCCGACGGCGGCTGCCCGCGCACTCCCAGGCGACGATGCGCTCGGCGGGCGCGATCGGCATCAGCTTGGTGGCGACTGTGAGACCCGCGCGCTGGCCGTCGGCGAGGCCCCCCAGCTCGTCACCGATGATCGCCTCTGAGCGGGCCGGGCCGTACGCCTCGGCCGTGTCGATCATTGTGATCCCCAGCTCGATCGCGCGGCGCAGCAGGGCGGGCGCGGTCTCGCTTGCGTAGTGCTCGCCGTAGCCCCACTCCCGGGAGCCGAACTGCCAAGTTCCCAACCCAATCCGCGAGACGCGGAGCCCGTCTACCTCAATGTTGCGCATGACACGAGTCTAGGCCCGACGGCGCCAGGGCGGCGGCGCGACGGGTTGGGCGCGAGGGGACGCTGCCATCACCGTAGTACCTGAGGCCCAGGAAGCCGGCCGGGGGCAATGACGAGGGCGGAAACCACCGCCGCTCCCCTACCCTGTTCGCGTGTCGAAGCGCCGTGCCAAGCCGAAGCCCGTGCCCGCGAGCAGCAGCCCCGTCGGCTACGCGCCGCCCGAGGGCTCCTGGGCGTCGTCGGCTGCGAACCGCAGGACGATGCAGGCCAATCGCTCGCGCGACACGCGCCCCGAGCTCGCCGTTCGCTCCGCGGTGCACGCGCGTGGGCTCCGGTACCGGGTCGCGGTGCGGCCGGTCGCCGCCGTGCGGCGCTCGGCGGACCTGGTCTTCACGCGTGCTCGCGTGGCGGTCTTCCTCGACGGGTGCTTCTGGCACGGCTGCCCCGAGCACTTCCACCTGCCGGTGACGAACGCCGACTACTGGGGGCCGAAGATTGCCGCCAACGCGGCGCGCGACGCCGAGACGGACCGCCTGCTGGTCGCCGAGGGCTGGACGGTCCTGCGATTCTGGGAGCACACCGTTGCCGTCGAGGCCGCCACGCAGATCGAGGGCCTCGTCCGCGAGCGCCTGGCTGCGCTGCGCCGCCCGGCCGAGGAGGCCTACACCTAGGCGCAGGTCGGGGCAGCTGGCCAGGTCGTTGCGGCGCTGGGACGCGCGGGCCGTGTTCGGGTCGCCGTCGCCCGGCCGGCCGGATTGCGCGTCACGCGCGCGGGGCGCGGCACGCGCGTCACGCGCGGCGGGCTGCCAGCAGGCGGGCTGCCAACTGGGGCGGCGCGATCACGACAAGGTGCGCCGTGGCGCGCGTCAGCGCCGTATACAGCAGCGCGTCGAGACGGCTGTGCTCCTCGGGCAGCTCGCAGACGATCACCACGGCGCGCTCAAGGCCCTTGAACCGCCGCACGGTCTCGAACAGCACCACGACGTCGTCCTTCGGCTCCTCGGGGACCTCGTCCGCCGCATACCCGAGGGAGGTGCCGAGGACGTCGACCGCACCGTTCCAGAGCTGGAGGTTGCCGAACGTGTGCTGGCGCCAGACAAGGCTCTTGGCCGTGGACGTCCCGCTGAGGACGGCCACGTCCCACGATCGCACGCCTTCCTGGTGGACCAGCCGGTGGAGGTGGCGCCGAACCGCATCGACCGTGGCGTAACCGGGCGGAGCGGCCTCGAGGACGGGCTCAGCACCCTCGGAGCCGTACGGGACGGGCGTCTCCGGCCCGTGGTAGAAGTGCGCTGCCAGGCGGGCGACGGGCGCCGGTGAGCGGAGGTCCTCGGCCATCGAGAGCGCCGCCATGCCGGCGACCTTGCCCACCACGTCGTCGCGGTACAGCGCCTGGCCGGGATCGTGAAACACCCACAGCACGCCGTCCTCTGGCGTCTGGAACAGGAACTCGAGCGACTGGAGCCAGCCCAGCTCGAAGTCCTGGCCCTCGTCCACGACGATGGCGTGGAACCGCTCGCCGGGCAGCCGGTCGATCGCGTCGTCGAGCGCGCCCGGCAGGCGGGCGAACCAGTCCGAGAGCGCCGCGCCGGAACCCTCGGGCTTGGGCGGCAGGGTCCCGGCCGCCCTGCCCAGCGTCTCGCACAGTCCGTGGAACGTGTGGACCACCGGGCGCCGGTCCGGCGCGAGGTCGTCGTCGGCCACCTCGCGCAGGACGCTCGTGGCAAGCGGGGCGTTGTAGCACAGGTAGAGCGTGCGCCAACCCTCGCGCGCGAGACGGCGTGCCTTCTCCACGGCCACCAGGCTCTTGCCGCTGCCGGCGGGTCCCACCACCGCGACGCGCCGCAGGGCCTTCGCCGTGTTGAGCACCTGGAGCTGCGCCCGCGACGCGGCGACGAGGCGGCCCTTGGCCGCGTCCACCTCCCGCCGGACCAGAAGGCGGAGCGACACGGTCGGCGCGAGGTACTCCTCCACCCTGGCGAGCAGCGCCGGGTCGAGCCGAGCGCCCTTTGACCCGTCGGCCGTCCACAGCTGCCAAGCCCGGTCGAGCGCAGCCCGGGTGGCGGAGGGCGATTCGAAGGCGGCGGCGTCGAGGACGATCGCGCGGTCCACGTCCGGGCCGAGGAGCGCGTGCCCGCGGGGCAGCGATCCGAGGTCCGCATGCGGGAAGGCCACGGCATGCCCGGCGCGCATCGGCACACCAGACGGCCATTCGGGCAGCGCCTCGATCGCGCGAACGAGGTCGTGCTTGCCCGCCTCCGCCTGCTCGAACGGCGAGCGGTCCAACACGCGGCCGCCCGCGTACCAGCGACCACTCGCGTCCCGGCTGGGCTCGCCGCCCTTCACCTCGATGACGAGCAGCCCGTGCTCGGGGTGCAGGACGACGAGGTCTGCCTCCGCGTCGTGCGGCGGACCAGCTGGCCGGGTGCGCGCGAGGATCCGGACGTTCGGGTAGGCCCGAGCCTCCGGCGGCAGCGCGGCGCGGATCCGCTCCTCGACCAGCGCCTCTGTAGCGTCCTCCATGGCAGCCTCAGGTCGTCGGCGACCGCCTGCGTCCCCAGGTCCTTCATGCCGACCAGCAGACCCTACCAACCGGGCGGTCGTGGGGCATGTGGCCGAACGGCCCCAAAGGGCCTGGAAACCAGATCGGCCCCCGCGGCGTCTTGAGCCGCACGACCGGAGGCGGTCCCGCCGGTCAGCTGAACCGGGGCCGATTGCAGCACAGGGGCAGCGACCATGGACACCATGACCACCCGCGGCTCGGGCCGCTCCACCGGCATCCGGCTCGCCGTCGTCGCCGTGGTCGCGCTGGCCGTCGGCCTCGTGGCCCAGCCCGTGCTCGCGGGCATGGTCGCTCCCCGCCAGTACGCTCCGAGCAACGCGGCAGCCGGCGACACCACGCCCGAGCACACGATCACTGTCGGTGGCGAGGGCAAGGTCACCGTCAAGCCGGACATCGCCCACGTCCAGCTTGGCGTCCAGATCCAGAAGCCCACCGCGACCGCGGCTCGCGATGCCGCTGCCGCGACGATGGCCAAGGTGGTCGCCGCGATCAAGGCCCTGGGCGTGGACGACAAGGACATCCAGACCACGCAGGTCTCGCTGACCGCGGTCTACGACTACCCCAACAACGCCGCCCCCGTGCTGCGCGCCTACCAGCTGACCAACCAGGTCGTGGTGACGGTCCGCGACCTCACGAGGATCACCGACGTGGTGGACAACTCGGTCACCGCAGGCGCCACGTCCGTCGACGGCATCAGCTTCGATGTCGCTGACCGCAACGCAGCCGAGGCGCAGGCCCGCCAGGCCGCCGCCAAGGACGCCCGCGCGAAGGCGGACGTGTACGCCCAGACGCTCGGTCTCGCGATCACCGGCGTCGCGTCGGTGTCCGAGCAGGTTGCCACGCCCGTCTGGTACGGGCAGAACTACGCGGCGAGCACCGCCGGCGGCGCGACCGACAAGGCGGCCGTCCCCACCCCGGTCCAGGCCGGCTCGACGGACGTCACGATCACCGTCCAGGTGTCGTTCCTCATCGGCTGACGCCAGCCGCACCACGGCGGCGGGCGGAGGGCTCCGCGCCCACGCCCGCCGCCTGATTCCCAGACCCGCGACAATGGCTGCACATAGCGGCAGGAGGCGCGTCGTGCGGATCGTGGTAACGGGCGGCAACGGCAAGGCTGGGGGATTCGTCGTGCGCGATCTCCGCGAGCACGGTCACGCGGTCCTGAGCGTCGACCTCCGCCACGATCGCTGGGAGTGGGATGACCGCTGCCGGATCGCGGACCTGACGGACTACGGGCAGGCGCTCGAGGTCCTCGCCGATGCTGACGCCGTGATCCACCTCGCGGCCATCCCGGCACCCGGGATCCGCCCGGCGGCGGACACATTCCGGATCAACAGCACCTCGACGTACAACATCTTCGCGGCGGCCGATGCGCAGGGGGTCGGGCGCGTGGTCTGGGCATCGAGCGAGACGGTGCTAGGCCTCCCCTTCGACACCCCGCCGCAGTTCGCCCCGATCGACGAGTCGATCGAGCCGCGGCCTGAGACGTCCTACGCGCTGTCCAAGCTCGCGGCCGAGACGATGGCCGCCCAGTTCGCCCGGCGAACCGGAACGCCACACGTCGGCCTGCGCATCTCCAACATCATGGAGCCCGGCGACTACGCCCGATTCCCCTCCTTCTGGGGCGATGCCCACGAGCGCAAGTGGAACCTGTGGGGCTACGTGGACGGCCGCGACGTCGCGCAGGCATGCCGGCTGGCGCTGACCGCGGACGTGACCGGTGCCGAGGTGTGCATCGTGGCCGCGGAGGACACCGTCATGACGCGCGACTCCGCGGACCTGATGGCCGAGGTCTTTCCGGATGTGCCGCTGCGCCGCGAGCTGCGGGGACGCGAGACGCTGCTCTCGATTGACCGCGCGCGGCGGCTGCTCGGGTATGCCCCGGGCCACCGCTGGTCGGACCACGTCGCCGCGTCCTAGGAAGCCGAGCTGCTGCGGTCAGCCCCCGAGCGCCCGAGCGAGGTCCGCGATCACATCGTCTGGGTGCTCACCGCCCACCGAGAGGCGGATGAGCCCGGCGTCCACGGCCGCGATCGCGCGTCCAGCCTCGCCCTGCTGCTGGTGGGTGGAGATCGACGGGATCACGGCCACGCTCTTGACCCGCCCGAGGTCTGTTGCCCGGAATACCATCTCGAGCCGGTCGAACATCCGGCGGGCCGCCGGCAGGCCGCCTCGCAGGGTGAACGCGAGGAGCGTGCCGTAGCGGCTGGCAGGCCGGCCGTCGGCGTCTCCGTCGGCGAGGGAGAAGTCGCGAGCCGCGATGGCGTGCCCGGGGTGTGAGGCGAGGCCCGGGTACCAGACCAGGGCCACCGCCGGGTGCCCCTCCAGGAACTGCGCGACCGCCAGCGTGGAACGGCTCCAGGCGTCCATGCGCAGGCGGACGGTCCGCAGGTCCGACAGCAGGGCCAGTGCGGACGACGGCGACAGCGAGGCGCCCATGTCGCGCGCCGGAAGCAGCTTGAGATGGGTGGCGAAGTCGGCGCGCAGATCGTCCTGGCCCACACGGGCTGGGATGTCGAGACGCGCGGTGACGGCGCCGGCGATGGCGAGCCCGGACGAGCCGATCGCCTTGGACAGCGAGTGGATCACGATGTCCGCGCCCAGGCCCAGCGGCCGGAGACAGGCGGGCGTGGCCACCGTGGAGTCGATGACCAGCGGCAGCCCGTGGCCGTGCGCGAGCGCCGCGAGGGCCGGGATGTCGGCGACGGCGAGCGCGGGGTTCGACGGCACTTCCGCGTACAGGAAGCGCGTGTCCGCGTCGATCGCCGCCGCCCAGGCGTCTCCGTCGAGCGGGTCCGCGATCCAGCGCAGCCCGATCCCCCGCTCCGCGGCGTACCTGCTGAACAGCATGAACGTGCCGCCGTAGCACTTGGCGGAGGCGACCAGGTTGGGCAGGCTGCCAGGGCGGCCGGGGTCGGCGGCCAGCAGCGCGTTCGTCGCAAGGTGCACCGCCGCCATGCCGGAACCCGTGACCACGGTGGACGCCGTGACGTCCGACCCGTAGGTCTCGAGCAGAGCCAGCGTGGCCTCGAGGTAGTGCGTGGTGGGGTTCGCAATCCGCGTGTAGCCCCACGCGGGCATCAGGTAGCCGAGCGCCGCCTCGAGGTGCTCGCTGTCCCCGAAGTGCTGCGCCGGCGCAAGGTACGCGGGCTCGATGATGGAGCCCTGGTTCGCTGCCGCCGCCGCGTGGTCGTAGAGGCCGTGGACGGCGATCGTGTCGAAGCGCCGCTTCCGGGCGGCGCCACGGGCGCGCTCCTCCTGCTCGGCCATCTCGCGGCCGCGGGTGATCCACGCCTGGAGGCCGGGGGCGGTGGTCTGGTCGGTGTCGGACATCGGGCTGGCTCCGGGACTGCGGTGGCGCCCATCATCGTTGATGGGCGGGCCGCTCGGGGGGCGGGTCGGGCAGGGTGGGACGCCGCCTCGGCGCAAGCCCGGGGCCAACGCGTCGCGACTCGGTCCGTCGTCGTCCGCGCGAGCGGCGACGGGCTGGGCGGCGCCGAGGGATCACAGGCCGCCGGACGGCGCGCAGGAGCGGCAACGGCCCTGCCCGGGATCAGTCCCCGCCAAGCTCGCCGGCGCGGAATGCTGTCAGGTACTCCATCGCGAACATGTCCACGCCGGTCAGCACGTCCGCCGCCATCTGGAACGGCTTGGTGGCGCGGTCGATCCCCCGGACACGCGCCGGGTCCACCACGTTCGGGTCCACGATGCCCGCGTCCACCCCGGCGTCCATGGCCAGCGCGAGGAACGCGTCGTTGACGAGCTTGCGGTTGGGCAGGCCGAACGACACGTTCGACAGGCCGCCCGTCAGGCGGACCTCCGGGCCGTGCTCGGCACGGAACTGCCGGGCGGCGCCGAGGAACGTGTTGCCCGACTCGCTGTCCACGCCCACGGGGAGCACGAGCAGGTCGATGTGGCAGTCGGCCGGGGCGATGCCGCGGGCCAGCGCCGCGGCGTAGATGGCGTTCGCGTTCTCGATGCGGCCCGCGACCGTGGAGGGCAGCCCGCCGACGCCTGCAGCCGAGAGCACCACGGCCGCGCCATTCGCTGCTGCCAGGTCCAGCGCCTCAGGCCGCTCGGCAGATGCGGAGTTGAGCATCAGCGGGCCCTGCGGCCTCGCGGAGGCACGGAAGCCGGCCTCGAGCACGGCGAGGGACGAGGAGTCGAGCGACAGCGGCACGCCCACGGCACGCTCGAGCAGGCGCACGAGCCACGCCATCGCGAGCACGCGCACGCCCTCGTCGGGGCTGATCTCGTCCACGTTCACGTCGAGGTAGTGGGCGCCGTTGCGCTGCTGGCGGATCGCCGCGGCGACCAGATAGTCGCGGCCTGCAGCCGCGGCCTCGTCGGACACGTCGCCAGTCAGCCTCGCCTCGATCACCCGGTCGCCGCCGAGGCCCAGCAGCAGGGCGTTGCGGATGTGCTTGACCTTGTTCTTGGCGAACTCGGCCGACTCGGCCACCGGCGTCGAGATGGGGCAGGTCCGGTCCGCGCCGGTCGCGGCGTCCTTGAACGCCACCGCCTCCACGCCGCGCGCCGTTACGACGTTCTTGCCCTGGCGGGCGAAGCTGCGGGTCGCGTGGACGTTCTCACCGATGATGACGAACGGGACGCGCTCGGCCAATGACATGCGGGTCTCCTGGGTGCGCTGCGAGAGCTGTGATTATCTGGCGAGCGACACCGACCCGTCGATGACGTTCGTGCGGCGCTTGGAATGCGTCCGGCAGGGCGTCAGGCGCCGAGCAGGCGGCGGGCGAGGTCAACGGCGGCCCCGGCGTCGGGCGCGTAGCCGTCGGCACCGATCTGCGCGGCGAACTCGGGGGTGGTGGGGGCGCCGCCGATCACGACCTTGGCGGGCAGCCCGGCGGCATGGACGGCCTCGACCACGCCGCGCATGCTCGGCATCGTGGTGGTGAGCAGGGCGGAGACGCCGACGATGTGCGCGCCGCGCTCGCGGGCCGCCTCAACAAACCGCGCCGCCACTACGTTGACGCCCAGGTCCACGACCTCGAATCCCGCGCCCCGCCACATCATCGCAACGAGGTTCTTGCCGATGTCGTGCAGGTCGCCCTCCGCGGTGCCGACGATGGCGGTGAACTCGGGCGCCACGCCAGCCGCAGCAAGGACGGGCTCGAGGATGGCCATGCCCGCCTTCATCGCGCGGGCGCTGATGAGCATCTCGGGGACGAAGACCTCCCCGTCCTGAAAGCGCCGACCCACGCGGTCCATGGCCGTGGTCATCGCGTCCAGAACCTGTCGGGGATCCGTGCCGGCCTCGACGGCGGCCTGTGTCAGTTCGGCCGCGGCGGCGCGATTGCCGGCCTCGACGGCGGCGGTGAGGGAAGCGAGGTCAGCCATTGGCGGGTCAGCTCCTTGTCGGCTCAGGAGCCCGACGGTAGCGAATGTGGTCGAGACGCGTCAATGGCGACACGTCACCAGGCGGTGCGTCGATCCCTTGACGCCAACCCGCCCGGGCGGTACGGTCGAGGGCGATGTAAACGATTGCGGGCCCAACCCGCCTGCGCGGCTCCGGTCCGGTCAACGGCCAGGAAGGACGCACGACATGGCCTCGCCCATGTTCCCGCTCGCGGTCACCACGGAGATGTTCTGGCAGGACGTGCC
>JBBIIL010000009.1:9342-47199 GCA_037446495.1 Chloroflexota bacterium | reverse complement strand
AAGCTCGCGCAGCTCGGCGAGGACAACGGCGTCGTCTTCTGCCTCGAGAACCTCAACCTCTACGTCGACCACATGGGCACCCCGTTCGGCAAGGCTGAGGACACGCTCACCCTCGTGGGAACGCTCGACCGGCCCGGCGTCCGCATGATGCTCGACCTTTATCACGCCCAGATCGGCGAGGGGAACCTCATCGAGCTGTGCGCGAGGGCCGGCAGGTTCATCGGCGAGGTCCAGGTGGCGGACGTCCCGGGGCGCATGGAGCCCGGCACCGGCGAGGTCAACTGGCACGCCGTGGCGGTGGGGCTCAAGCGGCAGGGCTACACGGGCGTCGTGGGCCTCGAGGCCTCGACCTCGGGCGACCCGGTGATGGCGCTGGAGGCCTTCCGCGCAGCATTCAGCGAGTAGCCGGGGGCGACCGAGGGACGGGGCGCCATGGCCTCGCCATGCGCCCGCGACAGAGCGGTAAACTGTCAACAACCTGCCCGATGGCCCACTCGACGCGGGCTGTATGGTGCAACACTGGGCCGCCACCGGGCGTGTCAGGCACGCCGACCCGGACGGCGGGTCTGATGAGGAGCGCATGACGAGCTTGATGGACGAGGGCCCCCGCCTGCTACGGGGCGGTCCCGTGGCAACGGTCATCCGGGAGCAGGTCGCAGCCGACGTGGTTGCCTTTCGGGCCGAGTTCGGCTTCGCGCCCTCGCTCGCGGTGCTGGTCGTCGGCGCTGACGCCCCGTCGCTGGTCTACCTCCACAAGATCCTCGACGGCTGCCGCCTCGTGGGCATCGGGGACAAGCTCGTCGAGCTCCCGGCCGAGGCCTCCGAGGCGGACGTCTCGAGTGCGCTGGAGTCCCTCCAGGCGGACCCCAGGATCGCCGGGATCATCGTCCAGCAGCCGCTGCCCAAGGGGATCGGCCTGCGCGCGGTCATCAACACGCTCGACCCCATGCGCGACATCGACGGCATCCACCCGCTCAACGCCGGGCTCCTCAGCCTCGGCTACGACGGGTTCCTGCCGGCCACGGCCCATGCCAGCGTGGAGATCCTCCGGCAGTCTGGGATCCGCATCTCGGGCAGGCACTGCGTGGTCGTCGGGCGCTCCAACGTCATCGGCAAGCCCGCCGCCATGCTGATGCTGCGCGAGAACGCCACGGTCACGGTCTGCCACAGCAGGACCGAGGACCTGCCGGCCATCGTCCGGAGCGCGGACATCGTCATCGTGGCGATCGGGCGGGCCAACTTCATCACCGGCGACATGCTCAAGCCCGGCGCTGTCGTCGTGGACGTCGGCATCAACGTCGTGGACGGCAAGCTCGTCGGCGACGTCCACTTCGAGACCGCGGCGCGCGTCGCGTCCGCGATCACCCCGGTCCCCGGGGGTGTCGGCCCACTCACGAACGCGATCCTGCTCACGCACCTGGTCCAGGCCGCCCGCGCGAAGGCGACCGGCAGCATCCCGCTCGGTGCCCACTCCCTTGCAGTTCCCGCCCCGGAGGCCCAGTAGATGTCGTTCCCGTCCGACCTCGAGATCGCCCGCTCGGTCAAGCCCCGCCCCATCCTCGACGTGGCCCGCGAGCTGGGCTACCACGAGGACGAGGTCGAGCTGTACGGCAACACCAAGGCCAAGGTGACGATCGAGGGCATCGAGCGCATGGAGCGCGAGCACGCCCGCGGCAAGTACGTTCTCGTGACGGCCATCTCCCCCACCCCGCTGGGCGAAGGCAAGTCCACCACCACGGTCGGCCTGGCGCAGGGCCTCCAGCGCATCGGCAAGCGCGCGACTGTGGCGCTGCGCCAGCCGTCGCTCGGCCCGGTGTTCGGGATCAAGGGCGGCGCGGCCGGCGGCGGCTACAGCCAGGTCATCCCAATGGAGGACTTCAACCTCCACCTCACCGGCGACACGCACGCCATCGGGGCCGCGCACAACCTGGCGGCGGCGTTCATCGACAACCACGTCCACCACGGGAACGAGCTGGGCATCGACGCCAACAGCATCCTGTGGCCGCGGGTCCTCGACATCAGCGACCGTGCCCTGCGCGACGTGGTTGTGGGTCTGGGCGGCAAGGACAACGGCTACCCGCGCCAGAGCCAGTTCGTGATCACGGTCGCGTCCGAGGTCATGGCGATCCTCGCCCTCGCGTCGGACCTGCGGGACCTCCGCGCCCGCCTCGGCCGCGTGGTGCTGGCCACGAGGCGCGACGGGACCCCGGTCACCGCCGAGGACCTCAAGGTTGCGGGCAGCATGGCCGTCCTGCTCAAGGACGCGCTCAAGCCCAACCTGATGCAGACCCTCGAGGGCGGCCCGGCGTTCGTCCACTGCGGCCCGTTCGCGAACATCGCCCACGGCAACAACTCGATCCTCGCCGACCGGGCCGCGCTGGCGGGCTCGGACGTCCTGGTCACCGAGGCCGGCTTCGGGGCCGACATGGGCGCCGAGAAGTTCTTCGACATCAAGTGCCGAGCCTCGGGCCTGCGGTGCGACGCCGCGGTGATCGTGGCCACCGTGCGCGCCCTCAAGATGCACGGCGGCGTGGGCCGGATCGTGGCGGGCAAGCCGCTCGACCCAGCGCTGCTCGAGAACAACCCCGAGGGCGTGCGCAGGGGCGGCGCGAACCTCGCCAAGCAGATCGAGAACGTGCGCCAGTACGGCGTGCCGGTGGTCGTGGCCATCAACGTCTTCCCGACCGACACGGCGGACGAGATCGCCGCGATCAAAGAGGTCGCGCTGGCCGCCGGCGCCAGGGACGCCGTCGAGGCGCGCCACTTCACCGACGGCGGCGCAGGCGCCGAGGAGCTGGCAAGGGCCGTCTGGGCCGCCGCCGAGGAGGGCAGCCCCGACTTCGCGCTGCTGTACCCCGACGACATGCCGCTCAAGGGCAAGATCGAGGCGATCGCGACCAGGATCTACGGCGCCGACGGCGTGGACTACAGCCCGGCCGCCAGCAAGCAGCTCGCCCAGTACGAGGCGATGGGCCACGCGGGCCTGCCGATCTGCATGGCCAAGACGCAGTACTCGCTCAGCCACGACGCGAAGCTGCTCGGCGCGCCGAAGGGCTTCCGCATCCCCGTGCGCGAGGTCCGGCTGTACGCGGGCGCGGGCTTCGTCACGCCGATCCTGGGCGACATGCGCACGATGCCCGGCCTCAACTCCCGCCCCGGCGGCGAGCGGATCGACATCGACGCCGACGGCAACGTTGTCGGCCTGTTCTAGCCAGGCGTCCACGGCGCGGGGCCGGCCTCGGCCCGTTCCAGCCAGACGCCCCCGGTTCTCATGAGTCTCCTGCTCGACGCGCTCGGCCGGGTCCTGCCGGTCCTCCTGCTCTTCGCCCTGGGCGCCGTCCTGCGCCGGCGGGCGTGGCTGGCCGAGACCACGGTGGCGGACCTGCGCCGGTTCGTACTCACGGTCACGCTGCCCTCGGCGCTGTTCCTGACGTTCCTGCGGGTGGACCTCGAGGCGCGCCACCTGCCCATCGTGGCGGCGGTGTTCGCCGCCTGCGCGGTCATGCTGGCGGTTGGCCCGGCGCTGCTCCGGCCGTTCGGCGTGCGCTCGCCGTACGGCGCCCCCCTGATGACCGGATTCGAGGCCGGGATGCTCGGCTATGCGATCTACGGCGGCGTCTTCGGTTCGGCCGACCTGTACCACTTCGGGATCGTGGACCTGGGCCAGGTCCTGTTCGTCTTCTTCGTCCTCGCGACCGTGCTGGTGCGCCGGTCCACCGGTCTGCGGCCGGGCCTTGCCGCCACCGCGCGGCAGTTCATCACCACTCCCGTGATCCTCGCGATCGTCGGCGGCGTGCTCGGCCGGCTCGTCGGGCTCGGAGACGACCTCGCCGGCTCGCCCGTCCTCGCGTCCATTCCCACGACGCTCGGACTGCTGGGCGCTTGCACGACGCCGCTCATTGCGATCGTGATCGGCTACTCGACCACGCTGCGGCCGGGCGCACTCCGGCTGCCGACGGTCACGATCGCCGTGCGCTTGGCGGTCTGGATCGCACTCGCCATCGCGTTCGACCGGCTGGTCGTGGAGGGCGTGCTGGGCCTCGACCGCCTGTTCGGCGCGGCGGTCCTCACGATGGCCGTCCTGCCGCCGCCGTTTGTGATGCCGCTCTACATGGGCGCCCGGGCCAGCGACGGGGACCGCGCCTACGTGACCGACGCGCTGTCGGTCGCGACGATCGCGACGCTGGGCCTGTTCCCCGTCGTGGCGCTGGCGTTCTCCACCTAGCTCGACCTAGCGCGACGTCAGCGCGCCCGTCGCCAGGACCGCGCCCGTCGCCCCGGCTGTTCGCTGGTCATGGACCTCCGGAGCTCGACGCAGCCGGGCTCGGTGAGCCGGCGGGCGGGTCTACAGTACAGGCACAGGCGCAGACGTCAGGCGGGAACGGGCCGAGGAGCGCCGGCGGAGCGGAGGCTGGACACATGACCTCGATCGCGGACCTGTCCGGGCGCGTCGCCCTCGTCACCGGGGCGTCACGGGGGATCGGGCAGTCGCTCGCCCACGCCCTCGCCGACGCCGGCGCCACCGTCCTCGCGGGCGTGCGCGACACGGGGCGCGACGGTGCCTGGACACTCGACGCCGGGCCGTCCATCCAGCCGATCGCATTCGACGTGCGCGACATCGTAGGCACGCGCGCGGCCGTCGACGCCGCAGCGGCCGAGCACGGGCGCATCGACATCCTGGTCAACAACGCGGGCCTCGGGCGCGAGCACGACCCGCTCGAGGTCACCGAGGCGGACTGGGACGAGCTCGCCGAGGTCAACCTCAAGGGCGCCTTCTTCGCGACCCAGGCGGTCGCGCGGCACATGGTGGCCCGAGGGTACGGGCGGATCGTCATGATCAGCTCGCAGGCGAGTCTGGTGGGCCTCCCCCGCTCCGCGGTGTACTGCGCCACCAAGGCCGGCCTCAACGGCCTGGCGCGCACGCTGGCGCTCGAGTGGGCCCCGTTCGGCGTCACGGTGAACTGCGTGGCGCCGACGTGGATCTACACGCCGGGCACCGCCGGGCGCCTCGACCTCCCGGAGTTCCGCCAGTCTGTGCTCGACCGCATCCCGGTGGGGCGGATCGGCCTGCCGGCGGACGTCGCGGCCGCGGTGACCTTCTTCGCGTCCGAGGCGTCGGGGCTGGTCACGGGGACCGTGCTTCCCGTGGACGGCGGCTGGACGGTCCAATAGCCGACCGGCGGTCGACTGCCACCCACAATGAGGTGACCCCCGGCAACGGGTCGTCACCGGGGCCACGCGGTCCCATCCGTGCGTGCCCCCCGGGCCCCCCGGGCGGGTGGCAGTCAGCTGGCGTCGGCCTCGTGTGCGACGCCCGCCGCCCGGAGCTGCTCGAGCTCGGTGGCCAGCTCGGTCAGCTCCGCGCCGCCGCCCATCAGGGCCAGCAGCTGGTCGAGGCCAACCTCGCCGCGCCTGAACTCGCCTGCGCTCCGGCCGTGCGAGAGGATCGTGAACTTGTCGCCCACGGGCAGCGCGTGCTGCACGTTGTGGGTGATGAAGATCACGGCCAGCCCATTCGCGCGGGCCCGGAGGATATGCCGGAGCACGATCGCCGACTGCTTGACGCCCAGCGCGGACGTGGGCTCGTCGAGGATCAGCACGCGCGCGCCGAAGTACTCGGCGCGCGCGATCGCCAGGGTCTGGCGCTCGCCGCCGGACATCGTTCCCACGAGCTGGCTCGTCTCGCGGACCTCGATGCCGATCTCCTTCATCCGCTGCCTGGCAACCCGGTCGGCCGTTGCCACGTCGAAGTGACGGAACGGACCGAAGCCCTTGGTCGGCTCATTGCCCAGGAAGAAATTCCGGCTGACGCTCATGAGCGGCAGCACGGCCAGGTCCTGGAACACGGTGGCGATGCCGCGTGCCTGCGCGTCGTGCGGTGACGACAGCGTGACGGGCTCGCCGTCCATGGCGAGGGAGCCGCTGTCGGGGCGGTGCACGCCCGACAGCATCTTGATCAGGGTGGACTTGCCGGCGCCGTTGTCGCCCAGCAGGCAGTTCACCTCGCCGGCCTTGACCGAGAGGCTGACGTCCTTGAGGGCCAGGACCCGGCCGAAGCCCTTGGAGACGTTGCGCGCCTCGAGGACGGGGGCGTTGGCGCTGTGGGCGGTCATGAGCGTGCCCCCGACGCGCGGCGAAGGATCCAGTTGTTGAGCAGGGCCGCCACGAGGAGCAGCAGGCCCAGGACGAAGGCGTACCAGTCAGAGTTGAACCCGGGCACGAAGAAGATGCCCAGCTGGGTGACGCCCAGGACGAACGCACCGAACGCGGAGCCGAGCGCCGAGCCGTAGCCGCCGGTGAGGAGCGTGCCGCCGATGACCGCGGTGATGATGGCCTCGAACTCCTTCTGCTGGCCACGCAGGACGTCCGCGGTGCCGACGGACAGGACCTGGATGCAGGCGAAGATCGCCGCGCAGGCAGCCGTTGCCATGAACAGCAGGATCTTCACCCGTGCGACGGGGACACCCATGCTGCGCGACGCGTCCTTGGAGCCGCCGACCGCGAAGATCCAGTTGCCGAAGCGCGTCCGCAACAGGATCCAGCTCGCCAGCCCGACGACCAGGATCCACCACAGGAGCTCGACCTTGAAGTCGCCGCCGCCGATGCTGAACAGCGTGCCGTTGAACAGCCACGCCAGCGGGTCATTGGCGGTGGCGGTGCCCACGCCGGACACGATCGTGAGGCCGTTGGTGAGGATGCGCGTGAGCGCCAGGCCGGCGCCACGCAGCATGTACAGCGAGCCGAGGGTCACGATGAACGAGGGCAGGCCCGTCTTCACCACCAGGTAGCCGTTGAGCCAGCCGATGGCCAGGGCGAAGGCGAAGGTGATGATGATCGAGAGCCACAGCGGCAGGCCGTAGGTGGAGACGCACATCGCCAGGATGAGCCCCGCCGCGCCGATCATCGAGCCCACCGAGAGGTCGAACTCGCCGGCGATCATCAGGAGCGACACGGTCGCGCCGAGGATGCCGACCTGGGCGGTGATCTCGATGTACGCCGCGAAGCCCTGCCAGGACATGAAGCCCTTGCCGACCGTGAAGCCGGTGAGGGCCCAGAACAGCAGGAAGATGAACAGGGCGCCGACGATCGACCCGAACTCGGGTCGCGTCAGGAACGTCCGCCACAGGCCCACCCGGCGGATCCGTTGCGCCTCGCTGGGGGTCGCTCCAACCGTCATCGACGCCCTCCAAACAAGAACGGGATCGGGGCCGCCGCCTGGCGTCCCCGATCCCGAATGATGCGCCGGCTGTCTAGCGGGTGGTCCCCGTGTTGGCCTGGACGGTGGCGACGTTGTCCTTGGTGACGAAGCCCGGGCCCGTGAGGACCGGCTGGCCGCCACCCGGCATGAGGCCGTAGAGGTTGTAGTAGGTCAGGAACATGATCGGCAGGTAGCCCTGGAGGAACTGCTGCTGATCGATGGCGAACAGCATCTTGCCGTCGGAGATGGCCTTGAGCACGTCCGCCGAGAGGTCGAACGTCGCCACGTTGATCGTGCGGCCACTGAGGCTGGCGATGGCGGCGATCGTCGGGGTCGAGCCCGTCGGGCCGAGGGCCATGACGGTGTCGATCGTCGGGTCGGCCGTGAGCGTCGCCGCGATCTTCTGCTGCGCGGCGGTCGGGTCCTTGAGGTCAACGCCGAGGACCGTGGACTTGCCGCCGAAGCCGTCAGCGAAGCCCTTGCAGCGGGCGTCGAGGCCAGCGTTGCCGACTTCCTGGTTGACGCAGATGGCGTTCTTGCCACCGGCGGCAGCAAGCCTGACGCCGGCAGCCTTGCCGGCGACCGTCTCGTCCTGGCCAACGTGGGTCAGGATGCCGAGAGCGGCGTAGGCGTCGGAGCCGGAGTTCGCGGAGATGACCGGGATGCCGGCCGCGATGCACTTCTTGACGCTGGGGCCGAGCGCCGTGGCGTCCGGCAGTGAGACCACGAGGCCCTGCGGCTTCTTGGCGCACGCGGCGTCGATGAGCTGCCCCATCTTCACCATGTCGAAGGTATCGGGCGCGCTGTAGTTGGTGGTGACGCCCATGTCCTTGCCAGCCGCCACGACGCCGTTCTTGAAGATGCTCCAGAACGGATCGGATGCCTGCCCGTGGGTCACGACCTCGATGTCGATGTTCGCCCGGGAGCCGGTTCCGGCGCTGGCAGCCGCGCTCGCGGCGGTCGACGCCGTGCTCGAGCCGCAGCCCACGACGATTGCGGCGCTGGCGACAAGCACGCCAGCGATCCGCAGAGCACGATTGATGGCCATGTTCTCTCCACTCCTCCATGGGTCCGGACCTGGTCGGTCACGCGCCTGCACGTCTGCCACCCCCTCCTGCGGGTCCCGATCGGCTGCGACGCGCGTTGTCACGTAATCGATTGCAGACGTTAGTCGCGGCGGGGGTCACCTGTCAACACAGTTTTCGCTACCGGGACGCAACCGGCCGTCGGGAGCGTCCCGCAAGGCAGGGGCGCCGCATCGATCAGCCGCCGAGCAATGCCTCCAGGTAGCTGCGGTTGGCGGTCGCGGTGGCCGTGGGATCGGGCGCGGTGTCCTGCTCGATCACGTACCAGCCATCGTAGCCCACGGCCTGCAGGGCGGTGACGACTTCCGGGATCCGTGCGATCCCCTCCCCCAGCGGCGGGAAGATGAACTGCGCGAGCGCCTGGCCGAACGACCAGCCCTCCGCCCTCGCCTGCGCGAGCACCTCGGCGCTGACATCCTTCACGTGCACGTGCTGGACCCGATCGGCGTACTTGGGGAGCATGTTGATCGCCTGCCCGCCACCGAATGCGAGGTGGCCGATGTCGAGACACCATCCCACGAGTGCGGGATCCGTCTCGTCGAGGAGGCGCGACGTCTCGGCTGGCGTCTCCACGTACGTGCCGACGTGGTTGTGGAACGCGAGCGTCATGTCGAGCGGCCCGAGCCGCCGCGCCAGCTCATTGAGCCCATGTCCCAGATTGCGCCACTGCTCGTCGGTCAGACCGCGGGCCTCGTCCACGTGGCCGGCCTCGCCGCGGCGGCGGTCGTCGCCGGCCTCCGCGGCGATCAGCACCGTGCCGCCGTTGGCGGCCAGGAAGCGCGCGATTCCCAGCGCCCGCTCGATCTCGGGCTCGAGCCGGTGCGCGTCGCGGAACCCCAGGCTCACGAACGCGCCCACGAGGTCGAGGCCGCGCGAGCCGAGCGCCTCGCCCAGCTCGACCGGGTCCGTCGGCATCGACGGCCCCCATTCGGTGGCGTCGTAGCCGGCCTCGACCATGTGGTCGAGCGCCTCGCCGTACGGCATCCACGGAAACACATCGGGGATGTCGGGGTTGTTCCAGTTGACGACCGCGGTGGCGATCCTCACAACAGCTCCTCGCGCTGCAGGGCGACTGCGTCGTCGTACCGGGCGCGGGCCGCGTTGACGGTCTGCGACCCGCTCACCTCGGCCGGCGGCACGTCCCACCAACTGTCGTAGCCGGGCGCGCGCTTGTCCGGCGAGACCAGGACGTGGATCACCGTCATCCGGTCCGCGGTCCGGGCTGCAGCGATCCCGTCGCGGATCTCCTGCTCGGTGCGGGCGGTGACGCCGATCGCGCCCATCGACTCGGCGTGCTTGGCGAAGTCCACCGGGATGTAACCGCCCGTCAGGCGGCCGGTCGAGGCGTCCCGGAAGCGGAGCTCATTGCCGAACTGGGGCACGCCACAGCTCCAGGCGAGGTCCTTGATGCATTGGAAGCCGTGGTTGTCGAACACCACGACCGTCATCTTGATGCCCTCGGCCACCGCGGTGACGATCTCGCTGTTGAGCATGAGGTACGTGCCGTCGCCGATGGCGACCACGACCTCGCGACCGGGCTCCGCCATCTTGACCCCGATGCCGGCAGGGATCTCGTAGCCCATGCAG
The DNA here is from genome assembly GCA_037446495.1 of Chloroflexota bacterium. Classification (GTDB taxonomy): domain Bacteria; phylum Chloroflexota; class Limnocylindria; order Limnocylindrales; family CSP1-4; genus CAIXZV01. The sequence continues at coordinate 37,329 of JBBIIL010000009.1, read as the reverse complement.
CTGTAGCCGTACTCCAGGTGGTACGCCTTGCTGTCCTCGGGCCGCCACAGCTTGAGCAGGTCGCCCGGGAGCGAGCCCGCCGCGCAGACGACGGTGGCGTGGCCGCCGACGGCGTCGTTGACGATGCCGATGACCTCGGGCTGGGCGAGCTCGCCCGCCTCGCCGCTGGGCGTCCGGTGGAAGGCCACGCGCGCGTCCCACTCCTCCTTGAGGTCGCCGATGTGGTCGCGGTACGCCCGGTTGGTGCCGGGATGGTCGGCGAGGGCCGCGGTGAGGGCCAGGAGCGCCTCACGCGCGTCCGCGATGAGCGGCACCGCCCGCAGCTTGTGGGCGTCGAAGCCGTTGAGGTTGATGCCGACGAACGCGGCATCCTCATCCTGAAACGCCGTCTTGGAGGCGGTCACGAAGTCGCCCAGTCGTGTGCCGATGGCGATGACGAGGTCCGCATCCCTCGCCAGCCGGTTGGCGGCAAGGCCGCCGGCCGCCCCGATCGGCCCGACGTTCATCGGGTGGTTCCAGGGCAGGATGCCCTTGCCCGCCTGGCTCTCGGAGACCGGGATGCCGAATGTGGTCGCGAAGGCGTCGAGCGCAGCCTCGGCGCCCGAGTAGATGGCTCCGCCGCCGGCGATGATCAGCGGCCGCCGGGCGGTGCGGATGAGCTCGGCCGCCTGGGCGAGCACCGACGGCTCCGGCACGGGCCGCCTGACGTGCCATACGCGCCTGGCGAAGAAGCGCTCGGGCCAGTCGTGGACCTCGGCCTGGACGTCCTCCGGCAGGGAGACCGTCACGGCGCCCGTGTCGGCGGGGTCGGTGAGGACGCGGAAGGCCTCCGGCAGCGAGCTCAGGAGCTGCTCCGGGCGACTGATCCGGTCGAAGTACCGGCTGACCGGCCGGAAGGCGTCCGACGCGGAGACGTCGTGCTCCAGCGGGTGCTCCACCTGCTGGAGGACCGGGTCCGGCAGCCGGTTGGCGAAGTAGTCCGACGGGAAGAGCAGCACGGGCAGCCGGTTGACGGTGGCCTGCGCGGCGCCCGTGATCATGTTGGTGGCGCCCGGGCCGATCGAGCTCGTGCACGCGAACGTCTGCAGCCGATTCTTGTGCTTCGCGTAGGCGGCCGCGAGGTGCACCTGCGCCTGCTCGTTCTGGGGCCGGTAGTACGGCATCGCAAGCTCGTCGCCCAGCTCCTCGAGGGCCTGCCCGAGACCCGCCACGTTGCCATGGCCGAAGATGCCCCACACGCCCGCGATGCAGCGCTGCTCCACGCCGTCGCGCTCCGTGTACTGGGCCGCCATGAACCGGACGATCGCCTGCCCGACCGTCAGCCGAATGGTGGACAAGGGAAGCCTCCTAGCACGGGATCGGATGGTGCGGTGGGAGCGGCGGGCGCAGCGCCGGCCGAGGGTGCGCGCGTGGTTCGGTAATCGTTTACACTCTAGTCCGCCGCGACCCCTCGCGCAACCCTCCCGGCGCCCTCTCCTGCCGGGGCGAGGAGCCGCTTCACGGCCGGGCAGGCTGTCGACCCGACGATCGGGCGGCCCGCGCGCGGGTCGCGCCGAGACGAGCATCCAGGAGGCGCCGCACATGCTCCGCATCGCGATGTTGGGGGCCGGCCGGGTGGGCCAGGTCCACGCACGCTCGATCAGCGAGAACCCGGAGGCCGAGCTGGCCCTGGTGGTCGATCCGGTTGAAGCGGCCGCGTCCGCGCTGGGCGCCGTGCACGGCGCGAAGTGGAGCCTCGACCCCGAGGACGCGTTCGCCGACGCCTCGATCGACGCGGTCGTCATCGGCACGCCGACGAACACCCACATCGACATGCTCCGGCGCGCGGTGGCCGCGAACAAGAAGGTCCTGCTCGAGAAGCCGATCGACCTCGACCTCGCCAGGATCGACGCCGCGTGGGCCGAGATCCAGCCCAAGGCACCGTTCGTCATGCTCGGCTTCTGCCGGCGCTTCGACCCGTCCTTCCGGGAGATCCGCGAGCGTGTCGGCAAGGGCGAGATTGGCGCGATCCGGGCCCTGCGCATCACCTCGCGCGACCCGCAGCCGCCGCCCGCGGCCTACCTCTCCGTGTCGGGCGGCATGTTCAAGGACATGACCATCCACGACCTCGACATGTCGCGCTACCAGCTGGGCGACATCGTCGAGGTCCAGGCGATGACCTCGGACAACGGGCTCGCCGCCTTCAAGGAGGCCGGGGACCACGCCCAGGCGATCATCACGATGCGGGCCGCCAGCGGCGCCCTGTGCACCATCGTGAACAGCCGCTCGTGCGCCTACGGGTACGACCAGCGTCTCGAGGCGTATGGGGACCTGGGCTCACTCGAGGCCGGGAACTGGACCGCCACCACCGTCCGCTCAGCCAGCGCCACGCAGACCGAGGCCGCCGGCCCCATCCTCAACTTCTTCCTCGAGCGCTACATGCCCGCCTTCAGGGCGGAGCTCGATGAGTTCGTCGGGGCGGTCAAGGCGGACCGCGAGCCGTCCGTGGGGTTCGCCGACGGACGGGCAGCGCTGGTCCTCGCCGAGGCCGCCGCCGAGAGCGTCGCCACCGGCCGGGCCGTGAAGGTCGGCTGACCCTCGGCGCGCCCGGACTGCCGGTCTCGCCTCGGCGGGCCCGGCAGTCTCGATCCCCGGCGATTCAGCGCCGGGCGAGCTCGGCACGCACGCGCTCGGCCACGCGCTCTGGCGTCAGCCCGTGGCGGTCGAGGAGCCACGCGCTGGGGGCCGATTCGCCCCACACGTCTGCGATCCCGATCCGGGCGACGCGCCGGGGCTCGTGGGACGTCACGACCTCGGCCACCAGCCCGCCGAGGCCGCCCAGGATCGTGTGCTCCTCCGTGGTCACGACCAGCGGCACCGCGGCGGCCGCCTCGGCGATGGCCGGCTCGTCGATGGGCTTGAGGCAGGGCACGTGGAGCACTCCGGCGCTGATGCCCTCCCGCGCCAGGATCTCCGCCGCGGCGAGCGTCCGCGCCGTCTGCTGGCCGGTGGCGATCAGCAGCACATCGGCCCCCTCGCGGACGCGGATGACGCGGCCCGGCTCGAAGCGGTAGTCGGGGCCGAGGACGTCCGGCCCGGCCTCGCGGCCGAGGCGCAGGTACACCGGCCCCGGGGTCGCCGTCGCCCACCGCACCATGGCCGTGACCTCAGCGGCGTCGGCCGGGGCCAGGACCGTCATGTCCGGCATCGCGCGCATGATCGCGAGGTCCTGCACGTCGAGGTGCGTCTTGCCGGAGAACCCCAGCTGCACACCCGAGTACGCCGCGCAGATCTTCACGTTGGCCCGGGTCTGAGCCACCGACATCCGCACCTGGTCCACCGCGCGGTGGGTCAGGAACACCGTGAACGACGACACCCACGGCACATAGCCGAGCGATGCGAGGCCAACGGCCGTCCCGACCATCCCTTGCTCCGCGATCCCCATCTGGAGGAAGCGGTCGGGGTAGGCGTTGGCGAACTTCTCGGACTTGGTGGATGTGGCCAGGTCGGCGTCGAGGACCAGCAGGTCCGGGTTGGAGGCTGCGATCTCGACGAGCGTGTCCGCCCAGACGTCGCGCTGCGGGACGCTCACTGGAGGGCCTCCCCGAGCTCTGCTCGTGCCGCCGCCAGATCCTCGCCGGTCGCCGCCCGGGCGTGCCACGCGGAGGCCCCCTCCGTGAAGCTGAAACCGCGGCCCTTCACCGTCCGGGCGAGAATCGCCGTCGGCGTGCTGCTGTCGGCTGCCGCGCGCGCCGCGTCGCAGGCGCCGACGATCTGGCCGAAGTCGTGGCCGTCGATCTCGAGCACCCGCCACCCGAACGCCTCGAGCGCCGCCCCGGCGGCGATGTCGCCGAACGGGTCGCGACGGTCCCCGCGATTCGTTTCGCCCGGCCGCAGGGGCCAGCCGTACTGCTGCATGCCGTTGTGGTCGACGATGATCGTGAGGTTGCCGAGTGCGTACCGGGCCGCCACCTGGACGCTCTCCCAGACCTGGCCCTCCTGCATCTCGCCGTCGCCGAGCATCACCCAGGTGTGGAACGCACGGCCGCGCAACCTGGCCCCCAGCGCCATGCCCACGCCTACCGAGATCCCCTGCCCCAGCGAGCCCGTGGACGCGTCGAGGCCGGGCAGGCGCGTCATGTCGGGGTGGCCCTGAAGCCGGGAGCCTGCCGCGTCGAAGGTCCGGAGCTCCTGCTCGGGGAAGTAGCCGACGAGCGCCATGGCGGTGTACAACCCGATGGCGCTGTGGCCCTTGGAGAGGACGAACCTGTCGCGATCCGGCCAGTCGGGCTCGTCGGGGCGGACGTGCATCACGCGCCCGAACAGCGCAACCAGCAGGTCCATCGCGGACAGCGGCCCCCCGACGTGACCCGCTCCGGCGGCGTTGGTGGCCTCGAGGACGAGCATGCGCCCGCGCCGGGCCGTTGCCGCGAGGTCGGCGAACTGATCGCGGTCCGTGGGGAAGGGCGGCTGGGCGGTCATCCTCGGGATCCTCTGCGGGCCGGGCCGCACCCTTGTGGAGCGGGCTTCCATCGTCCCAGATCCGGGAGTAGAGTGCAATCGATTACACTCCGTGCCTGCCCGCACCCGCGAAACCGCTGCCGCCGGGGCGGCTTGACGTGGGGACATGGCGTCATCTAGGCTGTGCAATCGATTACTCCCGCGCGGGTAGACCTGTCCGGCCGGATCGCCTGGTCGGACACCCTTGGAGGCTCGATGAGGCTCGGGATAGAGGCACGGGACGCATGAGCGAGCGGGCGGCCCCGTCCACCATCCGGGACGTCGCCAAGCGCGCCGGCGTGTCCACGGCCACCGTCAGCCGCGTCCTCGCGGGGATCGGCAACCCGAAGGCCGAGACGGCCGGCGCGGTCATGGCCGCGGTCGAGGCCCTTGACTACCGGCCCTCTGCGGTGGCCCGCTCGCTGCGGATGCGCCGGACGAACACATTCGGGCTGATCGTCACCGACATCCAGAACCCGTTCTTCCCCGAGATGGTGGGCGCCGCGGACGACGCCGCCAGGAAGGTCGGGTATTCGATCCTGCTCGGATCGGCGGCCTTCGACGAGCATCGGGCAGTCCACTACCTCGACCTGATGGCGGACCGTCGGGTGGACGGCATGATCGTGGCCACCAGCCAGGTCTCGGACGAGAGCTGGCACTGGCTCGCCGATTCGCCTGTGCCGGTGGTGGTCGTGAATGCCGAGCCTGCCAGCGTCCCGATCACGGTGATCACCAGTGACAACCGGGCGGGCATGCACACCGCTGCCGAGCACCTGATCGGCCTCGGCCACCGCCGGATGGCATACATCCGGGCCGCGGGCGGAATCACCGCAGACCTGCCCCGCATCGAGGGCTTCCGTGCCGCGTGTCGCGACGCCGGGATCCCCGCCGCGGACATCCTCGAGCTCCCCGGTGATGCCCTGTTCGAGGGTGGCGAGAAGGCGGTGGTGGACCTGCTGGCGCAGGGCACCGACGTCACGGCTATCGCGTGCCACAACGACATCACGGCCATCGGCGCGCTGCGCGCCCTGCGGTCCGCCCACGTCCGCGTGCCGCAGGAGATCAGCGTGGTGGGCTGCGACGACATCGCGGCCGCCTCGTGGGTCGTCCCCTCCCTCACCACCGTCGCCCAGCAGAAGGCGGAGATGGGCCGCATGGCCGTCGAACGCCTCCTTGCAATGCTCGACGCGGGCGAAGGCGGGATCGAACCAGAGACCATCCGTGTCCCGATGGCGCTCCAGATCCGCGAATCGACCGGCCCAGCAGCGGCAGGAGACATCAAGCGATGACAGCGCACGTGATCGCAAGGCGTGAGGAGCAACAGACTGGCGATGCCGCCGAGATCCAGCGGAGGCACACCATAGTTCGCATCGCGAACGCCCCGTGCTCGTGGGGCGTGATCGAGGGCATCGAGGGCGAGACGGCCGGCTACGTCCGCGTCATCGACGAGATGGCCGAGACGGGCTACATCGGCACCGAGCTCGGCGACTGGGGCTTCATGCCCACCGACCCGGGCCAGCTCAAGGGCGAGCTCGACGCACGCGGCCTCGCGCTGGTCGGCTCGTGGGTCAGCGTCTGGCTGCACGACAGGGCCAGGCACCGGGAGTCGGCCGACGACGCGGTGCGCACCGCGAAGCAGCTCGCGCGGGTCGGCGGCAAGGATGCCGTGGTCGTCCTGGGCAACGACCCGTACGGCGACCCGCACCGGACGAAGATCGCTGGCCGTGTCCGGCCCGAGGAGGGGCTGACCGACGATCGGTTCAGGGTGCTCGCCGAGGGCGCCGACCACGTGGCCAGGCGCGTCTGGGACGAGGCCGGCATCCGGACCGTCGTCCACCAGCACATCGGGACGTGGATCGAGACCGAGGCCGAGGCCCGCAAGCTGTTCGACATGACCGACCCGTCCGTGCTCGGCCTGTGCCTCGACACCGGCCACTGGACCTTTGGTGCCGGCGGAGACCCGGTGGCGGCGGTCCGCGAGTTCCGCGACCGCGTCTGGCACGTCCACTTCAAGGACGCCGACCCGGCGATCATCGCGGCGTCGCGTGCGCAGGAGTGGAGCGGGCCGGAGTCCGTGGGCCACGGCGTCTTCTGCGAGCTGGGCCGGGGCGGCGTGGACTTCCCGGGCATGCTCCAGGCCCTCGCCGACATCGACTACGCGGGCTGGGTCGTCGTGGAGCAGGACGTGCTTCCCGGCATGGGCCACCCGAAGGAGAGCGCGGCCCGCAACCGCGAGTACCTGCGGTCGATCGGCGTCTAGCCAGACCAGCCTCGCGCCGGGCGGGCCACGAGTCCGTCCCGCGGGTGGACGTTGCTCGGGGCGCAGCAGGAGGAGGAGGCGGCATGGCTGACAGGGTCCGGGTCGGCGTGGCGGGCACCAGCTGGTGGGCCGACTCGATGTACCTGCCAGCCCTGGCAGATCACCCGCTCGCCGACGTGCGGGCCGTCGCCGGCGCGCGTCCGGAACACACCCGCGAGTTCGCGGCCAGGTGGGGCATCCCGAGACCGTACGACACGGTCGAGGCGATGCTTGACGCCGAGCCGCTCGACGCGCTGCTGGTGCTCACGCCCAACAAGTCGCACTTCCCGATCGCGCGCGCCGCCCTCGAGCACGGGCTCCACGTCCTGTGCGAGAAGCCCGTCGGGATGTCCTCGTCCGAGGCCCGGGTGCTCGCGGACCTCGCCGCCGCCAAGGGCGTCACCTCGATGGTCCCCTTCACCTACAAGAACATGCCCGGCATGCGGTACCTCAAGGAGCTCGTGGACGAGGGGTACATCGGCGACCCGTACCACCTCAACATGCGCTACTTCGCCGGGTACGGGCGCGGGGGCGAGTACGCTTGGCGCTTCGATCTCGACGTGGCTGGGGCGGCGCTCTCAGGCGACCTCGGATCCCACCTCGCCTACTATGCGTCCTGGTTGTTCGGCCCGGTGGAGTCGGTCACCGCCGAGTTTGGGCTGAACGTGCCCCGAGCGAGGCGGCCGGACGGCTCGGACTACCCGCGCGGTGAGGACTCCGCGATCATTCTGGTGCGCTTCGCCAACGGCGCCACGGGCTCGCTGCACGTGTCGTCCGTGGCGCACGAGCCCTCGTCATTCGGGCAGCTCCACGGCATCGAGCTCCACGGCTCGCGGGGCACGCTGCACCACGTCAACGACTGGAAGCTCCTCCAGACCGTCGCCGGCGCGCGCGCCGGGGATGACGCCCTGCGCGAGCTGCCGATACCCGACCGCTGCTGGGGCGGCGCCCCGCGCCACGATGTCCACGAGACCTACAAGCACGTGTTCCGCCACCAGGAGTCGCAGGCGCGGGCGTTCGTGTCGGCCGTGGCCTCCGGCAGGCCGGTCGAGCCTGACCTCGCCGACGGCCTCGCGGTGCAGCGGATCGTGGACGCGGCCGTGCGCAGCGCGAGGGAGGGCCGGCGAGTGCCGATCGCGGAGATCGCGGCCGGCGAGGGCTGACCTCGAGATCACCGGCACGACTGCCCGCGCTGGCACCCTGCCGCGGCGTCGCTCCCCGCCGACGTCGGCCCTCCGACATCGGCCCAGTCAGGTCGTCCGAGAAGGGCCGCATGCGGGATCGTTCGCGAATCGCCGAACGATCGGCGTCTCGCGCCTCGCTGCGCGCGTCGGCGGCATTCGGCACGACTGGTTCCGCGATTCCGAAACGACCGCGCAACCCCGGGTTCAGAGCGACGGACTGGACCGGACCGTGGAGGGCGTGCCACCACGCCGGTCGAGTCCGGAAACGCCGAATGGCTGCCGGCCTGCTGATGCCCGTGCCCGCCATGAACTCGGCCGAATCGAAGGGCGCCGTCCGGAGACGGCGCCCGACGGTGCTGCGTCGAGGTCGGCGCGCCTCTGGGTGCTGTGGCGCGCCGACCCCAGACGGGCCTAGGAGTTGCCGGGGAAGACCAGCGAGAGCGGGCCCTGCTTGCCCGGCTCGGGCCAGCGCTCGGTGACCATCTTCTGCTGGGTCCAGAACCGGACGCCGTCCTCGCCGCGCATCGGCAAATCGCCGATGGCCGAGTCCTTGGAGCCCGAGAAGCTCATGAAGCCCGCCGGCACCGGGATCGGCACGTTGACGCCGATCATCGGGACCTCGACCTCGAGCTTGAACCGCCGCGCGGCGCCGCCGTCGGTGGTGAACACCGCGGTGCCGTTGGCGTACTTGTGCTCGTTGATGAGCTTGAGGCCCTCGTCGAACGTCTGGGCGTGGACGATGCCGAACACCGGGCCGAAGATCTCCTCCTGGTAGATCTTCATGTCCGGGGTCACGTTGTCGAACAGCGACACGCCGAGGAAGAACCCGTCCGGGTTGGGGCCCTGGAACTCGCGGCCGTCGACGACCAGCTCCGCGCCCTCGGCCTCGCCGACGCCGATCCACTTGATGACCGACTCGCGGTGCTCAGCGCTGTAGATCGGGCCCATGTCGGCGCCCGGCTCCATGCCGTCGGTGATCTTGAGGCGCCCGATCCGCTCGAGGATCTTGGGGCGGAGCCGCTCCCCTGTGTCGCCCACCGCGACCATCAGCGTCTGGGCCATGCACCGCTCGCCGGCCGAGCCGAAGCCCGCCGCGACGACCGCGTCGGCGACGAGGTCCAGGTCCGCGTCGGGCAGGACGAGCATCGCGTTCTTGGCCGAGGTGTACGACCCGACGCGCTTGCCGTGCTTGGTGCCCTCCTCGAACACATACCGGCCGACCGCCGTGGACCCGACGAACTGGATCGCCTTGATGTCCGCGTGCTCGACGATCGCCTTCACGGCCTCCTTGCCGCCGTAGACGACGTTGAGGGTGCCGTCGGGACCGCCGGCCTCGCTCCACAGCTCGGCCTGGAGCTGGGTGGCGCCCGGGGTGTGGGAGGACGGCTTGAGGACGACGGTGTTGCCCGCCATCAGGGCCATCGGGTAGATCCACGTTGGGACCATGACCGGGAAGTTGAACGGCGTGATCGCGGCCACGACGCCGAGCGGCGCCCGCATCGTGAACGTGTCGACCCTTGTGGACACGTTGGGGGTCATCATCCCCGACAGGTGCACCGGCAGCCCGCAGGCGAAGTCGATGGTCTCGATGCCCCGCAGCACCTCGGCCAGGGCATCCGGGAACGTCTTGCCGTGGTCGCGGGTGATGAGCCGCGCGAGGTCCTCGCGGTGCGCGTACATCAGTGAGCGGAAGTTGAAGAAGATGTTGCTGCGCGCGATCAGCGGCATGTCGCGCCAGGCCGGGAAGGCGGCCTTGCCTGCGGCGACGGCGGCGTCCACCTCGGGCTGGCCGCCACGCGGCACCCGGGCGATCACCTTGCCGGTGGCGGGGTTGAAGACCGGCCCGGTGTGCTCGGGCAGGACCTCGACCGCGGTGCCGTTGATGTAGTGCGAGAGAACGGGAACGATCGCCGCCTCAGTGGGCGTGTCGATGACCACCATGTGCCTCCAGTAGCAGTTCGGTAACGGGGTGGAGCCGGCGGGATCAGCCAGCCTTGACGTCCGGGTTGGGGAGAACGATATCCCTCACCACACCGACGAGATCGTGGTACGAGGCGACGAAGGAGCGCAAGGTCCGGGCGGCGGCGCCGAAGGTCACGAACTCGGCAGCAACCATGCCGTCAGGCTCATAGGCACGGCGGAAGTCCGGGATGCGGGCGAGCAGGTCGTCGATCAGCGCCTGGTCCACCGGGACGTCGATGCGGGAGACCGGGTCGATGCCCGAGTTGTTGAACCGGACCTGCCAGGCGTGCGGGATCGTGAGCACCACGTCGCCGCCCACGAGCTCGGTCCAGTGCAGGCGGTGGCGATAGGCCGCGGCGAGGAGCCGCGTCCGGTAGCCGCGCTCCCCGAAGATGCCATAGGCGCGCTTGAACGCCGCGATCCCGGCCCAGTTGGCGGCGTCGGGGTGCAGCGCGATGGCGTCCCGATCGACGACGACCTTCATCCAGTCGTCGAGCCTGCCCACCATCAGCGAGGCGACGGGTGTCATGTGGCTGGTGTCGCCCCCCGCGGACTCGAAGCGGCGGAGCCCGCGCTCGACGGCCTCGGCCGCCGCGATGCACTGGGCGACGGTGAACACCACCGTGACATTCGCGCAGACGCCACGGGCGGTGGCCTCCTCGACGGCCTCGAGGCCCTCGGCCGTGCACGGGAACTTGACCTGGATGTTCGGCGCGAGGGTGGCAAAGTGAACGGCCTGCTCGGCCATCCGACCCGGCGTGCGGTAGTTGGCCGGGTTGGTCTGGAGTGAGAGCCGGCCCTTCTTGCCGCTGTGGGCGTCGAAGACGGGCTGCAGGATCGCGGCGCCCCGGATGCCCATCTCCTCGATGAGCTGCCAAGTGATCTCCACCTCGGACCAGGTCTGGTTCGCTGCGGCCATCTCGCGGACGCGCGGCGTCCAGTGGTCCTTCTCCTTCTTCATCACCTCGCCGACGATCGTCGGGTTGGAGGTGGCGCCCGTGGCGCCACGGGCGACGGCGTACTCAAGCTCGGCCACCGCGCAGGAGTCGTTCCAGTAGTCAGTCGCGGTCGTCTCGACCATCTTGGCCAGCGGGCTGGCGACAGCGGTCAGGGTCATGCGGACGCGTCCTCCTGGGCCCGAGGCGCCGCCGGAGACCAGTTCATCAGCCAGGCGTGGTCCGGGTCGATCGTGAAGTGCCAGGCGCGGTTGGGGCCGGCCATGATGTTGAGGTAGTAGGCGTCGTAGCCGGCTGGCGCGCCGAACGGGTGGTAGCCCTCGGGGACGACGACGATGTCGAGGTCGGCCACGGCCATGGACTCGTCGATCGAGCGGTCCGCGGTGTAGACGCGCTGGAAGCCGAAGGCGCCCGCCCTCGCGAAGCGGTAGAAGTACAGCTCCTCGAGCCGCGCCTCGACCGGCGGGTTCTCCGTGTCGTGCTTGTGCGGCGGGTAGCTGCTCCAGTTGCCGCCCGGCGTGTACACCTCGAAGGCGATCAGGCGGCCCGCCTCCATCTGCGGGTCGAGCAGGTGGTGGATCCGGCGGGCCGTGTTCCCCTCCCCGCGCGCCTCGACGAGGACGTCCTCCGGGGCGATGTACTTGGTGAGCCTGGTCGCGGCGCCGGGGGCCGCCGCGACGACCACGAGGGCGTCCGTGGCCGCCTCAACGCGGACCGCGTCGCCCGGGGCCACCAGCACCACCGGGGCGGCAGGGCCGTCGAACACGCTGCTGCGCGAGCCGATCCGCTCGAGGACCAGCTCGCCGGCGGTCACCGACGCCGCACCCTCCAGCACCAGGACCAGCCGCTCCTGGTCGTCCGCACCGCGGCTGACGACCTGGCCGGCGACCAACTGGTGGACGGTGACGGTCACCCAGTCCCAGCCGGCATTCGCAGGGTCCACATGGCTGATCACACCGTTGGGGTCCGGGCGGGTCGCGCGGCGGAGGAGGTGCCGCGCCGCCTCCGGGAGGCGAAGCACAGGGTCGGGCGCGCCGACTGTGGGAACAGGCGCCATCCAGTCTTCCTCCACGGTCCGGCAATCGATTACATGAGCATGATGACGCCACACGCAGAAGGCGTCAAGGGATCGGGCCGCACATTCGCGGGAACGGTCCTGCCAAACGTGCTGCCGTGGCCGGGACCGCGGCGGCGGGACCCTCTGCGAGCCGCCTCCCGGGCGCACGGTCCATTCGTGGCGGGCTGGCGGCCGGCTCATCTCGGAACAGAGCCACTGCGAAGCACCTGGACGGCGGCGCAACGTCCATCCGGGCGCCCGAGCCAGCCCCTGCGGCGCACGTCTGTCGTGTAGCCTCGTGGCCATCGGGCGTTGACCGGGCACGGAGGCGGCATGGGCGACATCAGCGCACTGCGCGGGGTCTGGAACATCGTGCCCACGCCGTTCCTGTCCGACGGGGCGCTGGACGCCGCGTCGATCCCCGGGCTGGTCGCCTTCGTGCGGGCGACCGGCGTGGACGGCCTCACGATCCTGGGCGTCCTGGGCGAGGCTGGCCGGCTGGGCGACGACGAGCGGTCAACGGTGCTGCGCACGGCCCTCGACGCGGCGGGCGGCACCATCCCCGTCTGCGTCGGCGTCTCGCACGCCGCCACCGGCCGGGCCATCGCGTTCGCCCGCGAGGCGCAGGCGGCCGGGGCGCATTCGGTCATGCTCGCGCCGCCACCGCTGGCCCGCCCCACCGACACCGCGCTCCGCCGACACTACCTCGCGGTCGCCGAGGCTGTTGACCTGCCGATCGTCGTCCAGGACCACCCCGCCTCGTCCGGCGTCCAGATGTCGGCCGAGTTCATGCTGGCGCTGGCCGCCGAGGCTCCCTCGTGCCGGGTCGTGAAACTGGAGGAGGAGCCCACGCCGCCCAAGGCGGGGCGCTTGGTGGCGGGCTCGCCCGACGTCGTCGTGCTGGGCGGGCTGGGCGGGCAGATGCTGCCCGAGGAGCTGGGGCGCGGGACCCACGGCACGATGACCGGCTTCGGCTTCCCCGAGGTGCTGGTGGCGATGGTGCGCAGATGGTTCGCCGGGGACCGGGCGGGCGCGGCCGCGATCTTCGACCGCTACGCCACCCTGATCCGGTTCGAGAACCAGGCGCTGCTCAACCTGCCCATCCGCAAGCTCGTGTACCAGCGCCGCGGGGCGATTGCGCACGCCACCGTACGGGCGCCGGGCGTGCCGGCAGACCCCGAGACGGTCGCCGACCTCGAGACCATCCTTCGGCGCGTGGGCCTGGACCGCCACATGGCCGCGGGCTCGCTCTTGTCGGAGCTCCTCTGACGCCCTGACGGCCGGCCCCGGCGCTCAGGGAAGGGAGCGGATCATCCCCCCGTCAACCGGCACGATCGCGCCCGTGACGTACGAGGCTGCGGGCGAGAGCAGGAACGCCCCGACGCGGCCGATCTCCGCTGTCACGCCGTAGCGGCCCAGCGGGATGGTCGCCTGCGTGCGGCGGGCGATCTCGTCGGGTGTGACGCCCGCCGCCTTCGCGCGGACCCCGTCGAGGTACGCGATCCGGTCGGTGGCGATGCGCCCCGGCGCCAGGCCGTTGATGCGGATCGGCGCGATCTCGGAGGTGAGCGCCTTGATCAAGCCAGCCAGCCCCGGCCGCAGCACGTTGGAGGTGGCGAGCGCGGGGATGGGCTCGCGGACCGACGATGACAGCACGATCAGGATCGAGGGGTCCGCGCCCTGGCGCAGGTGCGGGAGCGCGGCGCGGACCAGTCGCAGCACCGAGTGCAGGGTGCCGTTGATCGCGGTCTCCCAGGCGGCCTCGTCGAGCGACTCGAATGTGCCCCCGGGCGGTCCGCCGGTGCAGGCGACCAGGAGGTCCAGCCCGCCGAGGCCGGCGACGGCCGCGTCCACGGCGCCGGCAGGACCATCGGGTGTCGAGAGGTCGGCCACCACGGGCAGGCCGTCCAGGCGCATCGCCTCAGCCGCCACCCGCTCGACCGTGCGACCGATGAGCGCAACCCGGGCGCCCTCGGCCGCGAGCGCCACCGCGATGCCATTGCCGATGCCCGAGGCGCCGGCGCCAACGAGGGCGCGACGCCCCGCGAGTCCGAGATCCATCCGTTCCTCCGCAGACCGTGTCGGCTCAGGGTAGCGCGAGCGGCGCGCAGGACCATCCGAAGGTGATCTATTCGGGTACGCTCGGCGCACCGGCAGCAGGGAGGAACGAGGGTCGATGGGCAGTGAGGTCGTCGTCCTGGGCTTCGTCGTCCTGCTTGCGATCGCGATTGTGGTGGCGCTGGTCACGCAGCGGCTGTCCATCCCCTACTCTGTCGCGCTGGTCGTCGCGGGCTTCCTGCTCTCAGTCGCCCAGCCGGTGCCCGGCGCGCGCATCACGCCCGAGCTGATCCTGGTGGTCTTCATCCCGGGCCTCGTGTTCGAGGCGGCCTACCACATCGACCTCGCCCAGCTCCGGCGCTCATTCGCCGCCGTGTCGGTGCTGGCCGTCCTGGGCGTCCTCATCACGGCCTGGCTCGTCGCCGCCGTCGTCAGCGCCACCACGGGCCTCGACGCCCGCCTCGCCTTCATCCTGGGCGCCATCGTCTGCGCAACCGACCCGGTGGCGACGGTCGCCGTGTTCAAGCAGCTGCACGCGCCGAAGGCGCTGGCCACCGTCGTGGAGGCCGAGAGCCTGCTCAACGACGGCACCGGCGTCGTCCTGTTCACCATCGCACTGGCCGCGGCAACTGGCCCCGTGTCGCCACTCGAGGGCGTGGCGCGCTTCGTCATGGAGCTGGCCGTGAGCGCCGCCCTGGGCATCGTGGCGGGACTCGTCGCGGTGCGGCTGATGCACCTGGCCGAGGACCGCACGGTCCGGGTCATGATCTCGCTGATCGCGGCGTACGGGACGTACCTCGCCGCCGACACCATCCACCAGTCGGGCATCATCGCGACCGTCATGGTGGGCCTCGCGATCGGCAACGCGGGCGGTCGGCTCACCCTCCCGGCCCACACGACCGAGGCGCTTGACGAGGTCTGGGAGACGATCGCGTTCCTGCTCACCGCACTCGTGTTCCTGCTGGTCGGGGTCGTGATCACGCCTGCCCAGCTGATCGGGGCCGGTGCGGTGATCCTGGCCGGGTTCGTGGGGATCACGGCGGCGCGGGCGGCGGTCGTGTACGGCCTCATCGGCGTGGGTGGCCGCCTGCTGGCCCGCGGCGGCCGGGCCCCGATGCCCACTGGCTACCTGCACGTGATGTTCTGGGCGGGCCTGCGCGGCGCCATCGCCATCGCCCTCGTGCTCTCACTGCCGCCCGAGCTCCCGCAGCGCGACCTCATCGCGGGCGGCGTCTACGGGATCGTGCTGATCACGCTGCTCCTCCAGGGCACGACCGCGGGCTGGATCGTTCGGCACGCCGGCGTGCTGGACGTGCCGGGAGCCGACGCCTAGCGGGCCTCGCCAGAACCCGACGCCCGTCATGCCGACTCCGTCCCCATCGCCGGTCGGCGCAACCGAAACGCAACCGGCCTGACGCCCCCCCGGTGCCGCCGCCTCAACACGGCGGGCGCACGATGCAGCCCGTTTCACTGGCCACACCTGCAGCGGACGGCAGACGACGGTCCGGTCGAGCCGCTCGCCAGAAACGGGAGGACAAGCGCCCAATGACGTACCCGGTCTTCGACTCCAATGGGACGTCCGGTCAGACGGCCGGCGGCCCGGTGACGTGTTCGGCCTGCGGCTGCCGCCTCGAGCGCAGCAGCAGCAACGGCGTCTCGGCCTGGTACCACTTCGCCCCGATGGGCGGCCGCGACGCCCGCGGCTGCAAGGTCGGCTGCGCGAACGAAGCGCACGACGCCCGTGGCCGTGCGCTGGTGGCCACCGCCTAGCGCCTCGCCGCTCTCGGCAACGACACGGCCCCGGTCACGCCCCGGGGCCGTTTCGATTCCCGTTGTGATCAGCGGCTGGCGGCTCAGCCGGGCTGATCCGCCGAACGGGGTGGCGCGGGGCGTTTCCGTCGTCGGCTGGCGACTCGCCGGGCGCCTTTCGGATCATCCGAACAGCAGGGCGCCGAAGTCCATCGTTCCGGCCCTCGAGGGGATGCCCGGCAGTTGTGCCGATCGCGCCGCTGCAGAAGCGGCGCTCCGCCGGGTCCGAACCGCCGCTCGACAGGCGTCGAGGCGCGGACGGCGGCGTTCGGTCGTCGTGCTGTTCGGATGATCCGAAACGTTGCCGTTGCGAGAGGGCGCGCTCCAGCCTGCCAGCCCAACCGGGTTGCAGGCCATCGCCGCTGCTGGGTGACTTGCTGGGACGGGACGAAGGGCGGGAGTCGGCAGGAGGGTCGGGCGCGGGCTTGAGCGCCCGGGATCGCCCATTACGCTCGCTCGTCGGCCTCGATGCGGTAGCCGACCGACCGGACGGCCACGATCCGGGGCCCGCCCACGGCCTCGAGCTTGGAGCGCAGGCGCGCGAGGTGCGGCTTGAGCCAGAGCAGGTCGGGATCCGGCTCGGCCGGCCAGCCGGCACGGGCCAGGCGATGGTGCGGAACCAGGTCGCCGCCAGCACGGACGAGCGCCTCGAGCAGGCGGAACTCGGTGGGCGTGAGGCCCAGGGCGAGCGCGCCGACGCGCGCCTCGTGGCGCGCGGGCTCCAGCGTGAGGGAGCCGGCGGTGAGCAGCCCGGGGGCGCCGTCACCTGCGCCGCGGCCGGACCCGGCGAGGTCCACGCGCCGCATGACCGCCGAGATGCGCGCCAGCAGCTCCTGCTTGCCGAACGGCTTGACGAGATAGTCGTCCGCCCCGATGCCGAGCGCCTTGACCTTCGCCGCCTCGGCGCTCTCGCCCGAGACCACCAGCACGGGCACGTTGCCCGACGCCCGCAGCTGGCCGATGACGGTGAAGCCGTCCGGCCCCGGCATGGCGAGGTCGAGCAGGACGAGGTCCGGCCGCTCCTCGCGGAAGCGCTTCACGGCGGTGAGGCCGTCGTAGGCGGTGATCACCTGGTGGCCCTCGGTGCCGACGAGGGCGGTGATGGCGCCGACCATGGCGGGATCGTCGTCCACGACCAGGATGCGCAGCGGGCGGGTTCCGATCACGTGGGTCCTTCCTTCCTCAGACGGCGGCTGCAGCGGGCAGGGCGAGGACGAACCGCGCCCCACCGCTGGGTGCAGGCTCGCACCACAGCCGACCGCCCATTGACTCCGCCAGCCGACGCGCCGCGTAGAGCCCGATCCCGGACCCGCGCGCGGTGTTCGTCTCGCGGCGTGAATAGGGTTCGAAGATGCGCTCCCGCCACTCGGGCGGGATGCCCGGGCCCTCGTCGGACACGCCGATCCGGGCGACGCCCTCCACGAGCGACCAGTCGAGCTCGATCCGGGTCTCAGGAGGAGCGTATTTGACCGCGTTCTCCAGCAGGTGCTCCAGCACCTGCCGCAGCCTCGCCGCGTCCGCGACCACCGACAGCGGTCGGGTGGTCCCCAGCCGCGACTGGTGGCGGTGCAGCAGCGGCGCGACGTCGGCGAGCATCTCCGCGACCACCGCCTGGAGGTCGATCGTGTGGAGGTCCGCCGGCTGGTCGGGCACCACGCGGACAGACTCCAGGATGGCGTCCACCAGGCGGTCGAGCCGCTCGACCTGCTCGAGGGTGCCGGTGTGCCATGCGGCGCGGGTGGCCCGACGCACCGGGTCCCGCGACGTGCGGCCGTCGAGCGGCGGCTCCTCGGACAGCAGGTCCGTGTACGCGCGCACGACCGCGAGCGGGGTGCGGAGCTCGTGGGTGACGAGCGCGATGAGCTCGGAGCGGGCGTGGTCGAGCGCCTGGAGCGCGACGACCTGCGCTTCGGCCTCGCGCTGGAGGCGGCCCTTCTCGACGATCCCGGCCAGCAGGTCCGCGATGGCCGAAAGCTGCGCGACGTCCTCGTCGGTGAACAGGCGCTGCGCCTCGGTCTGGATGTTGAGCGCACCCACCACCTGGTCGCGCCAGGTGAGCGGCACCGACAGCATCGACGCAATGAAGCGGCGCTGGTCGAGGCCGCGCACCCAGAGGAAGCGGTCGTCAGCGCCGACGTTCGGGATGGCGATGGGCTGGCGGCTGGCTGCAACGCGCCCCGTGATCCCCTCGCCCAGCCTGACCTTCGCCCGCCCGATGTGGTGGCGGTCCAGGCCGTTGGTCGCGGCCAGGGTCAGCTGTTCCCCGTCCCGGTCGAGCAGGTACAGGCTCGACACAGATGCGTGGAGCGCGTCCCGCGTTCCGTCAACCACCGTCTCGAGCAGTTCCTCCCAGGTCCGGGCCGTGGTGGCGAGGCGAAGGATCTGATGCAGGAATCGCAGCTCCGCAACGGGGTCCCGGGGCGCATCGGGCGGGACGGGGACCGGCGTGCCGATCAGGTCGGAGGCAGTCGCAGCCTCGGGGACCGGGTCCTGGTGACCCTGGGCTCCCGCGGGGGTGGCTTCGTCGTCCGTGTCGGTGTTCGCCATTGCAGCCCCAAGCCTAGGCGTCCTCGCTACCTTCGTCGGTTTCGGTCCGGTAGCGGGACGGTGCCCTTGCAGTCGAACCGTAACCCAGCGGGGCGTTGGAGCGCGCGTTCTGGGGCCATATCCTGTGCCACGTGCCTGCTCGAGCCGCCCGCGTTCCGCGGCCCACCAGCCCGCGCGTCTCGGAGGCCCGGTTCAGCGCCGTCGCAGCGGAGCCGCCGGGCCCGGGGCTGGGGCGTGCCCGTGACCCGATGACGCGCGAGGTCCGGCTCCTGGGCGCGCTTCTCGGCCAGGTCATCGCGGAGCAGGCCGGGCCCGAGCTGTTCGCCACCGTGGAGCACCTTCGCCGCCGGACCATCGCCCTGCGGCGCGGCGACCCCCTCTCGAACGACGCCCGCGACGCCGAGCGCGCCCGCCTGACCGCCGACCTCGCGGCGCTCGACACTGCCCAGGCGGCGGCTGTCGCCAAGGCGTTCACGCTGTACTTCCAGCTCGTCAACCTGGCCGAGGAGCGCCAGCGGATCCGGACGCTCCGGGCGCTCGCTCGACGTGCCCGCGGCCGCGGGGTCGATGAATCCCTGCGCGAGGCCGTGGACCTGCTGCGGGCGAACCACGACCCGACCGCAGTGCGGGCGCTCCTCGGCCGGACGGTGGTCCACTCGGTGCTGACCGCCCACCCCACCGAGGCGCGCCGCCGCACGCTGCTCCAGGCCCAGCGGCGCGTCCGCCGACTGCTGGACCTGTTCGACGACCCGCTCATCACGCCCGACGAGGACGCAGACGTGCGCCGGCGCCTGCGCGAGGAGATCACGCTCCTGTGGCACACCGCAGACCTGCGCACCGCGCGTCCGTCGCCGCTCGACGAGGTGCGCTCGGCGCTCGCGATCTTCGATGACGTCCTGTTCACGGTCGTGCCGCGGTTCCAGCGTGCCGCAGACCGGGCGCTCGACCCGGCGCCGAGCTCCGGCCGGTCCGACCCAGGCGCGGTTGCGGCCGACGCGGGCCGCAGCGGGACGCGGCGCCCGGAGGTCCCGGCCATCCTGCGCTTCGGATCGTGGATCGGGGCGGACCGTGACGGGCATCCCGGCGTCACCGCGGACGTCACGCTCCAGGCGGCGCGCCTCCAGATCGAGCACCTACTGCGGGGCTACGAGGCGGTGGCGACGCGGCTGATGGGCGCCCTGGCGGCCCGCATCCCCGCGGATCGCCTCGACCGCGCGATCGACAGCCAACTGGCGCGCGATGCCGAGGAGCTGCCCGAGACGGTGCGCCAGATGCGCGGCCGATTCCCCAACGAGCCCTACCGCCAGCGCATGGGCGCGATCGCCGAGCGCCTCAGGCGGACCCGCGCCGCGCTGATCGGGGAGACGGCCCCGCACGCCGGCGGCTATCTCAACCCAGCCCAGCTGGATGCCGAGCTCGTGGTCCTCGCCGACGCCCTCGTCGCCGACGGTCTCGGCCGGGTGGCCTGGGGCGAGGTCGCGGACCTCCGCTGGCAGCTCGCCACGTTCGGGTTCCATCTCGCCTCGCTCGAGATCCGCCAGCACGCCGACATCCACCGGGCAACGGAGGCAGCCCTCGACCAGGGCGCGGCACCCGAGGTGGAGGTCGCTGCCGGCGTCACGGCCGAGGAGGTGCTGGCGACGTTCCGAGCGATGGCGCGGCTCCAGGCCCGGGTGGGCGTTGAGGCCTGTCGGCGGTACGTCATCTCGTTCACCACAAGCCCCGACGACGTCCGCCGCGTGCTCAGCCTGGCCCAGCGCGCCGCAGAGGTCAGCCCGTTCCGCACCCCGGCTCCGACGCTCGGGGACCTGCCCGCGCTGGTCCCCGCCCTCGACGTGGTCCCCCTCCTGGAGTCCGCCGAGGCACTCGAAGGCGCGGGGCCGCTCCTCGACACCCTCCTGTCGGACCCGGCGTACCGGGAGCACCTCCGGACGCGCGGCGACGCCCAGGAGGTCATGCTCGGCTACTCGGACTCGTCGAAGGAGAGCGGGTTCCTCGCGGCCAACTGGCTGCTGTACGGAGCGCAGGAGGCGCTCGTCGCCGTCGCCCGCCGGCACGGCGTCACGCTCACGCTGTTCCACGGCCGGGGCGGTGCCATCGGGCGCGGCGGCGGGCCGGCCAACCGGGCCATCCTCGCACAGGCGCCGGGCAGCGTGGACGGGCGCCTCAAGTTCACCGAGCAGGGCGAGGTCATCGCCGCCCACTACGCGGACGCGGCCGTCGCCGAGCGGCACCTGGAGCAGGTCACGGCTGCGGTCCTCCTGGCGTCCACGCCCGAGCATGAGCGCGCGGTCGCGGCCGCGGCCGCGCGCGGCGCGATCACCATGGCCGAGCTGTCCGCCATCTCGCGCTCCGCGTACCGGGCCCTCGTGGAGCTGCCCGGCCTGCCGGCGTTCTTCCGCGCGGCCACGCCCATCGACCTGATCGCGGGGCTGGGGCTGGGCTCGCGGCCATCGTCGCGGCCGGGTGCCGGCAGTGATGCGCAGCCCAAGTCGCCCGGCGAGGAGCTGGCCTCGCTGCGGGCGATCCCGTGGGTCTTCGCCTGGTCGCAGGCCCGCGCCAACCTGCCGGGCTGGTACGGACTGGGCACGGCGCTCGAGGCGGTGACCGCCCGCGGCGGGCGCGAGATGGTGGACCACCTCACGGACGTCTACCGCCACTGGCCGTTCTTCGCGTCCGTGCTCGACAACGCAGAGCTCTCGCTCGCAAAGGCCGACATGGGCACGTTCCGCCGCTTCGCGGACCTCGCTTCGGGGCCGGAGGCGACCGCGATCCGCGCCCTGATCGAGTCCGAGCACGCCCGCTCGGTCCGGCTCCTCGCGCTCGTGACCGGGCGCACGACGCTGCTCGCGGACCACCCCGCCCTCGCCCGCGCCATCGAGCTGCGGAACCCGTACGTGGACGCGCTCTCTGCCGTGCAGGTGGAGCTGCTGGGGCGGCTCCGGAACCCGGACCTCGCGCCCTCCGAGGCCGCCGCGCTCCGCCTGGTGGTGGGCGCCACGATCAACGGGGTCGCAGCAGGCCTCCAGAACACCGGCTGAGGCGGCAGAGGGCGCAGGGTTTCAGCGCGGGACGGCCCGACGCGCCCGCGCTGGGCGGGGCGCCAGGTCCGGGTGCCGCTCTGGCCTAGGGGACGCTGATGGTTCGCTGCGCCAGCACACCATGGTCGTCGCCCTGCGCGGACAGCGCCACCGTGTAGGTGAGCCCCGACGTGAGGCAGCCAATCTGGAGCGTGCCGGACGGCGCAGGCCCGGTTGCCTCCACCACGCCGCCCACGCCGCCGCTCCCCCCCTGCGGGTACGCGCGCACGACCACGCCCACCGCGGGCAGGCCGTCGAGCGCGTAGGCCACGGTGGCCTGCGTGCAGGACGCGAGCGTCACGGCCGTGACCGGGTCCAGGCAGAACGACACGCCGTTGAACATGCCGGTGCTGGAGCACGCGGCGGCGGATGCCAGCGGGATGAGCGGCGGCACCAGCGCCCCCTGCGGCACGTGGAGGTACGGTGAGTAGCCGGTCCCCAGGCCCAAGCTGGGCGACGGCGCCGACCCGACGGTCACGTCGAACTGCGCGACGCCCGCCCCGGTCGTGAAGTCCCCGACCGGGCTCACCGCCGCGGCGGTCCCGCTGCCGGCGACGGCCTGGAACTGGTACTCGGTGTTCGCCGCCACGTCGAGGCGCGCGAGGACGACGGTCGAGCCGTCGATCTCGGCGGTGCTCATCGCCGACGCCGAGTGCACGGACGAGGGGCTGCGGCCCACCTCCCAGAAACGAACGTCCGACGCCGCCGGCGGGTCCACGGTGAAGCCGACGATCGCCACGTTCGACGTGGGCGAGTCCACGAACAGCACGTGGATCGTTGGCCCGAGCGCAGCGATCACCGCGGGCGCCACGTGGAGCGTGACCGTGGCCTCGATGCCGGTGGGGCAACCGGGCGGCTTGGGGTTCTGAAGACAGACGTCGAGGAACGGCAGGAGCAGGACGCCGCCGTCCTGCGCGTGGGCCACCTCCTGGAGGACCGCGGCGGAGACCACCTCGTTGCCCGCGAAGATAGGGTTGGCGTAGGGCGGCATGGAGCCCGGCGGGTTCGATCCGGACGGCTCGGGCGAGCCCGAGACCTGCGGCGACGCGGACGCCGACGCAGAGGCGGACGGCGAGGGCGACTCGGACGCCGGCGGCGAGGCCGAGGGAGACTCGGACGACGGCGGGTCAGCCGGCATCGGCAGGACGTCAGGGTTGACCACCGCGGGTGGCGTCCCGCCCGGCGGGAAGGCCCACATCGCGGAGGCGCGGTCGCCGCCGGAGAACGCGGTGAGGAACTGGTCCACGACCTGGGCCGGCCACCAGTCGCCCTCGTAGCCCGCGTACGGGCGCCCGAGCGGGTCGATCACGTAGTAGGCCTCGGGGATGTTGTGGCTGGCGTCGCCCGGGTAGTAGCCGTCGAGGTAGATCGCGTGGCCGCCGGTGAAGTCCTTCTGAAGGCGCAGCGGGACCGGCACCTGACCGTAGACGCCCTGCGTCACCGCGCCATAGCCCGCCTGGAGCAGCGACTTGAGCGATGGCAAGCTGACGAGACCGTAGTTGTAGCTGACGCCGTAGCCGTGCCATAGCGCCTGCGCCAGGTCGTTGAGGCTGGTGCCGCCCGTCTGCTTCGCCTGAAGCGAGCGGAGCGTTGACCCATCGGTCACGATCCCGGTGGCGAGACGCGCGAGCATGGCGCCCGAGGCCAGGGTGCAGTTGTAGCCCTGCAGCGGGCCGCCGTCGAACTGGGTGATCGGCGTCACGCGCGGGAATCCGGTGGGATTGACCCACTTGGCCGGCTTGGCGCCGATGAGCGCTTTCGAGGCCGCCTGCAGCTGGTCGGGCGTGAGCGTGGCCAGGGGCGTGGGCGAGCCGCTGGGCACGACGTTGAACGCCAGCGGGACGTTGGTGCCCGAGGGCGTGTCCGGGCCAGCCAGCAGGTAGGCGGGCGCCGTGCCCACGGTGGACACGGGCGCGTTGTTCGCGGTGGCGTTGACGACGACGGACGCGATGAAGCCGCTGAGCAGCGCCGACAGGGCGAACAGCACGAGCTTGGGCAGGAGCGAGGCGACGCGGGTCATGTCAGCAGACCTGGATCATGACGGTCCCCTTGCTGGACACGGAGGACGTACCGCCGTACTGGTCCGTCGTCGTGATCGTCCAGGTCACCAGGTTGCTTCCGTAGAAGGTGTTGCCGTCGAGCGCCGCGGAGCCCACCGAGAAGCGCTGGCCGGCGACCTTGACGCTCACCGTCTGAGCGTAGGTGTGCGCCGGGTTCGCGCCGTTGACGATCTTGAAGGTCAGCGTCGCGCTCGAGATGGTGTCTGGGTCGGCGATGCTGAAGGTCCACCTGAGATCCACCGATGTCGTGTTGCTCGGCGGTTGCGGGCAGAACGTGTACGAGGTCCCGACGGCGTTGACGAACACGACAGCAGGACTGTCGCACCGCCTGATCGTGATGGACGACGTCCGCGTCTGGCTCGCGACGTTCTTGGAGTCGACCGCCTTGATGTACCAGGCGAGGCTCCCTGTGGGCGGTGTTGGGATGGTGATCTTGTCCCCCAGTGTGTCGAGGTTCGCGTACCACTTGCCGGGAACCGTGGCGTTGTCCATCGGCTTGGAAGCCCACGCCGAGTCTCCAGGTCGACGGAAGAACAGCGTCACGGCCTTGACGCCGTCCACGTCCGAGACCGCCGCCGTGATGTTGGTGGCCGTCTGGCACGAGGCGACGCCCAGCGGGTCCCAGGACAGCGATGACCCGGAACTGGACGATGCCGCGGAAATCGTGGGTCCCTTGTTCGCGCAGACCGCGACCGTGATGGTCCGCGCGCCGCTCGACGGGATCCTGCTCGTCGCCCCGCCCGAATCCGTCGCCACCGCGTAATACGCCAGCGTGCCGGCCTGGGTGATCCCGTTCGCCGAGCTGTTCAGCGTGGCCTGCCAGGTTCCGCTCGCGGCTGTGCCACTGGTCCGGGCCATCGCGGTCTGGACGTACGAGGCGGCACCCGGCTCACGCCACAGCAGCGCGACCGAGGCCACGCCTGCGGTGTCGCTCGCGAGGACCGAGATGGTGGCCGACTTGACGGCCGTCGTGCAGTAGGCGCCCTGGTCGTAGCTGATCGTGCTGGACGAGGCGGCCAGGCTCGCCAGGGCGGGGCCGGCATTCGGCGTCGGCGAGGGAGCGGCGGAGGGCGGGGGCGGCGGCGAGGGCGAGGGCGACGATCCGAGCGTCGGTCCCGGCGACGGGGTGGCGTTGACGATGGCCGTGAACGACTCCGCCGGCAGGACCGCGGGCGCCGGCGCGCCTGCCTCCGCAGCGCACGTGGCCACGGGCAGCGAGTCGATGGAGCCGTTGACGGTGAGCGGCCCGGCCTCGACCCAGCCCTCGGTCCGTCCGGGCGTTGGCAGGTGGATCCGGACCCACGAATCGTCGGCCAGGCGCCCGGTCACGAGCAGCTGCTGGCCGTTCGCGATCGTCTGCAGCGAGGGGCCCTGGTTCGGACACGGGTAGACGTTGACGGTGCCGGCGGCAGACGAGCCACCGTGCTGGGCGTTGAGCGTGATCGCCGCCCCACCCAGCCCGCCCATCACGAGGCCGGCCACCAGCACGACGCCAGCGGTCTGGGGTCCGCCCAGCGCGGCGATGGCGCGCGCCAGCCACGAGCCGATGGCACTCATCGGCCGTCACCGGCAGCAGGACGCGTCACCCCCGACATGCAGCGCAGCATACGACCCTGTCAAGGGGTGTCGACCCCGTCTGTTGCGTCATCCGCCCTTGATCCCCAGGACGCCGATCTCGCTCACCGCGGCGTCATTGAACGGCGTGCCGCTCACGGCGGTCTTCACCGACGGGTACGTCGTGACGATGGTGATCCGGACGGTCGTTGCGCCCGCGACCTGACCGAGGTCGATCGCCTGGGCGTTCTGCGTGTCCGCCAGCCGGACCGCCTTGGGGGTTCCGCCGTCAACCGCGACCAGCACGTCCTTGAGTCGCAGATTGCCCTTGTAGAGCGCGGTGCTCGCCTGGAACCCGTTGCGGATCACCACGGCGGTGACGGTGGACGGGTCGAAGCTGACCTCGATCCACTCCCCCTTCTCGACCGTCGAGCCCTCCTGCCAGCTGGTCTTGAGGCTTCCGTCGATCGCGAGCTGGGGCCCGTACTTGGCCGTGTTGCCGCCGGCGACCGAGGAGGCGCTGGCGCCCGTGAGCTTGAGGGGCTTGGGGGTGAGCGGCGTGGGCGTGGGTCCAGCCGCCTGTCCCGACGCCGCTGCCGATGCAGGGGCCGCCGAGCTCCCGGCCGATCCGGACGCGGCCGCAGCCGGGCCGCTGGGCGTGGGAGCCTCGGACGCGATCGAGGCGGGGCCACTGCCCTTGAGCAGCTGCGAGCCCACGACGGCCGCGACGCCCACCAGCACGCCGAGCGCAATGACGGCGAACACCCAGCCGGGCAGTCCGCTCCCCTTGGCCTGCGGTGCGGTCACACTCGTTCCGGCACCGGGCGGTGTCAGCGCGCCGGGGGATGTGCGCGGAACGGCCGGCGGTGGCGCGGCCACCGGCGCCGAGACGACCGCGGCGGCGATCTCGTCACGTGAGCGGCTGGAGATCCTTGCGGCGGGCGTCAGCTTGGCGCCACAGGTCTGGCAGAAGGTGCGCGAGGCGGCGTTCGCGATGCCGCAGGCCGGGCAGCGCAGCAGGCCCTCGGCGGCGTGGTCAACCGTGGGCGAGGCGGCGGGCAGGGGCGCCGCGCCGACCGACGCGCCAGGGGGAGCGGTGGCGGGGCCAGCGGTCGCTCCGGCGACCTGGGCAGGCGGGGCGCCCGGTTCGGGGGGCGTGCCCTCCCACTCGAGGAAGGCCCCGCAGGAACCGCAGAAATGGTCACCGGGCGTGTTGGCGTACCCGCAGCGCGAGCACATCATCGGCTGGCCGGTCATCCCCTCACCCCCGGAACAGCAGCGTCAGCGGACCGTTGGGCGACCCACCGTTCCCGAAGCCCGGCGGCCCGACGCTGCGGACCGTGACCAGCATCGGGACCGCCACCGTCGGGAACGCGGGGCCGCCGACCGACGTGGCAACGAGGTTCCGCGGCCCGACGATGTCGTGATGGAACACCAGCACCTGGATCTGCCAGTGACCGCTCGCGTCGGCCTTCACCACGGGCAGACCGGGCGTGATGCCCACGCTCCAGGAAAGCTGGACCTGGGAGTTGGCCGGGAAGTGGTCGCCAGTCGCCACCACCACGATCCCCTGGGGCCCGATGGGCGGGTCCAGGGTGATCCTGGCCTGCGATCCGCGGCCGGTCAGCTGCTGCACGGCCGGTGAGCCGGGGGCGTTCACCGGGATCTGCAGCTGCGCCGTCCGCGTGCCGGGCTGCGTGGGCCCGAAGCCCACCGTGACCGTGCACGCCTCGCCGCTGTACAGAGTGGCGGCGCTGCAGCCGTCGGCGAGGACGCTGTAGTCGCCAGCGTTGCTGCCGGACACCGTCGCGGGCTTCATCGTCATGGGACCCCAACCGGCGTTCATGAGCACCGCCGCGGCGTTCGAGGGCGCTGCCCCCACCGCAAACGTTCCGAAGTCCACGGTCGGCGGGTTGAGCCTCGGCAGCGGCGGCATGTCGCGGATGAAGACGTCGCCCAGCTGGTTGGTGTCGCCCGCCACCAGATCGGCGCCGGTCGAGGCGAAGGCCACATACCGTCCCAGTCCGGCCACTCTGGGCCCGAGGCTGTACGACTGGCTGGGGGAGCCCGACAGGTTCACGGTGATCAGGACGGTGGCCCCGGCCGTCACGTCACGGAGCAGGATCGTTGTGGTTCGGCGCTCGGCGATTGTCCCCGGGACGAAGGTGCCAATGGTCGCATAGGCGACCATTCGCCCGTCGCGAGAGATCGAGGGCAGGGCTGACGCCGCAGGGTTCGGGCTTCCGTCGCCCTGGGCCGAGACGAGCACCGTGACGCCCTGTGCGAGGTCCCGTCGGAAGACCTCCACCGGCGCGGTCTGGGCCGGGCTGAACCCGGCAACGAGGTTGCTGGCCTGCGAGGAGAAGGCCACGAACTGGCCGTCGTCCGAGATGGACGTCTGGCCCGAGGTTGCGCTGGGGGCGCTCCCGTCGGCGGCCACGCTGACCAGTGACGTCGTGCCAGCGCTCATGTCCCGGACGAACACCTGTGCCAGCTCGCTCAGACCCATCGGCACCAGGTACGAGCCGCCCAGCGAGGTGAACGCAACCCGCGAGCCGTCCCCCGAGATGGACGGGCCGTAGCTGCCGTTCGGCGCGCTGCCGCCCTTGAGCGCCACGCTCACCAGGTCCACGCTTCCAGAGCGACGGTCGTAGCGGAAGACGTCCTGGGCGCCATTGCCGTCGTTGGGGACGAGGCTCACGTCGTCCGAGGTGAACGCGACGTAGCGGCCGTCCCCGGACACCGCCGGCTCGCGGCTTCGGTCAAGCTCGGCGCGGTCGGCAGGGTGGGAGACCACCAGCGTCTGGCCCGATGCGCGGTCCCAGACCAGCACCGACACGGGTGTCGCCGCCAGCCCGGCGGGCGGGCGATATGTGAACGCCACGACCGAGCCGTCCGCCGAGATGGAGGGCTCGTAGGCTTGGCCGCCCCGAGGCACGGCG